>DATJJM010000336.1:0-31439 GCA_035492535.1 Acetobacteraceae bacterium | reverse complement strand
TCGTGCGCAGGAACGATGGTGTGATCGAGAACGATGGCCATGTCTGCCTCCCTCCAGTTCCACCAGCATCGTCTGACATCATAAGGTGGTCTACTCGACGCGTTGCATCACGATCAGCGTGACCTGCGCTGCGGCAGTGGGTGGCAGCGTTGCGTGCCGCAGTGCGCCTGATTGCACAGTGCCGCTCCGCCGTCGCGCAACACGATCTTCCGCACCAACCTGCTGCCCAGGGCCGCGAACCGACGGCGCCAGGTAAGCCGGGGCTTGCTGGCATGCTGACAGATCGTGCCGACGCGGTCATCTCGAGCTGTCGTCGGCAACAGAATCGGAGCAAGCGACCGGTGGCAAGATCGAGATCACGCTGCCTGACGGAACAAGGCGGCGACGCCACCCTGTTGCTCATCTTCAACGCGGCGGCGAACAGCGCTCAGCTTAAGCTACCGGAGTGCCCCGGCGGCGAGGGGGTGGACCCGACTGATCGACACCAATCACCCCGAGTCTGCGGAGGCGGGGTTCACAACCGGCGAGATTTATGTCGCGACGGAATGTTCGGTACTGGTGATCGGCCATCCCAAACGAGCACGGCAAGCCGTAAGGTAATGCTTGAAACCATCCGTGGGACATCCACATACCATCCACACGGCTGGCGGCGAGGATATATGACAGGGACAGTGCATGAGCTACGGCCCAAGGGTGGTGATAGCGAAAAGATCACGATCAACCTTGGCTATGTTGACCTCGGCCACATCGATCTGATGGTGCGGGAAGGGTTTTACTCCAACCGCACCGACTTCATTCGAACGGCCATTCGTAACCAGCTTGAGCGCCACACGGAAGCTGTCCGGCAGTCGGTCGCGCGCAACACGCTAGACCTGGGTTTGCGGCACTACAGCCGCGCGGACCTGGAGGCCACGCGGGAGCGAGGCGAGACGCTTCGGATCAACGTTCTGGGCCTGGCCAGCATCGCTGCCGACGTCACCCCCGAACTGGCGCGCGCGGCAATCGCCTCGGTCACGGTCCTAGGTGCACTGCATGCCAGCCCTGAAGTCCGGGCCGCCCTGGCCGATCGCATGAGTTGACCAAATTCGCGACGCGCTGTCGCGTACTCCACCGACGCCCACAGTCCAGCCGGGCCATGGCCCCGGCTCACCCACGCTCGACCACCGATGACGGAAACCGATTCCGGTTCCGAATGGGGATGCCTGACTGGGTCTCCACCAGTGAAAGTCAGAAAATGACCAACGTCCTGAATGCTGATCTGCTTGAGGCAACGCGTCTTACCAAGGCCGGCAAGCTCACCGAGGCCCTGCATCTCATTTTGGGCACCAGCCGCGCGGCGAGCGGGGCTGCGCCGGCCACCACCGGTCGCACCCCGCGAACCATCGAGGGTGTAGCAGAGCCGGCCGGAACAGCGCGGGCCCAGTCGGTGCCTCAGCCTGGGCCGGCAGTGCCCGGTGCTAGCTCCCTGCCGTTCAACCGCGCGGCAAAGTTGGGATCAGCCCCGCCTGGCCTGCTTGACCGGATGACCCAGGGTGGACTCCACATGTCAGGCGGACGACGCGGTGGCCCGGCATCGCTGGCAGGGAGAGTTTCGGTGCCGGACGGCGCGCAGTTCCTGACCGCCAGCTTCTGCAACGACGCTGGAAGTCGGCCCTACAAGCTCTACGTGCCCAGCGGCTACCGCCCCGGCGTGGCGGTGCCTCTCATCGTGATGCTTCACGGCTGTACCCAGACGCCCGACGACTTCGCCGCCGGCACGCGCATGAACGAGGCGGCTGAGGAACACACTTGCCTCGTGGTCTATCCCGGACAGACAGCGGCCGCGAACATGCAGAAATGCTGGAACTGGTTCAGCGAAGGCGATCAACACCGGGGCCAGGGGGAGCCGGCGCTGATCGCAGGCATCACGCACCAGGTGATGCGCGACTTCGCGGTCGATCCGCGGCGGGTCTATGTCGCCGGCCTTTCGGCGGGCGGCGCGGCGGCTGCGATCATGGGCGATGCTTACCCTGACGTGTTTGCCGCGATCGGGGTGCACTCGGGCCTCGCCTGCGGGGCGGCTCGTGATATTCCTTCAGCGTTCGCGGCCATGCAGGGGAGCGGACCTGCTGCCGCCGGTCGGCCCGGAGGGGGGCGGCCCAGCGTGCCCGCAATCGTGTTCCATGGCGATCGTGATGGTACAGTGAACCCGCGCAACGCCGATGCGGTCGTAGCGCAATCGGCCCAGGCCGCCGCGCTTACCACGCACGCCGAGCAAGTTCGCGCTGCGGGCGGCCGAACCTACAGTCGCACGCTCAGCATAGATTTGGCGGGGCAGACAGTGATCGAGCAATGGGTCGTGCATGGCGCCGGGCACGCTTGGTTCGGCGGCAGTGCGGCCGGCACTTATACCGATCCGCGCGGGCCTGACGCTACCCGCGAGATGGTGCGCTTCTTTCTCGAGCACCCGCATCCCGAACCCATGCAGACTGTATGAGCTCGCTGTGGGCGGTTCACCGCACTGGCGACGGCCTGCCAATGCCAACCCGTTCGTGATGCCGGTTTGCGTGCAGGCTTCGATGTCGGAAGACCACCATGTTCCTTGAGCCGCTTGATGTTATTGGACCGATGTTCAGCTGCTGCAGCCGGGCGAAGGCCGCGCTGGTCCCTCGCAAACGTCGAGCTCTCATGGCAAGCCTTCCTGGCGCGCCGGTTTTCTATCGAATGCTGACGACGGGGCGACGACCCCTCCTCTCGACCAAGTTGATTGGATGGTGCTGAAACAAAGTACCGAGCCCCTTATCCAGCTCGGTCAGTCGCACCACGTCACGCTGGGCTCCTACCGTACCGTTCTGCCTTAGGACTGGCAGGATGGATCTCGACAGCGATCGCTCGCTCAAGCGCCTGTTGCCGCCAGTCGGCGCGTCACAGTCCTCCGTCCACCAAGTCGCACGTCGCAGAGCTCGACGGCGTATCACTTCGAAAGGCACCCAATGAGCGGCAGAGCGGAAGAGCAGTTGGACATCACGGATGCAGTCCAACGTTCTCCAAGCGAGGAGAGCCTTGTTGAACAAGGCGAATGGGTAAATTGCTGGATTTGCGAAGACGTCTTCCGGCGCCGTACGCAAACGAAGCGCGCGTGCGCAAAATGTCATCGAGGCTTCTGTGAAGGATGGCATGGCAGCCTCGACCGTGGTTACGGCACGTGTGTTATCTGCTGGGCCGATCAGGATCCAAAATAGCCACCGGCGTCGCGGATTCCAGCATCTCGGCTGTCTGATCGGAGCGCGGTCGCCGCTGCATGCAGCTTCCAGGCGTCATTGCATCGTCGAGCCGACGCCACGATAAAGTGACGATTCCAGCGAGGCGACATCACGCATAATTCGAAGCTCTCCCCGGTTGTGGCGTGCCGATGAGTCTCCCTGCGTCTTGCAATTTCCAGCGATGGTGCGGGAGAGAGCGAGTGAATGTGAATGTGATCGGAACCGGATCGCGTGCTTTCCGTTTCACGGCTGCACGAAATCACGGTTCCTGGCGAGGCTCGCAAAGACGTCAATGCGAAACAGTTCTGCTGCGCGAGCAGTTAACATCATTGCATGCCGGCGCCCCAAAACGGTTGTCGCGATCCCCGCACAAAACGAGGCCACTCGGATCGAGGATTGCCTGTCCGCGCTCGCGCGCCAGACCGAACCGCCGGATGTCGTGGTCGTACTGATCAACAACAGCGTTGATGCCACGCTTCATAACGCGGAAGCCTTGCGCGAGAACCTGCCGTTTCCGCTGCATCTGGAATTGCTCGCGCTGCCACCTGAGTGCCGCGGTGCAGGTTATGCCCGCCGCATGGCCATGGCGCTGGCGGCAGATATTGCGGGGCCCGACGGCTATCTGTTGACGACAGACGCAGACGCTATCGTGGCCAATGACTGGATCGAACGCACTGTCGCGAACTTTCAGCGGGGCCATGATGCAGTCTGTGGGCGCGCGGCGCTCGATCCGCGGGACGCGCATCTGATTCCGGTACATCTGCAGGAAGACGATCGTCGTGAATGCCAACTGATCGATCTGCTGGATCAAATGGCCTGGCTACTGGATCCAGAACGCCACGATCCTTATCCCCGGCACACGGAAGCGTCGGGCGCCAGCCTGGCCGTAACAGTGCAGGCGCTGCACAACGCAGGTGGGATTCCGCCGGTATCTCTCGGGGAAGATCGCGCCTTTGTCCGCGCATTGCGGATGATGGATCGACGCATCCGGCACGATCCCTCGATCGTGGTCGCAGTATCCGGCCGACTGTATGGGCGCGCGGCCGACGGCATGGCCGATACGATGCGACGGCGGATTGCACAGCAGGATGAGTGCACCGACGAACAAGTGGAACCGGCCGAGGACGCATGGCGCCGCTACGGGCTGCGCCGGCGCGCGCGCGATGTATGGTCCGGGCATTCCACTGATCGCCGGCTCGGGAATGATTTAGCGGTTTCGGCCGCCGTGCTCGACGGCGTTATGATGGCGCGCTTTTTCGGCACCGCCTGGGCGACGCTGGAAGCGCGGTGTCCCGTCCTCGCACGCAGGCGAGTCGCGTTCACCGAGCTGCCGCAGGAAATCGCCGCGGCTGAAGCCCTGCTGGGCCAAAGCGAACTGGCGGCGGCGGATTGAGATCGCTCATCTCCTGGATGCAATCCCGCGCCGTCGCACTGGACCAGGCGGCAGCGTATCCGGCCGAGGAGGTGATGCACCTGCGTCGACGGGTCGACGATGATGCAGTTTCGATCGACAGCCTCGCGGACGCTCTGATGTCGATTGGGCAGGGAAATGTTTCTGTCGGCCGTATCATGGAAGCGCATATCAACGCCACACACCTGATAAGGCTGTACGGAACGGATGAGCAGCGGAGATGGGCGAGTTCGGGTGACGATGTGTTCGCGCTGTGGGTGACGGATCCGCCCGGTGGAGGGCTGCGGATGCAGCGCTCTTCCAACGGCATCGTGCTTCAGGGCGCCAAGCAGTTCTGTTCTGGCGCGGGTCATGTCACTGCTGCCGTGATCACCGCGGACGATGCGTCGTTCGGTGCTCAGATGCTCGCGGTGCGACTGAATTGCGGCGAGACGGTCACGCCGTTGCCCGCACCGCTCCAGGGCATGCGCGCCGCAACAACGGGGGCCGTCAATTTCTCTGGTTGCGTCGTACCCCAAGCGGCGTTGCTTGGCACGCCAGGTGATTATTTGCGGGAACCTGCGTTCTCCACCGGTGCCTGGCGTGGTTCGGCCGTGGCCTGCGGCGGCCTGATTGCGCTGGTTGACCATGCGGTCCGCCAGTTGCGCCAGGCCGGTCGCCTGCATTCCCCATTCGCGCAAGAGCGTCTCGGCGCATTGTTCATCGCTCGGGAGACCGCGCGCCACTGGGTCAACGCGGCCGCCCGCATTGGTGGGGATGCGCGCGCGGATCCAAGATTTCAAATCGCGACGGTTGGCCTGGCCCGCACTGCCGTCGAGGCGGCTTGCCTGGATGCCATGCGTCTGGTCCAACGCTCCATGGGGCTCTCTGCCTTTCGACAGGGGAGTTTGGTGGAGCTGATCTGCCGGGATCTCGCAACCTATCTGCGACAGCCTGCGCCGGATGAAGTACTGACCGGAGCTGGCGCATGGTTCGCCGATCATCCCGATGCGCTGACGTGACCTGCATCCGAGGGATCCATGCGGCCTGGTCGCGGCTGCCGGTGGGCGGGCTGACGGCCATTATTGGCACGGGAACCTGCATCGTGCTGGCGCCGCACCCGGATGATGAGAGTTTGGGGTGCGGTGGCTTGATCGCTGAATGCGTGGCGTCCGGACGGCCGCCGACGATCCTGTTTCTCACTGATGGCACAGGCTCCCATCCGCGGTCCGTGGAGTATCACTCTGATCGCCTGCGAACACTCAGGCAGCATGAAGCGATTGCTGCGGTGGATGCGCTGGGTGCTTCCGCAGACTGCGTTCTCTTTCTAGACCAAAAGGACAGTGCGGCACCGATCGCGGGACCGGAGTTCGACGCCGTCATTGCAATGATCCTGCGGGTCGCGCCGGCATCGGCTACCGCCATCCTGGCACCGTGGCGGCATGATCCCCATTGCGATCACGAAGCGGCTGCACTGATGGCGGAGCGTGTCGCCAGGCTACGGAACCTGCGGCTGATCAGCTATCCTGTCTGGGGTTGGACGTTGCCGCCAGCCACGGAGATCGACGCACCCTCGCGCGCCGGATGGCGGTTGGACATTGCACGCCACTTGCCGGCAAAACGACGCGCGATCGGCGCGCACCGGTCGCAATTGGGCAGGATCATCACGGACGATCCGACTGGCTTTCAATTGCCGCCGGAACTCCTGGCCGTCTTTGATCAGCCCTATGAGACATTCCTTCTGTCATGAAGCGCTCTCGCGGATCGGAGCATTTTCAAAGAATTTATGAATCGTCGGCGGACCCTTGGAATATGTTGGGTAGTGGCTACGAAGCGGCGAAATATGAACATACGTTGGGCATGCTGGAAGGTAGGCACTTCACCGTCGGGCTGGAAGTTGGTTGCTCGATTGGCGTCTTGACCAGCCTACTTGCGACGCGTTGCACGACGCTGCTGGCCGTCGATATTGTCGAGGCACCGCTGGGGCTAGCGCGCGCACGATGTGCTGATCTGCCGCAGGTTCAGTTTGCGCGGATGCAGGCGCCGCAGGAATGGCCGGACCAGGTCTTCGACCTGGTGGTCCTGTCGGAGATCCTCTACTTCCTTTCGCCCGACGACATCGGGTATTGCGCACGCCGTGTCGCGGACGGCACGTCCCCTGGAGCTGTGGTCTTGCTGGTCAACTGGCTCGGGGAAAGCGACGATCCGAACACCGGCGATGAAGCGGCCGATCAATTCATCGAAGCGCTTGCCGGGATATTCCACGTCGACCAGACGGAAGGCGGCGAGCAATACCGCATCGATCGCTTGATCCGCGCGGGCGGCCAATCGTCCGCGGACTCATTCTGAACGAGAACGATTGGATCGGCCATTTCAACTCTCCGGGGGGAGTTGCTCAGGATCGGCGACCTGGATTGCCGTCTCGAGGTGCTGCGCTGGATGATTACTGGCAAGGGCATGCTGTCGTACAGCCCATCGCCGACGCTTGGCGGACTGAGATCGTCAACCGCTGGCCTATCCGCGTTGTGCAGTTGCGGCGCCGACTGCCGCCACGTTTCCCTGTTTCGCAACATCCAATTCCATGACCGTCACCAGCGAATTCCCTGTTATTCCGAGCAGGGAATTTGTGGTCTAACCCTTTGTTCCGGCGCAGAGGTTCGGCGACATGCGCTATGCATCTCGCCGTCATTCTCGGCAAATTCCCTGTTATTTCCCTATTCTACACTGAGACGGGTTCGCTCGAGACTGCGTGCACAGCCACCGAACTTCGCCAATATTATTTACCACTGTCTTGCGGACGTGGATCCGTAGCTTGTTCGGACCCGGTCCCGGCCGGAACGTCGAAGCGCACTTGGGGCGGCCGCGGTCGCCGTCGAATGCGGCATGCCTCACGTCCTGTCGAGCCAGACCGTATCCAGGCGCACGACGTCGAAGATGCCGAAATAGGCGGCCGGGTTAAGACCCTTGACGTAATTGTACCAGACCTCGTTGATCCGTTCCCACGCCACCGGCAACAGTGGCGGGTCCTGCTCCATGATGGCTTCGGCCTGATGGACCAGTGGCAGACGCCTGGCCGGATCGACCTCACGGTCGATCTGCGTGGTCAGTGCCTGGAACTCCGGATTGTCCCAGAACGAATAGTTCTGCGGGCCGTCCTTGCCGTACCAGGCGCGGAACGAGTCGGAGGGATCTAGCAGGCTCCCGACGACGGCCCCGATCGCCAGGTCAAAATGCCCGCTTGCGGCATCGTCGAACCATACCGATTCGACGACCGTACGCAGATTGCATTGGACGTTCAGCGCCGTTTTCAGCATCGCCTGAATCGCTTGCGACCAAAGTTTGAAGATCGCGATGTCACGCACCATGTAATCCAGATTGTTGATGCCGTTTGGATACCCCGCTGCCGCCAGCAGAGCGCGGGCTTCCTTGATCGAGGCTGCTGTATCGGACTGGTAGCCAAGCCGCTTGACAAGCTCCTCTTTGGGGGTGGCGTATTCGGAGAACGGATAGATGAAGCTGCCCATCGACATCGGGGCAACATCTTTGACGACTTCCGGCAGGACCGCTCGGTCGAGCGCAAGGTGCAAGGCGCGGCGCACGCGCGGGTCGTCAAAGGGCTTTTTCTTGTTGTTGAGATAGGTCGCGTGAATGACGCTCTGGTTGTAATTGGCGGTCACCAGGCCGGGCGTGGACTGGGCTTTGCGCATTGTGACCGGATCGGTGATGCGCACATAGTCGACCCGCCCAGAGATTATCGCGGAACCCATCTCCGGCGAAAACGGCAACATGTGATAGAACTCGATCCCGTCGAGATACGGCAGCCCCTTGTTCCAGTAATTCGGATTCCGCTCCATTACCCAGAGCTCATTCTCGATCCGACGAACGCTGCGAAACGGACCGGTGCCAGGATAGGTGGCCAACTTTCGCAGATTGTAGTTGTTGTCTTCCAGCGTCTTCTTGCGAACGATAACGTTCCAGCCGCTGGCGAACGCCGACATCATAAAGCTCGTGGGGCGGGGCTCCGATAGCTTGAATTCGACGGTATATTTGTCTCGCGCGTTGATTTCACTAACCGCTCTGAACAGGACACTGCGCGGAATGCTGATACCACTGGGTGGCCTCGCAATGCGATCATAGGTGGCCTTCACGTCTTCCGAGGTCAGCTCGGCACCGTCGTGGAATTGCACACCCTGGCGTAGATGGAACGTGTAGGTCAGGCCGTCCGGGGCAATCTCCCAGCTATGCGCCAGATCCGGGATGATCGTCCTGGCGCCATCGTTCGGATCGCGTCGGATCAGATTGTCATACATGCAGGCGGCGGCCCCAAGAACGAAGATGGTACCGGCTTGGTGAATATCGAAATGCGGCGCACGTAGCGGCATGCCGTGGCGCAGCACTCCGCCCGATTTGGCGTTGGGCTCCGGTGCCTTGAGCCTGAAGGCCGAACCGTCGAATGTTTCCGGTACCGGCGCGGCGAGGGCAAAGGAGGGGGGCAGACCAAACGCGCACGCCGCCATGGCTGCACTGCTTCTGAGGAACTCGCGGCGGCGCTGCCACGGAGGGACGCTATTGGGGCCGGTCATGGTATTTCTCCCTGTTGGTTCTTTTCTTGTATGGGCACGACGCGGGCAGAATGTGATCGCGCCCGTCACAGTTGAAGCGCGGGGACTCTCACGCCTTGCCGCGCGAGCGTCTTTCGGGATCATGTCGTAGACGTCGAAAATCGCCGTGCGGGCCGCGGCCCTCACGCCAACATTCGCCGGATTCCACCGCGTTGCAAAGTCAGGATTACTTGCTGGCGCGTCTCGAGCATCGCCAAATCCCGCTTCGCATCTCGCGCCGGGAGCAAAGACCGCGAGTTGACGCCGCCGAAGCTCCGAGATGCGCTACTCTGCCCTGATCAGGGCTTCCTGCCGTCGCCGTGTGTCGCATGTGCCCGGACCTCCCGGCCATGCTGGTGCTGTCGGCGCGGCATGAATGTCACAAGTTGGTCGTGCTCGGCGGCCAGTCGTCGGTACTGTGGCGGGTCCATTATCCCAAACACCAAAACAGTGGCGCCGCGGCATCATGCGGCAAGCCGGATCGCGCGGGAGTTCCTCGCGCACATCGCGACCTATGTCCTGCTGACGTATCTCTGTCCCGGACTCGAGCTTCTTTCCGTGCCAAGGTATGTCATCGCATTTGATAGCCCGCACGATTTGCTGCCGTACCGTACCGACAATACTTCGACGCGACTGCCAACTCATTGATGCAAGTCTCACTGCACATATAATCGAACGGCTACCGCTCAGCAGAACGCATAGCGCCAACGCGACCGTTCTCGCGACCACCGACGCAGTCGACTCCGTCGCTTCATGTACCGTGCGCATCTCACAGACAAGACAGGCGAGTTCCAGGATAATGGCGGTGTCATCTTCTACACCAAGAGTGCGGCCACTGTTGCGATCTCCGAGGAACAGCCCGAAAAGCGGCCAGGGACGACTAGGCCAGCTGTGCGTCCGGCATGTTGAAGCGAGCCTCGCAACCGACAGAGCCCGGAACGACGTCGACCCGACGCATGCCTGCTTGTGACCGGGCTATGTGGCGAGCCTTGTCACCGAAACCCGATAGCGTCGCTGCGGAGAGTGATGTCGAGTCACGATGAGCCATGGACATCAGCCTCAGGCACACGCCGAAACGATCGTTCCGGCAGTACGCACATGGTTCGATACGTGACCAGGTCCCCAGCCGGCCTGGGGGCCGCCAAGCACACTCGATGTCGCCGCCTTCTGAGGGTTATCGCACCGGTCTGACAACGAGTTGCTCGGGCATTCGTGTGCCGACGCCTGCGTAACAACCTAAAAGAAGTCTGCCCTGCGGTATCATGCGCGTCCAAGTTGAGATACCTTAAAAGTAATATCGCGACGGCTGCATTGTATCCGCTCGTCACCTCGCGGCCGTATATCACATCTGCACGCTCCCATTTATCCGAACCTGACCCCATAATGACGAAAGAATGTCATTTTAACGATGAAATACCGACAGGTTGATATATCATTACAGGTTTAGGTTATTCTGCCTCCGATCCGGTAACGCAGATATGACTAACCGATTAAACGGTCGCGCAGCGGCGGCCCACTCGAATGAAGGATTCTTCTCAAATGGATGGCATGCTGGTCAGGACTGATGCCGCTGGCGACGGCGATGACTGGATAAAAGTATTCCGAGACAGAAACGTATGGCAATTGAGCCGCGAAATTGTCGATCTGTGGGTCACCAATAATAGCGTCTTCTTCAATATGTTGCTGCGGCATGTGCCGGTCGGCAGTAGCGTCTTGGAATTGGGCTGTGGACCAGGGCGGCACGCGCTCGGCTCGGCCACGCTTGGCTATAGCGTTGTCGGCATCGACTGTGACCCACGCATCGTGCAGCAGGCCAACATCAACGCCGCAGTGGTCGCGCCCGAATGCAACGTCCACTTCCAAAGCGGCGACATGTTCAATCTGCCGGGCGTCGCGCCGATTGGCTCCTTCCGGGCGATCACGCATGGCGGCGTGATGGAGCACCTGGACTCGGCGAAGAGCATCCGCGAGGCACTGCGTGACCAGCTCGACTACGCCCCCACGATCGTGTTCGACATCCCGTTCGGCAGTGCGAAGAACCGCAATCTGTTCACCCGCGATGACATCTTCCGGCAACTCTGGACGGCGGAGGAATGGGTGCACGACGTACTCGCCGGCCTTAACGTGGTCGATTACGCGGTGGACCTGCATCCCGCGCCAAACATGACGGACGACCTGGTCGTATGCCTTCGGGCCTAGGGGCGAGCGGCCAACGCCAGATTCACGCAGGCTTGCGGACCTCGCCATACGCTGCCTGGCTATGCCTGAAGCGGACTTGATCAGCGCGCCGGTAACGTTCCGGGCGCGCCGGCCCCTGATACTCGCGGCATGCATGGCCGCGAGCTTCATGGCAGCGGTCGAGGCCACAATCATGGCAACGGCGATGCCAAGTATCGCGGCGGATTTGGGCGGCTTCGACTTGTACGCCTGGGCGTTCTCAGCCTACATGCTGGCGCAGGCGGCAACCATCCCGATCTATGGACGCCTTGCCGACATGTATGGCCGGCGCAGCGTGTTCTATGGCGGTGCGGGTCTCTTCCTGATCGGCTCCACCCTGTGCGGCTTCTCGCACAGCATGTTGCAGCTTGTCGTATTCCGCGCATTGCAGGGCCTGGGGGCCGGGGGGGTGCAGCCGATCGCTAATACGATTGTCGGCGACATCTATTCGCCAGTCGAGCGCGCGCGAGTGCAGGGGATGTTGTCCGGCGTATTCGGGGTATCGGCCATCATCGGGCCTTCGCTTGGTGCCTTCATCGTACAGTATGGCGAATGGCCGCTGGTCTTCTGGATCAATCTGCCAATCGGCATTGCCGCCATCACCATGATCGCATTGTTCCTGCCGGAACACGCGAATGTCCGGCAACGGCGGGTCGATTACCTGGGGTCAGCTCTGCTGATCATCGCGGTCACGTTGCTGATGCTGCTTGCCATGCAATGGGGCTCGCTGGCCGGCAATACAGCACTGGCGCTGATCGCCGTCCTCATAGCGACGTGTCTCGCGCTGGCGCTGCACGAAAGGCGCACGGCGGAGCCGATGTTGCCGCTGGAGCTATGGCGGAACCGGGTCATTGTCAGCAGCAATGTTGGCAGCCTGATCACGGGTATTCTGATGATGGGTGTCACTGCGTATCTCCCGACTTATATACAGGGGGAGATGGAGCGTGGTCCCGATGTCGCGGCGATCGTCCTGGCGCTGATGTCAGTTGTGTGGGTGCTGGGAAGCACCGCGGCTGGCCTGTATCTGCCGCGCGCGACGTATCGCCGGATCGCATCGCTCGGAGCGATTCTGCTGACCGTCGGCGCGGTGGTGCTGATCACCTTGACGCCGGCGCGGGGGCCAGGCTGGGCAGCGGTCGGAGCTCTGCTGATTGGACTCGGCATGGGTTTTTGCAACACGACATTCATGATCTCGGTGCAGACGTCGGTGGCGTGGGAGCAGCGCGGTGCCGCCACCTCGTCCACCATGTTCCTCCGCTTTCTGGGGCAGTCGCTTGGGGCGGCGCTGTTCACTGCGATGATAAACGCAAGCCTGCTTGCGCACTCGCAGACAGGCGCCGGCGCACTGGCTCAGCTGATGGACACGCATTGGCGGGCATCACAGTCCGCCGGTGATCTGGCCGCGCTGATTGCCACTACGGCCGCGGCAATGCGGCACGCCTACTTGTTGACCCTCATGCTCGCCGTCATGGCGCTGATGGTCGCGCTGACCTACCCGGCGCGGCTCGGCCCGGCCACACAGTCGCGGCAGAAGTAGGTACATCCTCATGACGATGCTGCGTCGTCCTGACCCCGATAAAGCCGCGAGTACCGCATCGGTTGTGCAGGCAGACGCCTATCCACGCTTCGCACCAGTCGGGGAGGCAGCGCTGACGGTGGAATTTGGCAACGCCGTGGAGCCGGCGCTGAACGCCCAGGTCATTGCACTGGATACGGCCCTGGCCGCGGCCGAGCTGGATGGCATCGTCGAAACTGTGCCGAGCTACCGCTCTCTGCTGGTTTGCTATGAGCCATTGGAAATCTCGTACCACAAGCTTGTAGCCGAGTTGCGTCGCCTGCTTGCACACGGACTGCAGGAACGCGCGGGTCGGGCAATGACCTGGGACGTGCCGGTCGTCTATGAGGCTTCGTATGGCATCGACCTGCCGGAGGTCGTACAGCGCACCAACCTCACCGAGGAGGCAGTGGTGTCGCTGCATACGTCAGCAGAATACTTCATATATACGATTGGCTATGCGCCAGGGATGCCGTATCTGGGCGGTGTGCCGCCCGCGTTGCATCTGTCGCGACGGGACACGCCACGGCCTCATGTAGAGGCAGGGGCTGTAATGATTGGTGGAGCGCAGGCCTGCATCGTTCCAACCACTGTTCCCAGCGCGTGGTATCAGCTCGGCTTGACGCCATTGCGGCCGTTCGATGTGTCGCGCGCCGATCCTTTCCTGTTCCGGCCAGGTGATCGGATACGTTTCCGCCGTGTCGCGCTGGCGGAGTTCGAGTGGCTGTCGCGTCTCAGTTTCGAGGCGCTGCTGCAGTACGTCCGGACCGAGGCATGACCCCTGTATTGCGCGCCGTTTCGCCGGGGCCGTACGTCACGATCCAGGACGCGGGGCGGCCTGGTTGGCACCGGTTCGGCGTGTCCGGCTGTGGCGCGATGGACATGCCGTCGCTCGTCGCAGGCAATGCACTGGTTGGCAATCCGCCCGATGCGCCGGCTCTGGAGTTCGCGCATGTCGGCGGCTCATGGGAGATACTTGCGCAATCCGTTCGGATCGCGGTGACGGGTGGAAGCTTCGGGGTGACAGCGGATGGTGTTGCCGTGCAGCCCTGGCGCAGTCACCGGCTGCAGCGTGGTCAGGTGCTCCACATCAAGGGAGCCAGCGATGCGGTGTGGGGCTACCTCGCGGTCGCTCACGGATTCGACCTGGCGCCACAGCTTGGGAGCTGCGCGACTCATTTGCGATCGGGCCTTGGCGTCGGCCGCTTCGTCGAAGGCGATACGCTGCCTCTGCGTGTGGCCAGCGTACCCATAGCCCGGGAGCGGCA
Organism: Acetobacteraceae bacterium; assembly: GCA_035492535.1. GTDB lineage: Bacteria > Pseudomonadota > Alphaproteobacteria > Acetobacterales > Acetobacteraceae > JAMXLO01. The sequence continues at coordinate 17,166 of DATJJM010000336.1, read as the reverse complement.
GTTGGTTCCGCATGCCTCCACGGCCGATCCTATCCGGGTCGTTATGGGGCCGCAGGATGGATACTTCTCGCAGCAGGAGATCGCAGCGTTTCTCGCCTCCACCTATCGAATGACACATCGCAGCGACCGGATGGGCGCGTGGCTGGACGGCCCCGTCGTGGCGCATTGCGGTGGTTTCAATGTCATATCGGACGGGCTCGTGCCCGGGTGCATCCAGATTCCCGGGTCAGGAAAGCCGGTTGTGTTGCTGATGGATTGCCAGACCATTGGTGGTTATCCAAAGCTGGCGACGATCGTGTCGGCTGACCTGCCGCGGTTCGCGCAGTGCCGCCCGGGATCCCCTGTGAAGTTTGCGGCGATCGATATCGACGCCGCCCAACTCCTGTATCGCGGTTATCGGGCGGCATTGGCGCAGATCCCACAAACGGTGCGCGAGATACCGGAGCGGACAGCGCTGCCGTTCTGGCTGCGCGCCAGTTAGTGCGCTCTCCCATTCCCCGCGACGGGAGGCGGCCAGCATGCGTGCAGAGCTACACCCTAGACCGGTACCGGCTTCCGTCTCGCACGCTTGGCGGCCGGTCTGGCGCCGTAGCTTGCCCGGCCGCTGGCCAATGCGTCGCACCAGCCATGCAAGAAGGGGTCGTCGATCGACAGTTGCGCCAGCCACCGAGGGTCGATCGTATAGATTGTTTCTTGTGCTTCCTGCTGGCAGCGCGGCGGCGTGATGGGGGCGCCGTCCTTGAGCCAAAGCACGACCCGAATGCGTTCGCCGCTCAATGCGACGGTAACGCGTGTCAGCAGGTTGAAGCCTTGTGACATCAGAAGGGCACAAATGGCTGTTCGCAGCAGGCTCTTGTGGCGTGCCAGCATCGGTTGGATCTGAAACAATACCGAAGCGCAGAGCTCGCGCCCGCATTGATGGTCGCCGGCGCGGGCCGCAGCGACAGCCTGCTCAAGCGTTGCCATGGCAACGTCAGCACGCACGGCTTCCGGCGCTGTTCGCAGTGTGCCCAGGCCGTGGGATCCACGCGCCATCGCAGCTCGTCGCTCAATCATCGTCACTCGGCCTGCTTCAATCCCACTGTCGGGGTCAAACGACACTTGAATCACCCGCCTGACGGGCCAGACAATTTCATCAACGGAGCGTTACAAACTGGTGTCGGCCGAGGTGCAGAACGAAAAATCGAATAGAAACGAGTTGGTAACCGCAATAGAGGTCAACTGACGCAAACACGACGGTCGCGGGGGTCCGGGCTTGCGTCCGAGAGTGAGGGTGGCCGTTCAATTCGATCCACGATGACGGCGGCGTGCGGCAAGCGGGAATGCACAAGTGCAGGCGACAGATACAAAGAGGCAGTCCTCACGAACAGCTGTCCCAGGCGGCATAAGCCGCATGGGGGCATCCCTTATCCACGTGCCGGAGGTCGTCGGTGCGTGGTTGCGGGCTGCGATGAAGCGCATTGCGCGCAGCCGGGCGGTGCGTGGTGATACGGAGTCCGTGCTGCCTGAGCTGGTGGCTGTTGCAGGTTTCCTCATTCTGCTGTGGGCAAGTATCGCAGTTGCGATCAAGCACGAGTACGACATCACTCTCAGCAACGCGGCACAGACAACGGCAAATCTGGCTCGTGCCTTCGAGGAAAGCACCCGGCGCACGATCGGCCAGATCGACCAGATCCTGCTCAGTGCCCGCGCGTTCTACAGTGTGCAAGGCGACAAGTTCAACTTCGACGAATGGGCGCGCACGCAGACTGTACCGGACAAGATGACGGCTGCTATCGGAATGGCGAATACCGCTGGCCTCGTATTTGCCGATACCTTGCCAATACCGCCGGGAGTCAGCATCGCCGACCGGCCGCATTTCAAGGCGCAGATGGACCCAGCCCACGACGACTTGTTCATCAGCAAGCCAGTGCGTGGACGCGTTAGCGGCCAATACACAATCCAGTTCACACGCAAGCTGCTGGGACCCAACGGCCAGTTCGCGGGCGTGACAGTGTTCTCGCTTGGATGCAATGAACTGTCGCAGCTCTATCAAAAGCTGGACCTGGGCGGCGGTTTCGTCGCATTGCTTTCCACCGATGGAACTCAACTGGCGCGCGGACCGCTGATCCCAGATCAGATCGGCCAGCCAATGAAGGAAGCGACCGCGTTCCGCCAGGTGCTGTCGCAGCACGATGGGATGATCCGGTTCACCAGCGATCATCACGACGCCGGCGAGATCGCCAGCTTCCGACGTCTGCAGGAATACCCACTCATCGTGATGGTGGGGCTGGATACCAATGCGGTGTTTTCGCAATATTGGTCGCTGCGGATGCGCATGATCATCAGCGGGATCGCCGCCACGGTCGCAATCTGCCTGATCGGCGGGTTGTGGCTCCAGCAAAAGCGCCGCAGCATTGCCTCGCGACGTGCGTTGACAATCACGCTGGAGACGATCAGCCAGGGCATCCTGATGGTGGACAGGCGCGGGAACGTGCCGGTGCTCAACCCTCGCGCCCGTGACTTGCTGGCGCTGCCGAACAATCCGACAGAGAATCTGCAGGAGGTTGCGGCAACGCGAGCCAAGGAGTTGACGGCACACCATCCACCTTGCACGGACACTGGCGACCCCGGCGCGGACGCGCAATTCGACGTCGCCCGCGAGGATGGCACGGTGATCGAGGTTCGGAACCACGCGCTGCCTGGCGGCGGCTTCGTGCACAGCTACACCGATGTCACGGAACAACGCCTGGCGGACGCCCGCGTGCGCTATCTGGCGCACCACGATACGCTGACCGGACTGGCGAACCGTGTGCAATTGCGTCAGCGCATGCCGGAGTTCTGCCCCCCGGATGCAGCGGATCAGCAGATCACGGCGTTCCTGATGATCGATCTCGATGGCTTCAAAGGGATCAATGATACGCTCGGCCATGACGTGGGTGACGAGCTGCTGGTCGAGATTGGCCGCCGCTTGCAGGCGTTGGTGCGCGAAGTGGATTTCGTTGCGCGCCTGGGTGGCGACGAATTCGTGGTGCTGCAACCCGGGTGTCATCAGGTCGGAGAGACTGGGGCGCTGGCGGAACGCCTGCTGCAAAGGTTGGCCGAACCAATGCAGATTGGCGGACAACAGGTGCGTGTGGGCGCCAGTATCGGTATCGCGTTGTATCCGACTGACGGTCACGATGGAGACGCCCTGTTCAAACATGCGGACATCGCCCTTTACAGCGCCAAGGCGGCGGGGCGCGGGACGTTCCGCTTCTTCGACCCGCAGATGACGCGGTCCGTCAACGAGCACCGCCTGCTGGAAAGCGGTCTGCGCTGGGCGCTCGACAACGATGCGCTCGAGGTTCACTACCAGCCGAAGTTCGCCTGCAATTCGCTGTCGATCGTCGGGTTCGAGGCGCTGGCGCGGTGGCGCCATCCGACACGTGGCGCCATATCACCGGAAACGTTCGTCCGTGTGGCGGAACAATGTGGGCTGATCAAGCGGCTCGGGTTATGGGTGATCGAGCAGGCGTGCGAGGCAGCGGCAAAGTGGAAATCGCGGCTGCCGGTGGCAGTGAACGTGTCGCTGTTGCAACTTTATGAGCGTGACCTGCCGGGAGAGATTGCGGCGATCCTGAAGCGAACTGGCCTGCCGGCTGCTTTGCTGGAGATCGAGGTCACGGAGAGCGTCATGGCCGACGATAACCAGGCCGTGCTCGAGAGTCTGCATGCGTTGAAAGCGATGGGCATTCGCATAGCACTCGACGATTTTGGCACAGGGTATTCGAGTCTGAGCTACTTGCGGCGCTTCTCATTCGACAAGATCAAGATCGACAAGTCATTCGTTCAGGGACAGGCCCACGATCAGGGTGTGCGTGTGATCCTGGAGGCGATCCTGGGGATGTGCCACAAGCTCGGACTCGCGGTGGTCGGCGAGGGTGTCGAGACGCGGCAGCAGCTTGCGATGTTGCGGCAATACGGCTGCACCGAAGCACAAGGCTATCTGCTCGGACGTCCTATCCAAGGCAACGCAGTGGAAAATTTCGTCGAAGGCAACATCCGTAACCTGGGCCAGGAGTCTGGCCTTGTGGCTGCCGCCGAGGAATTCGAACTCGCGCACTGATTACCCGTGTCGCGCTGGCCGGAAGTTACATCGCCATGCGATCGACCACCTGGCGCACGAACGCATCGCACTGCACGAGCTGATGCTCTTCGATCCATTCGTCCGGCTTGTGGACCTGCGAGACATGACCCGGCCCACACACCATGCAGGCGATGCCTGCAGGTTGGTACAGTGAGCCTTCGCTGCAAAAGCTGACCTTGCCGGCAACCCGCGCCCCGGTGATATCGCAGGCCGCGCGCGCCAGCGGGTGATCGGGCGGCATGGACAACGCCGCAAGGTCCAGCCGCACATCGTAGCCGAAGCCTGCGTCCGGATGCAGTGCGCGCATCTCCGGTTCGATCGTCGTCGCGACATGGCGCTGGAAGCGAGCCAGTTCCGCGTGTGGATCGTCGGCAGGGATGTTGCGCCATTCGACGCCGAAGCGGGCAACGCCCGGAACGTTGTTCGGCAGCGCGTCGGAGGCGACGTCAGTGACCTGCAACGTGGTATAGGAAGGCTCGAAGCCGTCCTCGAATGGACCATGGCGCACGTGATCGCGTGACCGCTCGGCAAGCCACGCGATCGCCTCCGCCGCGGCATGCACGGCATTGACCCCGCGATGCGCCTCGCTGGAATGGGCGACGTGGCCGCGGGCCTCAACGCGCAGGATGAAGCGGCCCTTCTGCGCGAGGATCGGCTGCATCTCGGAACATTCGCCCACAACGCAGGCCGCCGGGCGCAGTCCGGAGCGCTCGATATCCTCGATCATGCGGCGCGCGCCGTGGTAGCCAACCTCTTCGTCGTAGGTGAACAGGAGGTGCACCGGTTGCGCCAGCGAGCGTGCCTTGATGTCGGGTACCGCGGCAAGCACCGACGCGATGAAGCCCTTCATGTCGCAGGCGCCGCGGCCAATCAGCCTGCCGTCCTGGCGGCGTAACGTGAACGGATCGCCGGTCCAGCTCTGGCCTTCGGTCGAGACCGTGTCGAGATGACCGGAGAAGCCAAGCCCGCCAGCCTGAACCGGCCCGATCGTCGCGTGCAGGTTTGCCTTCTTCCCCGTTGGATCGAAGCTCAGCCGGTAAGCGACCCCATGCTCGTTGAGCCAGGAGGTTACGAACTCGATCAAGCGGAGATTGGAATTCTGGCTGACGGTATTGAAGCCGACGAGCTTCGCCAGCATCTCGATGGACGACATGGAACTCATGCCGGGAGCGATATCATGCTTCGGTCGGCCAAGCGAGCAGAAGGTGAAATGAAATGGACATAGCCAAGATACCGACGGGCCGAGCCCCGCCGGCCGACATTTTCGTGGTGGTGGAGATTCCGCAAGGCTCAGCCGTGAAGTACGAAGTGGACAAGCAGTCGGGTGCGATCTTTGTCGATCGCTTCCTGTTCACCGCCACGGCCTATCCGTCAGCCTATGGCTTCATCCCAGGTACGCTCGCCGAGGATGGCGATCCGCTCGACGCACTGGTGCTGATCCCGTCGCAGGTCGTGCCCGGCGCAGTGATCCGCTCCCGGCCCATCGGCATGCTGCGTATGGAGGATGAAAAGGGGCCTGACGAGAAGATCATCTGCGTGCCGCATGAGCGTGTGCATCCACAGTTCATCGGGGTGGGTGATGTGGGGGACCTGCCGGCGATCACGCGCTCGGTCATCGAGCACTTCTTCGAGCGCTACAAGGATCTGGAGCCCGACAAGTGGGTCAAGGTCGTTGGCTGGGCCGGCAAGGCAGAGGCCGAGGAGACGATCACCAAGGCAATTGCCGCCGCTGCGTGATCATGACTTCACGCTCCGCTTGCGGGAGCGGGATGGGGCAGGGGGCGCCGCGTGTAGGTGCATCACCGGCTGCTGCGTCTCCTCCGCGATCATCTCAGCCACGAATCGGCGATGGCAGGTCATCGGATCCTGCTCAAAGCACAGCAGGCAGGCGCGGCGTTCGCGCGCCAGGCCCTTCGCCTGCGCAAGCTCTGCCTGTGCGCGATCCGACGTCATGTGCTCGCGGAAGATCGGCTCCATGCGCTCCGGGTGGCCCGCGCGCACCGCATCGCGGCCTGACTTCGGGGTGCCCAGGCCTTGCAAATGAACGTAGGCAATTCCCCGCTCATCCAGGCCCGCCGCAAGCTGCCGCTTCGAAAAACCAGGCTTGCGCGACATCGGCACCGCGCGCACGTCGATCAGCAGTTCAACACCGGCCGCTTTCAGCTCGGCCAGCACCTGATCGATGGTGCAACCTTCATAGCCGATGGTGAGGAGATCGCTCCGCATCAGTACACGGGCGGCCTGATCGGCTCGACTCCGCCAGGCGGTTCGAAGCCCTTCTCCCGCATGCACTTCGTGTAGGCCTGCTTCTTTGCCCACATGAGATTGGAACGCGCTGGACCAATTTCTGTGTAATCACCCTGATCCCCGCGATAGATCGACAGCACGGTCGGATCCTGGTCCGCCTGGCGCGTGCACTGAGCCTCGGGGGTGTCGCCTGGCGGACCACAGGCAAGCAGGGCGAGCGGCAGCAGCAAGACCAAACGCACGATCAGCCTGCCGCCATCCAGTCCTCGATCAACCGCCGCGCAATGCTGTCCGCGCGCGGCAACAGGAAGTCGTGCGCCTCGGGGTTCCGCATTTCGTCGCGCGAGAACCACTTCACGTCCAGCATTTCCTCTGGATCGATGGTGATCTCCTCGGTCAGGCCCTCGCCATAGAAGCCGAGCATGATGTTGCCCGGGAACGGCCAGGGCTGGCTCGAATGGTAATGCACCTCGCCGACCTTGATGCCGGACTCCTCGAACACCTCGCGGCGGACGGCTTCCTCTAGCGTTTCGCCCGGTTCAACGAAACCGGCCAGAGTGGAATACATGTTTGCGCGCGGAAAGCGCTGCGAATGGCCCAACAGGGCGCGGTCGCCTCGCGTGACCAGCATGATCACGGCGGGATCGGTCCGTGGGAAATGCTGCGTTTCGCACGCCGTGCAGGTCATCACATGGCCGGCGCTCCGGGCATCGCATACGCCGCCGCAGACGCCGCAGAAGCGATGACGTGCGCGCCAGTGCATCAGTCCGCGCGCATGCGCGAGCACCGACGCTTCGGGCCGCGGCACGCCCCAGCCGACCGAACGAAGATCGACGAAGGTGCCCAATTCCTGCGGCAGCAGCGGCACCGGGTCTTCCGCCGCGCTGATGTCCACCGCGAACACCGCACATTCGTCGTGCAGGCCGAGGAATGCCCATGGGCCGCCTTGCATGTGCAGCGTGCGACCCATCTCCCCGGAGATGAACACCGCCTCGGGAGCACCTTCATCCATGCCGCGAACAAGGTTGCGATTGCGCCAGACCGGGACGAAGAGTGTGTTCGGGTCGTGCAGCATCGCATCGACCCAGGCGGCGTCTTCCCTCTTCTGGGAGACGCGGTCGAGGGGACTGGACGAATAAACGTTGGGACGGCTGGCGAGGATCAAGGTCACGGGCGCGCACTCGCGAGTAAGGGGACAGCGACGGTGCCATGCGGGGCAGGGAGGGGCAACCGGCTGGACCAAGGCGATGATGCCAGGACCTATCCACCACGCTGTTTCCCCGCCCCGGCTATGGCCGTGCTAGATACACCGCCATGGCGGACTCCGCTGCAATCAATATGTCACAGTCAACGCTGACGGTAACGACAGGCGCCATCGTGGCACTGCGGCTGTTCGATGTCGCATATGCCATCGATCTGGCGCGGGCCGAGGCTCTCCTGGCCGAACAGGCCCGTACATCGCGTCGCGTCCGCCTCAGCACGACGCCGCCCAAGGCGATGGCGTTCGGTGTCCCTCCGGTCGGCCTTGAGCTGGAGGCAATTTCACTTGCGCTGGACGACTGCGCTGTCTCAGCCACCGTTGGTGTCCGCCTCTACGACTTCGGCGCCGTGACGATTGCGCTGCGCATTGCGGTGACCGACACGGCGTGGAGCAGCTTCGCCCACCTGGTCAACGCGGTGGATCGCTGCGTTGCATCGGCCGACGACATATGGGGCCGACTGCTCCGGCAGGTCCGCGGCCTGCTTGGGGCGGCATTCGAACGACCCGAGGAATCCAGTGTGCAGGAAGACTACCTTGTCGGCGTCGTGCATGCATTCGATCACCCCATGACGGCGACCTCGTTGCAGGACAGCGTCGACCTGGTCCCGTTGCTCTCTGGCGAGCAGCGCCCGCTTTCGGATGGAGCGCGGCACGACCTGCTGCGCCAGCGTTTTTCATACTATACGGATGATCTGGTCGTACTCACCTGGGATCGTGCCTTCATTTACGAACCGCGCGGCGATTCCGATGTGCTGGACGTGCTCGAGGTCGCCAACGCCCAGCTCCTGGAAATGAGATATTATGATGAACTGCTGGATGACGAGCTGCCGCGCATGTATGACCTGGTGGCGAAGGCACGGCGCACCCGAACGTTGCTGACGTCGAAGCGCTTTGCCGATCTCGCGCGGCGGCTGCACACGCTGGTCGCCGAGGTGACGGAGCTGACGGAACGGGTGGACAACGCCTTGCAGGTGACCGAGGACGTATATCTTGCTCGTATCTACGCCAGCGCACTGGATCTGTTCAGGGTTCCGGCCGTGAATGCGGCAGTGGATCGCAAGTTGGCGATTATCCGCGACACGTATTCAGCACTCTATGACGAAAGCTCCGCGAGCCGGACGGAGCTGATGGAGTTCCTGATCCTGATCCTGATCATGGCCGAGATAGTGATTGCATTGGTAAGACCCTAGCCACCGTGTCGCCATGACATGAACGAGGAACCCGCGGCAATGCCTCCACCGACCACGACGCATGCGCGCCTCGACGGCCCCCTCGTGATGGTGGGCTTCGGCTCGATCGGCAAAGGCACGCTGCCGCTGATTCTCCGCCATATAGACGTGGTGCGCGAGGGGATGGTGATCATCGATCCGGACGATTCGTCGCGAGGAATCGCGGATTTCGCCGGCATCCGCTTCGAGAAAGTGCCGCTGCTGCCAGAGACACTGCGTCGCATCCTGACGCCGCTGCTGGCGACCGGTGGGTTCCTGGTCAACCTCTCGGTTGGCGTGTCGTCGGTGGCACTGATCGAGCTGTGCCGGGAATTGGGCGCACTGTATCTCGATACCTGCATCGAACCGCCGCCCGGCGGCTATACCGATCCCACCAGGTCCATCTCCGAACGCTCCAACTATGCAATGCGCGAATCAGCGCTGGCGTTGCGGCGACGCGGCGACGATCCAACAGCGGTAATCGCGCATGGCGCCAATCCGGGCATGGTCAGCCACCTGGTGAAGCGCGCACTATTGCATCTGGCGCGTGATCTGGGACTGCATACGACACCAGCCGGGCGCGACGATTGGGCACGATTGGCGCGCGATCTGGGTATCAAGGGCATCCACATCGCCGAGCGTGACACCCAGCGCGCGCGCATCCCCAAGCAGAAGGACGAGTTCGTCAACACGTGGTCGATCGATGGTTTCTTATCGGAAGGCATGCAGCCATCGGAACTCGGCTGGGGCACGCACGAGAGGCAGATGCCGCCGGAAGGCGCCCGCCATGCCTTCGGCTGTGATGCGGCAATCTATCTGGCGCGGCCTGGAGCCGGCACGCGCGTGCGAAGCTGGACGCCGCAGGCTGGACCGATCCAGGGCTACCTGATCACCCACAACGAAGCGATCAGCATCGCCGATTACCTGACATTGCGCGAAGATGGACGGGTGGTGTACCGCCCCACCTGCCACTATGCCTACCATCCCTGCGACGACGCGATCCTGTCGCTGCATGAACTGCAAGGCAATGCGTTCCAGGAGCAGTCGCGGTTCCGGCTGATGAACGAGGAGATCATCGACGGGATCGACGAACTCGGCGTGCTGCTGTTCGGGCATGCGAATAACGCCTACTGGTACGGTTCGCAGCTTTCCATCGAGGAAACCCGCGCCCTGGCGCCCTACCAGAATGCGACGGCGTTGCAGGTGACGTCAGCCGTGCTGGCCGGCATGGTGTGGGCGATCGAAAATCCACGCCGTGGTGTCGTGGAAGCAGATGAGCTGGATCACGAGCGCATCCTGTCGATCATGGAACCGTATCTTGGTTCGATGGTCGGGGCCTATACGGACTGGACGCCGGTGAAAGGCCGTGGCGGCCTGTTCCCTGAGGACATCGATCCGGCCGATCCATGGCAGTTCCGCAACGTGATCGTCCGTTAGCGCGATGGCGGGCATTCCCACCTTTGCCACCGGCCCGGGTTTCCTCGGCATCAGCCGCAGCGATCGCAATGCTGAGTTCGTCATCGCCGGCATCCCGCTTGACATCGGCACTACCAATCGTGCCGGCACGCGCGATGGTCCGCAGGCCATTCGCCGCGCCAGCCGCATGCTGACCGATGGCGACCATCCGGAATTCTGGATCGAACCGGCGACGCTCGATCTCTCCGACATCGGCGATCTGAACCTGGCACTTGGCGATATCCCGGAGAGCCTCCGCCTCATCGAACAACAGGCGGCCAGCCTGCGCCATCTGATCACGCTTGGCGGCGAGCACGGCATCACATTGCCGCTGTTGCGCGCCCTGTCGCGCCGCATCGGCAAGCTCGCGCTGGTACATTTCGATGCGCATGTCGATACATGGCCGACCAACTTCGGCCAGACCTACGCGCACGGCTCCGTCTTCTACCACGCGATCGAGGAAGCACTGATCGACCCACATCGCATGATCCAGATCGGCATCCGCTCGCCGGTGCAGCGCGACGTGTGGGATTGGACGATTGGCCGCGGTGTCACGATCCTTACCGCACAGGACGTACACGTGATGGGACCGGTCGCCGTGGCGCAACGCGTCCGTGAGGTGATCGGCGATACGCCACCCTATCTCAGCTTCGACATCGACTCGCTTGATCCGGCATTTGCCCCCGGTACCGGCACGCCGGAGATCGGCGGACTCGCCTCATGGCAGGCGCAAGCCATCCTGCGCCGTCTGCGTGGCACCGCCTTCGTCGGTATGGACGTAGTCGAAGTCGCACCCGCCTACGACATGTCGGAAATCACCGCGCTCGCGGCGGCCACAGTGGTGTGGGAGTACCTGGCCCTGATGGGCGCACCTCCTATGTTGTGAGGGTCTACCCCATCTTCGATATTCGCATAACTACGACGCCCCCTCGACCCCTATATGCGCGCTCCCGCCTGACCTCACTTGTCAGGCGGTTTGCTTGACGCATCGCACGTGCCGCGAGCCCCACGTGAAATCCTGAGGGGCACAGCAACGACGTAACGCGTCCTTTTCGGTCGGTCCGGTCCAACGTGGGGCCGGGGTCGTTAGGGAGCCGCCTATGTTGGCTGATCGGTTTGCCGCGATGCGAAGTCTTCGCACCAACGGCTGAGTGTGGCGCCGCAGCGGGCTCGCGCGGCGCACACTCCGTCTCCCTGTCTCGGTCGCTGGTTCGCGAGGATGCCGCCATGTCCAATCTGCGCGTACGCACTGCTGTTTCGCCACTTCGCCGTCGCTTTCCCGTCGCGGAGACCGTGCTTCCCTCGGTTGATGATCTGATCGCTGACGAGCGGCCTGATGTGCCGATGCATTGCCTGCGGCCGGCGGCGATCCGCGCGACGGCACAGGAATTCGTGCAGGCGTTTCCCGGCGACGTGATGTACGCGGTGAAATGCAACCCCGAGCCAGCGGTGCTGCGCGCGCTGCACGCTGGCGGCGTCACGCATTTTGACTGCGCCTCCATCGCTGAGATTGCGCTGGTCCGGCAGATGTTTCCCACGGCCTCGATCCACTTCATGCACCCGGTGAAGGCACGCTCTGCTATCCGCGAGGCCTGGGCGCAGCACGGCGTGCGCGACTTCGCAATCGACAGCGACGAAGAGCTGGCGAAGCTGCTGCGTGAAATCGCTGCAACCGGCGTGGACGGTGATCTCGGCCTGATCGTGCGACTGGCGCTGCCGAAAGGCTCTGCGGTGCTGGATCTGTCGGGCAAGTTCGGTGCAGAGCCCGCGGTGGCGGCGGAGCTGCTGCGTGCGGCGCGTCCACATGCAGCGCGGCTTGGCATCAGCTTCCATGTCGGTTCGCAGTGCCTTGATCCGCTGGCCTGGCGTGATGCGCTGGCGCTCGCCGGTGACGTGATCCGCGACGCCGGCGTGGCCGTGGACATCGTCGATATCGGCGGCGGATTTCCCGTCGAATACCCCGACGTGGAGCCACCGCCACTCGGCGCGTTCCTCGCCGAGATCGAAGCTGGTTTCGAACGCTTGGATCTGCCGAACGCCCGATTGTGGGCGGAACCGGGCCGTGCGTTGGTAGCAGGTGGCGGCTCGGTGGTGGTGCAGGTGCAGCACCGCCGCGGCGGCGCGCTGTATATCAACGATGGTATATACGGCGCGCTGGCCGATGCCGGCACGCTGGGCTTCCGCTATCCGGTACGGCTGCTCCGTCCGCATGCCGCGGCACCAGCTGCCACGAAGATCGGCTTCTCGTTCTGCGGCCCGACCTGCGACAGCGCCGACATGATGCGCGGGCCGTTCTTCCTTCCCGCGGATATGCGCGAAGGCGATTGGATCGAGATCGGTCAGCTCGGTGCCTATGGCGGCTGCCTGCGCACCGGGTTCAACGGCTTTGATCGCGCTCGCCTGGTCGAAGTGCGCGACGCCCCGCTGGCTCAGGCGGCTGATATGCCTGTTCGCATGGCAGCCTGACTACGGCGGCGGTGGCGCGACTGCGCCGGGGACGACGGATCCGATCAGCCAATCGCGGAACAGCGCGATCATCGGCGTATCGGCCGTCGTCTCCGGCGCAACGATATAATAGCCGGCGTCCGTCGGCAGTACGACGTTGAACGGCACGACCAGACGGCCGGCGACGATGTCGGATTCGACCAGCCGCGCACGGCCCATCGCGACGCCCAGTCCTTCGACGGCAGCCTGGCTCGCCATGAAGCTTTGATCGAACGTCAGTCCGCGCCGCCTGGCAATCGAAGTCGGCAGCCCCGCTGCGGTCAGCCAAAGCTGCCAGTCCTCACGCGATGAGCTCGAATGCAGCAGAGTGTGGTGCTCCAGATCCTCCGGTGTCCGCAGCGGATTATCCCCTGCCAGCAATGTGGGGCTGCAGACCGGAAAGATGTCTTCAGCCATCAGCCAGTTGGCGCGCAAGCCGGCCCAGTGACCGCGGCCATAGCGCACCGCTATGTCCACTTCCTCGCGCTGGAAATTGACAAGGTGCGAGGACGTGCTGATTCGCACCTCGATTCCCGGATTGGCATCCTGGAAACCCGCGACGCGGGTCACCAGCCACTGCGCTGCGAGCGATGCGGTGGTGCTGACGGTCAGTACCCCATCGCGTTCGGATCGGCGCAGCCGGGCGGTGGCGTGGCGCAAGTCCTCGAAAGCGGTGCGGACGGCGGGTAGGTAGTCCTGCGCTTCGCGCGTCAGCTCCAGGGCGCGGTTGCGGCGGACGAAGAGCTTGATGTCGAGCTGCTCCTCGAGCCGTCGGATCAGGTGGCTGATCGCAGTCTGAGTGACATTCAGCTCCTCCGCCGCCCGCGTGAAGCTGAGATGGCGTGCCGCCGCCTCGAAGGCGCGGAGACCGTTCAGAGATGGTAGGGCGATCGCCATGGCCTCCTTTTAGCATGACATTCTCTCACCTGAAAGCGGACAAAGTCTCGTTTGTCCGGGCGGGCGTTGAGCGCCATTTTCCCTATCAACGGAGACTACGAGGAGAAGTTCGATGTCTGCCTTCCTTTATCCGGCACTGACAAATTCTCAGATATCAGCGCGGCCTGCGACCAAACCCGGCCTGTTCAGCCGCCTGGCTCGCACTGCCCGCGCCTGGCATCGCCACAACCAGGAGATGGGCCGGCTGTCAGAAATGACCCAGCGGGAGTTGGCCGATTTTGGCGCGTCGTCAGCCGACGTGTATCGCGAGATCAACACGCCATTCTGGCACATCCCGCCGCTCTAATCGCATCCACCCAGTGAGGAGTCCTTCATGAACGCCAACAACCTGCCCGGCATCGACGCCACCTTGAACTACCTGACTCCCATGGCGGAGCGCCCGCGCAACTACACGTTCGATCCGCCGCCTGGCGTGCCATGGTCCAACACAGAGCATGAGTCGCATCTGGTGAAGGTCCATGACGTGCGTCCCGTTGCCTCGCAGGTATCGCTGGATCGCGAAGGCTTCGCGGTGCTGCACCAGCAGAGCGCAGTCCACGACTTCTGGGACGAAGCCGAGATCCGCCGCACTTACTACCCCGAAGCCGAGCGGGTGATCGCCGACGCCACGGGTGCCAGCAAAGTGTTCATATTCGACCATACGCTGCGACGCCGGGTGAAGGGCACGGAGGACCGCGCGAAAGGTGCGCCTCGCCAGCCGGCAACACGCGTGCACGTCGATCATACGGCGAACTCCGGCCCGCAGCGGGTGCGTGACTTCTTTGGTGATGATGCCGAGCGGTTGCTGCGCGGCCGGGTGCAGGTGATCAACTTGTGGCGCCCGATCCGAGGTCCGCTGCGTGATGCGCCTCTGGCGATGTGCGATGTCGAGTCGGTAGCGCCCGAGGACCTGGTCCCGTCGGATCTGGTGTATCAGCATCGCGTCGGCGAGACATATGCAGTGACCTACAATCCCTCGCATCGCTGGTATTACGTGCCGGAGATGCAGCCGCATGAGGCGCTGTTGCTGAAGTGCTACGACTCGGAAACGGACGGACGCGCGCGATTCCTGCCGCATACGGCATTCGTTGACCCGACGACGCCGGAGGATGCACCACCGCGCGAGAGCATCGAGCTGCGCACGCTGGCGTTCCACGAAGTCTAGGCCCGCTGGTCATGGTCGGCCCTGAGCCGGCCATGACCTCTGGCGGCACCGGCGAGGCTCGCTTACCGCCCAAGCCTCCGCTCGTTCACCGCATCCCGCACGCGATACGCCTGCACCAACCCTCGTATCAGCGTTGGCGCTACGGCATGCCAAGGCAACGGACGCAGCGACGTGACCGGAAACACTGTCGCGTCGTCGCCCTTGCCGCACACCAGCATCGACAGATCGCGCCCTATCATCGTTGCCGCCGCGATGCCCCGGCCATTATAGCCAAGCCCCGCATAGAGGCCCGGTGCCAATTCGTGCAGCCGAGGGAAATGGTCTGTCGTCATTGCGACCCAGCCGCTCCATCCCTGCTGCCATTTCACCCTGCCAAGCTGTGGATACATCCGCTGGATCCGCGCATCGACACGGCGCCAATCTGGCTTCGGTTCCGGCCCGAAACTGGGACCGTGCGCGCTGGCGTGCAGCCGGCCATCCGGCAGCAGACGCACGCCGGAATAAAGCTGCCGCGTATCGGTCAGCGACTGTCGCTCCGGCAGGATGGTATGGCGGACGTTGTCCGACAGAGGCTCGGTGACGAAGCCATGGCCGCGCATCGGGATGATGCTCTCGCGCAGCCCGGGCCACAGGGCAGGCGAATAGGCATTGGTTGCAACCACGACGTTGTCAGCCGTGACGTTCGCAGTGCCGGCATCGATCATCCACCGCTTGTCGTCCCGTACCAGCCGTCGCACGCGAGCCCGCGTGTGCAGTGTGGCACCGGCCTTCGCCGCGGCATGCGCCAGTCCGCGCGCATAGGCGAACGGATTGATGTTGCCGCCGCGTCGATCCAGCAGCGCCGCGCGATACAGCGTTGAGCCGATCAGCTCGGCGCACCGCGTGGCATCCAGCATCTCGACCGCCGCTGTGCGCCCGCGCCAGAACTCCGCGCGGCGTTCCAGGCTGCGTTGGCCGGCCGCCGAATGTGCGCCGAAGATCAAGCCAGAGCGCATCCCCCAACAGTCGATCTTGTGGCGCCTGATCAGTTCGAACACCAGGTCGGGGCCTTCGGCCACTGCGTCGATGACGCGTTGGCCGCGTTCGGGTCCGTAATGGCGCAGGACCGCCGCCTCGCCCAGTTTCAGATACGGCACCACCTGGCCGAACGCGCGGCCCGACGCACCCCAGCCAATCTCGTTTGCCTCCAGCACCGCCACGTTTACTCCCGCTTCCGCGAGATACAGCGCCGTGGAAAGCCCGGTAAACCCGCCGCCGATCACCGCCACATCGACGTTGCATTGGCCCTCGAGCGGCTGGGTTGGCGGCGGAGGTGGTGCTGCGCGCACATATACATCGGGCGGTCCGGCCCGATCGGACAACGGCTGATACATGCCGCGAAAATGCGGCTGGTTGCCGCGATGCGCAACCGGACGCTACTTTGCGCCGCATGACGCTGACCGCCGACCGCGTGAACCGCATCTCCCCCAGCCAGACAATCGCCGTACGGCAGAAAGTGGCAGCACTGAAACGGGAAGGGCGCGATGTGCTTGGCGTGTCCTCCGGGGAGCCCGACTTCAACACACCGCAACACGTGAAGGACGCGGCGGTCCGGGCCATCGAAGCGGGCGAAACGAAATACACCGATGTCGCTGGCGCGCCCGAACTGCGCCGCGCGGTGGCAGAGAAATTCCGCCGGGATTCGGGGATCGAGTACCGCCCCGAGGAAGTCATCATCTCCACCGGCGCCAAGCAGGTGATCTTCAACGCCATGCTCGCCACGCTGAACGACGGCGACGAGGCGATCATCCCCACGCCGTGCTGGGTCAGCTATCCCGACATCGTCTCGGTCGCCGGCGGCAAGCCCGTCTTCGTGACCTGCGGGCAGAACGCGGGGTTCAAGCTGCGGGCCGAGGACCTGGAAGCGGCGATCACCCCGCGCACGCGCTGGTTCATCCTGAACAATCCATGCAATCCGACCGGTGCGGCCTATACCGCCTGCGACCTGCGTCCGCTGTGCGACGTGCTGCTGAGTCACCCGGATGTCCGGGTACTCACCGACGATATCTACGAGAAGATCGCCTACGACGACGTGCCGGCGACGATCGTCCAGGTCGAGCCTCGGCTGAAGGACCGCACGGTCACCATGAACGGCGTGTCAAAGGCCTATGCGATGACCGGTTGGCGCATCGGCTTCGCCGGCGCACCGGTCCCACTGATCAAGGCGATGGATAAGCTGCAGAGCCAATCCACCTCGAATACGTCCTCGATCGGCCAGGCGGCGGCGCTGGCAGCGCTGACCGGTCCGACCGACTTCATCACC
>DATJJM010000335.1:0-18563 GCA_035492535.1 Acetobacteraceae bacterium | reverse complement strand
TGCTGACGGACTGCGCGGTGCGCGGCGTGGAGACGAAGGGCGGACGCATATCCGGCGTGGTGACCGAGAAGGGGCGTATCGCCTGCGATGTGGTCGTGCTGGCCGGCGGCGCATGGTCGCGTTTGTTCTGCGGCAACGCGGACATCGAGCTGCCGCAGTTGAAGGTGCTGGCATCCGTGTTCCGCACCCAGCCACTAAACGGTGGCCCGGAGACATCAGCCAGCGGGTCGGTGTTTGCCTTCCGCAAGCGGCTCGATGGCGGTTACACGATCGCCCGGCGCAACGCGAACATCGCCGATATCACGCCTGATTCGTTCCGCCTGCTACGCCAATATCTCCCGACCCTGCGCGAGAACTATGGCGAGATCCGCATGCGGATCGGCCGCCGCTTCATCCAGGAGTGGCGGACGAAGCGTCGTTGGTCGCTCGACGAAGCAACACCGTTCGAGGCTGTGCGGGTCTGGGATCCCGAGCCGCGTCACGCGGTGCTGGAAGAGGCCCGCTCAGTCCTGTCGCAGAAATTCCCTGCGTTCGCCGGGATGCAGATCGCCCAGAGCTGGGGCGGCATGATCGATGTCACGCCCGACGCCGTGCCGGTGATCGGCGAAGTGCCGTCACTCCCTGGCTTCTTCCTCGCCACTGGCTTCTCCGGTCATGGCTTTGGCATCGGCCCGGGGGCCGGACGCCTGACCGCCGATCTGGTTTCCGGCGACACGCCCATCGTCGATCCGCACCCGTTCCGCTTCAGCCGCTTCAGCAAAGGGCGTGATCAGGCAGCTTGACCGCACATATTATCTTGCGAGGCCGTAATTCCCGCCGCCACGCAGGTGTCTCCGGTCTTCCTGAGAATATTCCACAATATCGCCCTGGATAGTGTTGTACTGTGCGATCTCGGCAAGTAACGACCATACCTTGGCTGGGTCGGCCGGTGCCGACGGGTCGTTCAGTAGCCGATCGACCTCGTCCAATTTCTGTTCATACTCCGTTTGTGTCATTCGCTCCTCATTGCCGCGCATCGGCGGCCACAGACGAAATGCCGATCGGTGCACCATTGATGGCGCTCAATCGGCTTGCACGAACGCGACTTCTGTCGCGCTGCATGCATCCCCCCTCATGAATGGCGCAGTAAGTGCCGCTATCAGTAAACCAGCACGAAACAGGCTTCACCTGGCGAAAGCCAATACTCAGATCCAATGCCATACGGCATTGTATCACCCCTGATCATTGCGTTTCCACCATGATTGGCGCCTTGCGTCCCACCAATTCTGCGTCCGTCCCAGCGCCTGGAGAGCCACGCGACGGACCGGTGGGACATCCTCGCCCAGCAGCAGCACGCCGACAGGCAGCATCCAGAACCCGAGAACCGGCAGGAAGCCGAGTGTGCCGCCGCCAATCAGCGCCAAACTGAGCGGCCGCCTCACCCACTTCGCCTCTGGCCGGACAAGCCAGGTGTAGGAACGTCGCGCCGGATGCGGCAATGCGTTCAACAGCCGCAGCAGACGTGGATCATGTGCTACGTGGTTTCGGTTCATCTGGAATGCTCGGATGATGAGAACCGGAGGCTAGGCGGTGCCTTTGCCTCCGCCGGCCGGCAAGCTGGTTGAGCAGCTCGACGCCGGCTGAAAAGCCGATCGCTGCATAGATGTAGCCCTTGGGCACATGCGCGCCAAAGCCGTCGGCGATGAGCATCATGCCGATCAGCAGCAGGAAGGAGAACACCAGCATCTTCACGGTCGGGTTGCGCTCGACAAAGCGTGTCGTCGGCCCGGACGCCAGCAGCATCACGCCCATGGCAATCACGACCGCGGCGATCATCACCGGCAGGTGACTGACCATCCCAACCGCGGTGATCACGCTGTCCAGGGAGAACACGATGTCCAGGATGGCAATCTGCAATACGATGCTGAAAATCGTCGCGCTCTTTGCGGCGGCTTCACCGTCAGCAGATTCACCTTCCACGCGCCTGTGGATCTCCGTGGTGCCCTTGAAGACCAGGAACAGACCGCCGCCTATCAGGATCAGGTCGCGCCAGGAAAATTCGTGATCGACAAGGGTGAACAGCGTCGCGGTCAGATGGGCAATCCAGCTGATGCCCACCAGCAGCAGCAGCCGCGTCACCAACGCCAGGCCAAGCCCAAGTTTGCGGGCCAACGCCTGGTGGCGCGGCTCAGCCCGGGCGACGAGGACGGCAACGAACACCAGGTTGTCGATTCCGAGCACGACCTCCAGCGCGGTCAGCGTCAGGAGGCCGGCCCAGACCTGTGGGTCGATCAGCCAGTCCATGTCACCCTCGCTCGCTGGTCAGGCGGTCAGTCGCGCCGAACACCAATCAGCTGCAGCAGGGAGACGAACAGGTTGATGAAGTCGAGGTAAAGCATCAGCGCGCCCATGATCGCCAGGTTGCCGGCGCCGCCATTGTCCAGATACATCACCTTCAGCCGCTGGGTATCCCAGGCAGTCAGGCCGGTGAACACAACCACGCCGATAACCGACAGGGCGAACTGCAAAGCGCTGGAGCCAATGAACAGATTGACCAGCCCCGCCAGGACGATGCCGATAAGCCCCATCACCAGGAACGAGCCGAAACGGCTGAGATCCGTGCGGGTGGTGTAGCCCCAGGCCGCGGTGACGGCGAAGGTGCCGGCGCTGATCAGGAATACCCGCGCAATACTGTCACCGGTGTAGACCAGGAAGATGCCTGCGAGCGACAGGCCCATCAGGCCGGCATAGCCCCAGAAGGCCGCCTGGGCGGCCATGGCACTCATCTGCCCGACGCGGAAGCCGAGGAACAGCGCCAGGCCGACCGGTGCCAGCATGACCACCCAAAGGAGCGGAGTTCCGGCAATCGCGGCATACAGGCCCGACGCGACAGCCGCATAGGCGACAACGCCGGTCAGGGCCAGGCCGCCCGCCATTGTGTTGAAAACGCGCAGCATGAAGCTGCGCAACTCCGCGTCCATCGCGGGGGTGGCATAAGGCTGATACAGCCTGCCGCCGGGATTATTGGTGTAACTCATCACGCACTCCTGCCATGTGTCATCGGGACGACGCACGGTGGAGCGATGGATGGCTTGTAATAGGCGGGCCGGACCGATCGCCGCATGCCGTGCGGTGATCCGACATCGCAAGGTTGACCGGCCAGAGGCCGGCGTCCTGCCAGAGGGGCCCGGATCGTGTTGTACGAAGCTCTAATATCGCACAGGCTGTCCCGTTTTCAAGCAGAGAACACGGTAATCGGTCTGCCGCATCAGGACCCTTACAGTTGCAGTGCGTCTTTGATATCGCGCAGTCCCTGAAGCTCTGCCTCTCCCGTCTGGCGATCCGCATTCATGATCCGGACGCAGGCGTCCAGCACCATGCGCCCCTTATGTGGCTCAGGAGCCAGGCGTGCGACCGTTTCCAGCGCCTGTGCCCGGGCGGCAGCGGGGGCGGCTGTGAATGCCTGGCGATGTGCGGCCCACTCCTCGGCCACCGCTGATTTTGGCAACGCCGCAAGCAGAGGATCACCAGAAAGCAGCTCGACGAACTTCCAGCGCTCGATAAGGGCACTTTGCGAGTCCGCGTAGGAGATGATCGCGCACGCTGCGATCAGAGCCTCCAGCATCAATGTCCCACGCAACTCCGCAGCAAAAGCCGCCAGGTTGCCGCGCTCGTCTTCTCGCGCCCTGTTGTCATTCTCGGGATCCATCGGACGCCTCCATCAATATTGCGACATGGCGGTAGGCTCAGCGCCGTCGAGGGCTCATGCGCCAGGCCGTTGTGGCGGACTGTGACTGCCCATGCAGCGTGACATTAAGGTGTTGCCCCTCCGTCGCATTGACGTAGATCATGCCGGGTGCGCCGATCCGACGGACGCCAAGGAATCGCCAGACTCTTCATGGTAGATAGGTGGCACGGCGCCATGTTGATGCACTGAACCCCTGATCCTGGAATCCAAGCGCTCTGAAACACGGCGGCAAGTCGTTCGTCACTCCAGTATCACGTGTGTCGGTTGCAGGTTATGATGTAACGAAATTCCCATGCTCCATCCCCGCAAGTTTGGTTCGTCGCCTCGCTCCTCGCAATGACACAAACAGCGATGCAAAGCGTGCTTGTAACCAGGCCGCCCGTACTTTCGCTCCCCGCCCGCCAACGCGCGCTGTTCGCAGTCCTCTGCTTCGTCTGGGGCACCACCTGGCTCGGCATGAAGGTCGGCATCGCTGTCGTACCACCCGGTGTCTTTTCCGGCACGCGCTGGACCGTTGCGGGCCTTACCCTGCTGCTCTGGCGCTGGGCGAGAGGCCAACGCCTGATGATCCCGATGCGCCTCACCGGCCGGCTGATCATCGTTGCCATCCTGATGGTCTCGCTCAACCAGGTGATCCAACTCTATGGCCTTCGCTATATCACCGCCGGCCTCGCCTGCGTTCTCTCGTCCGCGCTCACGCCGATCGCGCTGCTCGGTTTCGCGGTCGCCTGGGGACAGGAGCGCTTCGCCTGGCGCCAGCTCATCGCGCTGGCCATCGGCATCGTCGGCGTCTTCGTCCTGTTCGGCCCCGCCGCACTCGCCGGCAGGCTCGACCTTTGGGAGGTGCTCGGCGCGGCCGGCGTCATCATCGGCACGATGTGCTACTCGGCCGGCTCCGTCATGGCGCGGCCACTCATGAATTCACTCGCACCGGCGCAGATGGCGGCGATGACCAACCTGATCGGCGGTGTACTGCTGCTGGTTTCATCGATCGTCTTCGAACCAGGAGCTGCCGCTGCGCTGATCCACCCCTGGGGCTGGCGAGCCGCCATTGCCTGGCTCTACCTGCTGGTCCCGGGATCGCTCCTCTCCACGGTCATCTACTTCCTCCTGGTCCGCGACTGGGGTGCCAGCCGCACCGGCACCTATGCCTTCGTCTCACCTGTCGTTGCCGTCATCATCGGCACGTCGCTGTTCGACGAGAAGCTCGACCTCGGCGACGTCATCGGCATGGCGCTGATGCTCGCCGCGGCCGCGATCGTGCTGCGGCGTCCTACCGCCCCTTGAACCGAGGTTTGCGGCGTTCGCGCCACGCCTGGTGCGCTTCCTGCTTATCCTCTGTCAGTTCCAGCATCGCGAAGCGATAGAGATCTCCCAGCACCGCGTCAGCCAGGGGCACATCCGCACCGCGCGTCAGTGACTCCTTGGTCAGCCGCGTGGCAAGTGGCGGCAGCGAGGCAATATGCTCCGCTACCTCCATCGCACGCGCCATCATCGCATCGTGCGGCACCAGCCATTGCGCCAGCCCAATGCGGTACGCCTCGTCCGCCTTCAGCGGAAAGCCGAGTGCCAGCCGCATCGCCAATCCCTTGCCGACCCATCGTGCCAGCCGCGTTGCGCCACCCTGCGCCGGAATGATGCCAAGCCCGCTCTGCGGCAGCCGCCACTCCGCGCGCTCCGACGCAACGATCATGTCGCAGCAATACGTGACGATGCAGCCGATCCCAACGGCATAGCCGTTCACCGCCGCAATGATCGGCTTGGCGAAGTCGGTCAGCGCCGGGATCGGATGCGCGCGCCGCCGGTTCGGCAGGTCCTTGATGAACGCCGCCACGGAATCCATCGTGTGCGTGCGCGGGTTCTTCAAATCCGCGCCCGCGCTGAATGCCCCTCCTTTGTCATCGCCGGTCAGGATGACGCAGCGAATCTCCGGATCGGCTTCCAATTCCGGCAACAGTTGCACCAGACCGGTCTGGAATTCCTCGCACCAGGCATTGCGCGCCTCCGGGCGGCTGAGCGTGAGAACGGCAATCGCGCCGTAGCGGTCGCAGAGCAGGGGCATCGACGGTTCCTCCTTCGCCGTATGCTAGGCCGCAGGCCACACAAATACACCAGGGTCAGGGGAGCTCTGCTCCCCTGAAACCCCTCGCCAAAGGCGGAGCCTTTGGAATCCTATCGTTGGGGTTCTAAGGGCTCCGCCCTTAGCGGGGCCGCGAAGCGGACCAATGGGGCAGGGCCCCTTGGCCTTGCGCTCTAAGCAGCGTCCAGCAGCAGCGGTTCGCGCGACACCATCACCTCGCCGCCTGGTGTCAGCCTGATCACGTTCACCGTCTGCGCCAGGTCCGGCGACCCGGAATAGTACGCCGGCACGCTGCCGTCGCCGACTTGCGCCGGCCGGTCCCAATGGCCGAGCGCCAGGTAATCCGCCTGCGTCTCGGCGATATGCGTGTCGGTGAACAGCCATGAGGGCCGCAGCGGCGTGGCAAGGTTATGCGGCGGCTCGTAGTGGCCGTGCGCCATAGCGATCTGCCACCGCGTGGTGCGCGTGCGCGGCCCACGCAACGGCGCCATGTTCTCATAGTCGCGATGCGCGTGGCCCCAGATCTCCAGGTCGTGCATCGGGAAGCAGGTGGCCTCCTCGTGCGTGATGCCAAAGATCGACACGCCCTGGATCGAACCCAAACCACCGCGCTGGAACACGCTGTTGGGCAGCGCCGGATCGTGGTTGCCGGGCAGGATCACCACCGGCATGCCGGCGTCAGACAGCAGCCGCCCGACCCGGTCCAGCACCGGGGCGGGAACGCGGTTGTTGTCGAACGTATCCCCGGCCAGCAGCACGAAGTCGGCTTTCTGTGCCCTCGCAGTGGCCAGCACCGCGGCGAGACCCGCAGTGCCATCATGGTGCTTGGTGGCGGAGGTCTCGTCGTCGACGTGCACGTCGGAGCTGTGGACGAGGACGATGTCCACTCGGGACGGATCGAATGAGGGCATGGAGCAGTAGATTACGGCCTGGCGTGCCGGAGGCAAGGGCCGGCTCACCAAGTCAGGTGCCGAGGTTTCGTGCGATGATCCGGCCGACTTCCGCGATGACTTTATCCCTGGATGCGCTCGGTTCGGCGGACTCTGTGTAGTAGACAGCAGCAACGATCGGTGCATCGCGCGGCGGCAGGATGATCCCGATGTCATTCCTTGTGCCGCGCTCCCCCGACCCTGATTTGTCGCCAACCCGCCAGCCGTTCGGCAGCCCGGCACGCAGCAGTGTGTCCGTGACCTTGGCGCCGAGCATCCAATCTGTCAGGCGTGCGCGGGACACATCGCGCAGCGCTTTCCCCAACAGCAGCAGGTTGACGTCGCGGACCATCGCATCCGGGGTTGTCGTATCACGCGGGTCGTCGGCGATCGCGCTGTTCAGACCTGGCTCCGTGCGGTCGAGGCGGGACGTGGCATCGCCGATCGAGCGGGCATAGCGGGTCCAGCCGGAGGGTCCGCCGATCAGTGCCAGCAACAGATTGGCGGCAGTGTTGTCGCTCCATTGAATGGCAGCTTCGCACAGTGCATCCACCGTCATAAAACCGCCGGCAACATGCTTGCGCGCAATCGGTGCGTATTCGAGCAGATCGGCAGGGCCAAAGGGAACGCGCCGATCGAGCTCCATTCGCCCTTGGTCCACCATGGTCAGGATGGCGGCGGCGGCCAGGAATTTGAACGTGCTGCACATCGCAAAGCGTTCCTCGGCGCGATAGCCGATCGCGTGCTCGGAGCCGGTGTCGAGCACAACGACACCAAGCCTGCCGCCACTCCGGGTTTCGAGCGCCGCGAGTGCATCATGTACCCGCGCCGATGTCGCGTTCGAGGCAGCTGCGCCCACGGCCATCGGCGCTTGGGCGCGCGCACGCAGCCCACGACAGAACACGCCCGCGACGGCAGCGGCGGCGACCGCGCGCCGGGTAACGACAGCGTTCATGCAAATCTCCTGAGACCTAATCGCGTTAGGGGTGATCGTCGCTGCGAAGCCGGCAATCACCCGACAACCACAGCAATGCCTGCTGCCTGCACCCCTCGCAAACGATCATCCCTCTTGCTAGACCTTAGAAAAACTAGGCCTTCCCCGACATGGACCTCGGACAGATTCCGCTCAACGCCCTGCGCGCCTTCGAAGCGGCCGCACGTCACGAAAGCTTCACCCGCGCCGGGTTGGAACTGCGCGTCACCCAGGCAGCCATCAGCCATCAGGTGAAGTCCCTGGAGGACATCCTCGGCGTGCCGTTGTTCCGTCGCCTGCCGCGCGGGTTGGCTCTGACGGAAGAAGGTGAATCTCTCCTGCCCAACCTGACCGAGGCCCTGCGCCGCATCGCCAATACGCTCGACCGGTTCGAGGGCGGGCGCATGCGCGAAGTGCTGACGCTCGGCGTCGTCGGCACCTTCGCCACCGGATGGCTTCTCTCACGGCTGCCGGACTTCAGCGCCATGTATCCATTCGTGGATCTACGCCCGATGACCAACAACAACCGTGTGGACCTGGCTGGCGAAGGTCTGGACTACGCGATCCGTTTCGGCGACGGCGCCTGGCACGGCACCGAGGCCACGCGTCTGTTCGACGCGCCGCTCTCACCGGTCTGCGCGCCGGCCGTCGCACAGCGATTGAACCAGCCCGCGGATCTCGGACGCGAAACCCTGCTGCGTTCCTACCGGACCGACGAATGGACAAGCTGGTTCGCGGCGGCCGGAGTGCCGCCCCGCGTGATCCGCGGCTTTGTTTTCGATTCATCCCTGGCTATGGCCGAGGCGGCAGTGCAGGGGACGGGCGTCGCCCTGCTGCCCGTGTCCATGTTCGAGCGGGACTTGCGGCAGGAACGGCTGATCCAACCTTTCCCGATCGATGTGACGCTCGGTGGCTACTGGCTCACCCGCCTGAAATCCCGGGCCGAGACGCAGGCAATGCGCGCCTTTCGCGATTGGCTGCTTGCGACGTCGCTCCCGTGACCCTTCAGCCGCCGCCCTGTGCCCAGCGCGCCATCTGTCCGCGCACCCAATCGCCGCCCAACGCCAGGTCCGGCTCGAACGCACGCAGCACTGGCGCGATGATCTCCGCCACCATCTCCGGCCACGCCTGCCCCAGGCTGGAGGCCGCCATCTGCGTCGTCACGACCCGGTGGTCGTCGCTCGCCGTGCCCCGCTGGACCCAGGTCGCGTGCGTATCGAACAGCTGACGCCCAGCCAGCCCCCGCCATTCGCAGCGGAAATGCACCCTCCGCACGCCGCCGAAAAACCGGGCGAGCGACCGGGCGTGGCACACCAGCGCCGCAACCTCCTGCGCCAGCACATTGGGGCTGAACCAAGTGCCGGGCTGCATTCCCGTTTCGTCACTGCCCGCCCTGTCCTCGGCATAGTCGCGCACGATGCTCGCCAGGCCGTGCGGCGACAGGCGCCAGAAATCCGACGTCTCGCCCGGCGGCCGCTCGCGCAGCCACGCCACCTCGAGAAAATCCATCTCCCCGTCGCCCGTCGCCTCATCCACCACGAACCGCGGCTGAACCGATCGGCGATACGGCGGGTCGAACGGTATCGTCGTATCGCGGAACAGCGGCCGCAGTTCGAACACGACGCGGCGGAGCGTGTCAGAAATCTGCGAGTGCCCCAGTCCCTCCGGGCCGGCCAGTTCGAACGCGTAGGACAGGATGGAGTGGCAGCGTTGCAGCCGCTCCGCCACAGGACTCAAGGACACAAGCCGCATAAAGGCGGCATGCGCAGCCGCATGCCACGTCGCGAGCTGTTCGACGACGTCGGGCACGTTTGCCCGCCCTTCCACGGCGGCATCGATCATCGCCAGGAGTGCCTCGCGGTCCTGCCGCACGCAGCGACGGATCAGCGGTGCCCAGTCCTGCGGCGTCTCGACCCGATCGGTCCGTGGCCGCGGAACGCCGAGGAACGCGCCCGCCACCGTCCCATGCTTACGGATATAGAAGCTGCCCCGCTCCAATAGCCGCGACGTGCCGATCGTCGGCCCATCCTGCCGAATGCAAACCGGCACCGTCCCATGGCCGGCCACGCGGATCGTCGGATGCATCGATCCACCGGCAGACCGCAGCGTCGCGACCTCGCAGGCCACCGGCGGATCCAGGTACATGCGGACGATCGCACCGACCTGCTCAGACGTGCAGCGCGTCAGGAACGGATCGGTGTCCTCCGGCCGCAGCGTGTCCTGGTCGAACCCGAAGACGATATGCCCGCCGCCGTGGTTCGCCAGTGCCGCGATGTCGCGCGCCAGCTCGGCACGATCCTCGGCATTCGACAGGTTGCGCCAGCTCTTGTATTCGACATCCAGCGTCCGGCACGGCGTATCCACAAGTGCCTGCACATCGTTCGGTGTCGCCGGTGCGAAGATGCCGCTCTCCGTTAATGGCGATGTCGCGCCCTCGTCGTTGGCGGGAAGGAAGTCAGGCTCAGGGAGCGGCTCGATGGCTTCGGACGGCATCGCTGGCGTATAAGTTCGCTGTTGGACTCTCGCGCAACTCTAATCACGGCGCGACGCTGCCCGCATCAACCCCGTGCGAGACCGCGTTTGATTTTCTGACGCAAATGCAAATTGGCCACAGTCTGTTAGCGGCTCCGCCGTGGAAACAGGATCGACAGGAACAGCAGCAGCCACCCCGCCATCAGCGTCGTCCCGCCAACCGGCGCCGCCAGGGGCACCCGGATACCGTCCAGCGCGAGCGCATAGACCGCACCACAGAACAGCACGAGGCCAATGGTGAACAAGGCGCCCGCTGCATCGGCCAGCCAGCCGCCGCGGGACGCCCACAATCCGCACGCCAGCAACACCAGTGCGTGCCAGCCATGCATCTCCAACGCGTTGCGCACCATCTGCAGCGCAGCCGGATCGAGCCCGTCCAACCCATGCGCTGTCATCGCCGCCATCGCGACCGCGCTCAACCCTGCCAGCGCACCTATCGCCATCCACAATCGCTGCATCCGAACCCCTGTTCCGCCCCAGCCCCACTGCTATACCATCGTCGATTATGCCGCGCGGCGACCTGTTTCCTGAGATCGGACCATTCGAGACGGGCTACCTGCCTCTCTCGTCCAACCACGTCATGTACTGGGAGCAGGTGGGCAATCCACGCGGCCGACCGGTGCTGTTCCTTCACGGCGGTCCCGGCGCCGGCGCCGGCGCGGTGCACCGCCGCTTCTTCGATCCGGAATTCTGGCGCGTCATCATCTTCGACCAGCGTGGGGCAGGGCGCTCGCGCCCGCTCGGCAGCCTCGAGGACAACACCACCCAGGACCTGGTCTCCGACATAGAGACGCTGCGCCGCCATCTTGGCCTGGAACGTTGGCTGCTGTTCGGCGGCTCCTGGGGTTCCACGCTTGCGCTCGCCTACGCACAGGCATGTCCGGAACGGGTCATCGGCTGCGTGCTGCGCGGAGTGTTCCTTGGCCGTCCGGCCGAGGTGGATTGGTTCCTGCACGGCCTTGCCGCGATCTTCCCCGACGCTCACGCCGCCTTCGCGGGCTTCCTGCCGGAGGAGGAGCGCGAGCACGTGCTGGGCGGCTATCTGGCCCGGCTGACCAATCCCGATCCGGCGGTGCACCTGCCCGCCGCGCGCGCCTGGTCGATCTACGAAGGCTCGTGCAGCACGCTGCTGCCTAGCCCCGAGACCGTCACCTCCTTCGCGCAGGACCGCACCGCGCTGGGCCTCGCGCGGATCGAGGCCTACTACTTCGCCCACGGACTGTTCCTGCCGCCGGAAGGCCTGCTGGGGCACATGCACCGCATCGGCCGCATTCCCGCCGAGATCGTGCAAGGCCGTTACGACATGATCTGTCCCGCGCGCACCGCGTTCGAACTGGCGGCGGCATGGCCGGCGGCGCGGCTGTCGATCGTGCCGGATGCCGGGCATTCGGCGCTCGAGCCGGGCATCCGCCGCGCACTGGTCGCGGCAGTGGAGCGCTTCCGCCAAGGGAGATAAACACCATGAAGGTTGCAGTGATCGGGCTGGGTACCATCGGCCTCGGCGCCGCCCTGAACCTGGTCCGCAAAGGCCATCAGGTCACCGGCTGCGATGTCCGCGAGGCCGCCAGGGCCGAGGTCCCCGCGGCCGTTGCCCATGCCGACGAACTGCCCCCGGACACCGAGGCCGTCGCGGTGTTCGTGGTGAACGCGGCGCAGACCGAGGACGTGCTGTTTGGTCCCCGCGGCTGCCTGTCGAATCTGGCGAAAGGTGCGGTGGTCCTGTGCTGCGCCACTATCGCGCCGGAAGCCGCGCGCGCGCTGGATGCGAAAATCACCGCCGCCGGTTTCCTGATGCTCGATGCCCCGACCTCCGGCGGCCAGGTGGGGGCACAGGCCGGCACCATGACGATCATGGCCTCCGGCTCCGAGGCCGCCTTCGCCAGCGCGCAGCCGGTGCTCGACGCGATCTCCACCAAGGTCTGGCGGCTCGGCGACCAGATCGGCATCGGCAGCACGGTGAAGATGGTGAACCAGTTGCTCGCCGGCGTGCACATCGCCACCGCCGCCGAGGCGATGGCGCTCGGCATCCGCGCCGGTGCCGATCCGCGCACGCTGTTCGAGGTGATCTCGTCATCGGCCGGCAGTTCCTGGATGTGGCAGAACCGCATGCCGCATGTCCTGGCAGGCGACGATACCCCGCTGTCGGCGGTGAACATCTTCGTCAAGGACCTTGGCATCGTGCTCGATCAGGCCCGCGCGCTGACCTTCCCGCTGCCGATGGCCGCCGCCGCGCACCAGTTGTTCCTCGCCGCCGCCGCCCACGGCGAAGGCGCGAAGGACGATGCCTTCGTCATTCGTGTCTGGCAGGCGCTGGCCGGAATCGATCTGCCCAAACCAACCTAGCCAGACCCTCTTCGTTGTGTATACACACACATATATCCCCTCGGCCCATCCATGGTTGAACCAATGAAACCCGCCGCCCGTCTCGACTACCAGGCCAGCATTGATCGTCCGAACCTGGCACTGCCCGATGGCAAGCGTGTCGCCGTGTTCATCGTGGTGAACGTCGAATCCTGGGACATCGACCGCGCCATGCCGCGCCAGGTGCTCACGGCACCGCAGGGCGCCTCGGTGGTTCCCGATCTGCCCAACTGGGCCTGGCACGAATACGGCATGCGCGTCGGCTTCTGGCGCATCAAGGCCGCGCTCGACGCGCATGGCATCGCACCGTCAATGACCATCAACGGCACCGTTCCGGCTGCGTATCCCCGTGTCGCCGGTGCCGCGCGTGAGGCCGGCTGGGAATTCATGGGCCACGGCTTCGGGCAGATCGCCACGCATCTGGTGGACGACCAGCGGGCCATGATCCGCGACGCGGTCACCGCACTGCGCGCGGCGGCCGGCCACGACATCGTCGGCTGGCTGGCCCCCGGTCTCACCGAAACATTGGAAACACCGGATCTGCTCGCCGAAGCCGGCATCCGCTACTGCGCCGACTGGGTGGTGGACGATCTTCCCGCCACATTGCGCACGGCGCACGGCCCGCTGCTGACGATGCCGTACAGCGTGGAACTGAACGACATCCCGATCATGATGATCCAGCATCATCGCGCCGAGGAACTGTTCACCCGCACCGTGGCCCAGTTCAATCGCCTGTATGCCGAGGCCGGCACGCAAGGCGCGAAAGTCATGGGCCTTGCGGTGCATCCTTATATCAGTGGCGTGCCGCATCGCATCGGCTGGTTCGAGCAGGCGCTGGACTACATGGCGTCGAAGCCTGGCACGCTGTTCTGGCAGGGACGGCAGATCTTGGACTGGTATCTGAAGGCGACAGCATGAACTGGGGCATGATGAGCCGCGCCGAACGCGACGCGGCCTACAACAACTCCGAGGCGGTGAAGAACAGTCCGCAACTCAACGCCGCGCGCGCCGCCGCGTCCGCCGAGTTCCGCGCCGCGCATCCCGGCCATCTCGACCTGCGCTACGGCCCGCGCGAGCGCAACACCTGGGACCTGTTTCCCGCAAAGGATCCGAACGCTCCGTGCTTTGTGTTCATCCATGGCGGCTACTGGCAACGCAATTCAAAGGACCAGTTCGCCAACCTGATCGCGGGTCCCTATGCCCATGGCTGGGCCGGTGCCTTGCCCGGCTATACGCTCGGTCCCGACGCGACGCTCACCGAGATCACCGCGGAGATCAACGCGGCACTCGACTGGCTGGTGGCGAATGGTCCCGCGCACGGGATCGCAGGCCCCATCGTATTATCGGGCTGGTCCGCCGGCGGCCACCTGACAGCACTATGCCTCGGCCATCCGGGCGTGGTCGCCGGCCTCGCCGTCTCCGGCATCTTCGAGCTCGGCCCGATCCGCGACACCCCGCTCGACGACAAGCTGCACATCACCGACGAGGAGATCATCACGCTGTCGCCCATGCGGCTGCCGATGGTGAACAAACCGCTCGCCATCGCCTACGGTACTGCGGAACTGCCGCCGCTCGTTTCCGACAGTCGCGACCTGCATGCACGCCGCGCCGCGGCACATCTGCCCGGCCCGCTGATCCCTGTCCCCGGCGCGGATCACTTCACCATCGTGCACGAGCTGCGCGATGCCGACGGACTGCTGACGCAGCAGGCGCTGCTGCTTACAGCGCCGCTTCGATCGCCGCGGCCAGCCTGAACAGTTTTGCGTCGCCCATCGTCTCGCCGACCAGCATCAGTCCGACCGGTGGCTCGCCCTCGCGATGGCAGGGCAGGCTGATCGAGCAACGGTCGAAGAAGTTCCCCAGCGCCGTGTTCCGCAGAATCAGCATGTTGCTACGATTGTAGGAATGCTCGTCATCCAGATCGGCGATGCGCGG
Source organism: Acetobacteraceae bacterium (assembly GCA_035492535.1). Classification (GTDB taxonomy): domain Bacteria; phylum Pseudomonadota; class Alphaproteobacteria; order Acetobacterales; family Acetobacteraceae; genus JAMXLO01. The sequence continues at coordinate 4,026 of DATJJM010000335.1, read as the reverse complement.
CGGCACGATCACCACCGTCGGCATGATCAGCGCGTCGAAGTCGCGCGTGCGTGCATCGAACTCGGCGACCAGTTGCCGGCGCGCTTCGAGAAGTTCCACGTAGTCCACGCCTGTCATGCGTTCGCCGCGTTCTATGCGCATGCGGATACGCGGGTCGTAGCCGGCACCCTTCTCGGCGAGCAGGGTCCGATGCCAGGCAAACGCCTCGGACGCGGCGAAACCGCCTTTGGCATTCGCCTGGCCCGAGCCCTCGAATTCCGGCGCCTGGAACCGGACGATGCGTGCCCCTGCCTGCGACAGCGTTGCCAGTGCGCGGTCGAACGCCGTACCAACGATTGTATCCATGCCATCGAGCACAAGGTTCGTCGGCAACCCAAGCCGCACGCCATCCAGCGACATGGATGCGGGCAGGGCAGGGGACTCACCCGCCAGGACCGCATCGATCACCGCGCAACAGGCAACGCTTGGGGCCAGCGGTCCCACCGAATCAAGGCTCGGTGCCAGCGGCAGCACGCCCGTGATGGGCACGCGCCGCGCGGTCGGCTTGTATCCAACGACGCCGCAGAACGCTGCCGGAATCCGGCACGATCCGCCGGTATCGGTGCCAAGCCCCGCCGTCGCCATGCCATCCGCGACAGCCACCGCGGTTCCGGATGAACTGCCGCCGGGAATGCGGCCACCAGCGCGATCCCACGGCGCCGCTGGAGTTCCGTAATGCGGATTGATGCCGAGACCCGAGAACGCGAACTCCGTCATGTTGGTGCGCCCGACAGGCACGAATCCCGCGGCCAGCATCCGTTCCACAACAGTCGCATTCACCGCGGCCGGTGGCGCATCCGCCAGCACGCGTGAACCCGCAGGCGTCGGTTCGCCGGCAATATCGAACAGATCCTTCAGGGCCACGGGAATGCCGGCATAGCGGCCTGGTGCCCGGCCGACGCGACGCAGCATGTCCATCGCATCGGCCATGGCGCGCGCCTGCTCCGCATGCACCTTGGTGAACGCGCGCCCTCCTTCGCCGGTAGGATCGGCGATACGGTCGAGGCACGCTTCAACCAGAGCGCGGCTTGTCGTGGTGCCGCCGGCAAGCGCCGCGGACTGTTGTTCCAGCGTGGTCAGCATCATCAGGGGCGTTGCTCCGGTGGCGTATAGTCGATGGTGACGAAGCCGCCACCTTGATAGCGCTGCGCGACAGCGTCCAGCGGGTTGGTCATCTTCAGTATCTCGGCGGCGAAGTCTTCGGCATTCTGCGTCGGCTGGTAGCCAAGCCGTGCCGCACCATCGTTATTCCAGTAGCTGCGCGTATTCGCCGACACGCCCCACGCGACCAGGAACCCGATGTTCGGCACCTTGATGCAACGGTCGATCAGCTGCACCAGGTCATCGTTGCCCAGCCAGGTGCTCAGATGGCGGAACTCGGTGGGCCTCTCGATCGCGGTGCCGATACGCAGGCAGATGCCTTCGATGCCGTGCTTGTCCCAATACATGCGCGACATCGCCTCGCCCCACACCTTGCTCAGCCCATAGAACCCGTCCGGCCGCAGGTCGCAATCCAGGTCCAGCCTGCTGTCCACGCTGTGCATGCCAACCGCATGGTTGGAACTGGCGAACACGATACGCTTGACCCGATGGCGGCGCGCACCTTCATACACGGCGTTCAGGCCGACGAGGTTGTTCTCGATCACCTCCGGCAATGGCCGCTCAACGCTGGTGCCCGCCATATGGATCAGCACATCGATGCCGCTCAGCAGCCGATCGACGATCGCGGGATCGCGCAGGTCGCCGCTGAACACGTCCTCCTCCGGCGAAATCGCCGTCAGCGGTCGCCGTCCACTCGCCGAGCGCAGCGGATACCCAAGTTTCAGCAGCGCCGGCCGCAGCACCTGGCCGATATTTCCGCTGGCGCCTGACAATGCCACCTTGGTCATGCATGGTCCTCCGCTGACAACCGGGCACGCGCATCCATGGGCCGTGCTCCATGATCATGCAAGACGACACCGCGTTGATGGAGGGTAAACGATGCCAGACGGAACACTGTACATCGGCAACCGGCGCTATTCGTCGTGGTCTCTGCGCGGCTGGCTGGCGGTCAAGCTGGCGAAGCTCGATGTCGATGTGGAGCTGATCCATTTCAGCCGCCCCGGCCCCACGCCGGACATTGGCAAGCTGTCGCCCAACGGGCTGGTACCGTACCTCGAACACCGGGGAGCCCGCGTCTGGGAGTCGCTTGCGGTCTGCGAGTATTGTGCCGAGATCGAACCCTCGTTGTGGCCGGCCGATCGGATCGCCCGCGCCCATGCGCGCGCCATCAGCGCGGAGATGCATGCCGGATTTGCCGGGCTCCGGCAGGCGATGTGGATGAACCTGGGTCGCGACTTTTCCGGGCTTGGCCGTACGGCCGAAGCGCTCGCGGATATCACGCGCATCGAGGCACTATGGGCCGACACGCGCGAGCAGTTCGGTGGCAGCGGACCGTATCTGTTCGGCTCCACATGCACCGTCGCCGATGTGATGTTCGCGCCGGTGGTGACGCGGTTTCTTAGCTGGAAGCCGACGCTGACCGCGGCAACGCAGGCCTATTGCGCTGCCATGCGGACGCATCCACTGGTCGCCGAATGGTACGCCGCAGCCGCAGCCGAACCGGCGGAATGGCTGCTGCCGGACTACGAGACCCCTCGGTGAGGGACATCGCGCTCGATCATGTCGGCGTCGTGACACGCGATCTCGCAGGCCTCGCCGCACAGTATGAGCGGCTCGGCTTCACCGTCACGCCACTGGCGCGTCACGCAGATGGCCGCATTGGCAACCACTGCGTCATGCTGCGGAATGGTTATATCGAGCTGCTTGCCGTCATCGATCCGAACGCGCGCAGCGCCACGCTCGAACGCTTTCTCGCGCGCTATGCCGGCGTCCATATCCTGGCCTTCTCGATCGCCGATCCTCAGGCGGAACTCGCGCGATTGCAGCATGCGGGCATTGCCGGACCAACGGTGACCCGCTTCGAGCGCTCGGTCGATGATGCCACCCCCGGGATGGCGCGCTTCGATCTGCTGCAACTGCCCGACCAGCCCGAGGGCCGCTTCAACCTTGTGCATCACCTTACGCCGGAACTGCTGTGGCAGGAGCGCTTCCTGCATCACCCGAACAACGCCGTCTCGCTCGACGCCGTTGAACTGGCGGTTCCTGAGCCCATGGCAACGGCGTCGCGCTTATCGCGATTGCTCGGCGCCCCCGTCGTCTCCGACCCCGTGCACGGCTTCACGCTCGAACTCACGCGCGGTCGGCTGCAGCTGGTCGAAGGAACCGGACCGCGGATCACAAAGCTGATCGTATCGACGTCTGCCTCTCCAGCTACCACGATCATCGATGCGGCGGAGGCCGGCGGTGTCACATTACAATTTACTCAGTCTGTGTAAGTCGGACAGCGCGGCACTATCTCACGTCCAACCTCTGATCTAGTGTCCGCTCCGCCATGACTCCCGCTCCCGACACGTCGGCCAAATCCAGCCGGTCCCCCATCATCTTCGGCATCATGGGCCTCGTGGTCGCCGTGCTGATCATTGGCACCGGCGCATTCGTCTGGCTGAGCGGCGGTGGCTCCGCCTCTCTGGTCGGCGGCCCGTTCACTCTGGAAGACGGCACCGGCAAGCAGGTCACCGATAGCGACTTCCGTGGCAAGTACATGCTGGTTTATTTCGGCTACACCTTCTGCCCGGATGTCTGTCCCACGACCCTGAATGAAGTGGCCGAGGCGCTCGACCATCTTGGTGCCAAGGCGAACAACCTTCAGCCGATCTTCATCACGGTGGATCCGAAGCGCGACACGCCTGCGGTGGTGAAGCAATACACCGCGGCGTTCTCACCCAGGCTGATTGGCCTGACCGGTACGCCGGAACAGATCGCCAATGTCGCGAAGGCGTACCGCGTCTACTACGCCGAGCATCGCACCGGCACAGGGCCAAACGATTACTCGATGGACCACAGTTCCATCCTTTACCTGATGGGCCCCGACGGAAAGTTCATCGC
>DATJJM010000334.1:0-23594 GCA_035492535.1 Acetobacteraceae bacterium | reverse complement strand
CCGTTCGCGGCTACTTCAGCTGCGGGGACTGCGACGTCATGCTGGCGAAAATCAAAACCTGCTGCGCCCAACTGCTCCCGGCGGCAGCCGTCGCAACAGTGCTGTGCTGAGCAACTCCACCCAATCGAAAATGTTTCAGCTCATGTGCTGACCGCAACCACTTATCGAACAGCCACCCACACCTGATATAGCTCCTGCAAATGCCTCAACGACCTCATTCACCCCCGGATACAGTGCCATCCTGCCCATCGCATCTGCGAAACGCGGGACAGTTCCTCTGTCTCGCGCTCTTCGCTCTTCTCTTGGCACCCTCCCCCGCCCACGCCGACCCGCCTCGCCTCCAATGCTGGAACTGCCTGCAACGCCTCACGCTGCAACTCCCCGCAACCAACCCGCAGGAGGACCCCACCTACGAGCAGGGTCTCACCCCTGGCTCCGTCCTCCCCGCCCTCAACGCATGCAGCCTGGACGACAGCGAAATTCCCAACCTGAAACGCATCATCCAGGTGTTCACCGACGCTCAACTCGCCGGAGGCCCCGCCTACGTCCAGAAGCACCTTGAGCAGATGCCGCAGGTCAGCCCCAGCGACCGCGCCAAGCTGGTCGATGGCGCGCGCAAGGACCTGGACACGACGCTGCGCCACCTCGTCGATCACAACTGCCGGCTACTCTTGCAATCACACTTCGATGAAGGCGCCAGCCGCGCCTGGCTGTTGCACATGATCAGTCTCGGCCAAGCCGTAGAGTACCACTGATACGCACGCCTCATCGCACCCCCGGCGTCGCCGTCTTGTCACGCCTCCCACCCCCCGTTAGCATTTTCATCAGAAACATAACGGGGAGGGCCAGCACGGAGACGCTCACCCCATGCACGACCTCACCCGACGCACCCTCTTCGCCGGAGCGGCCGCCGCCGGCCTTCTACCAACCATCTCCAGAGCCCAGACCACCCCTGCCCCGAAACACGGCGGCACCCTCAATACCATCCTCACACCCGAGCCCCCCATCCTGGTGCTCGGCGTCAACAACCAGGGTCCCACCCAGCTCGCCGCGGGAAAACTCTTCGAGGGCCTCCTGCAATACACCTTCAAGCTCGAACCGCTGCCCCAACTGGCAAAGTCCTGGTCCCTCTCCGACGACAAGAAGACTTACACTTTCAAGCTCCAGGACAACGCGAAGTTCCACGACGGCCAGCCCATGACCGCCGACGATGTGATCTTCTCCATCACCAAGTTCCATCTGGAACTATCGCCCCGCGCCCGCCTGATCTTTTCCATGATCAAGGAAGCCACCGCTCCCGACCCGCACACCGTCGTCCTGACGCTGGCCCAACCCTTCGATCCGTTCCTGCTGATGTTCGACGTCACCGCCTGCGCGATCGTCCCCAGGCACATCTACGCCGGCACCGACTACCGGACGAACCCCGCCAACCAGCATCCCATCGGCACCGGTCCCTTCCAGTTCGTCGAATGGCAGCGCGGCAACTTCATCCGCTTGAAAAAGTTCGACCAGTACTGGACCGCCGGCGAACCCTATCTGGACGAAATCATCTACAACATCATCCCCGACAGCCAGAGCCGCGCGCTCGCGCTGGAAACCGGCAAGGTCCAGCTTACCCAGGCCAACGACATCGAGCCCTTCGACATTCCCCGCTTCAAGGCGAAACCCAACCTCGAGGTCGAACTGCACGGCTGGGAATACGCCTCGCAGCTGTCCTGGATCGAGATCAACCACCGTGTGAAGCCGCTCGACGACATCCGTGTCCGGCAGGCGATCAGCCATGCGCTCGACCGCAACTTCATTCTCAACAAGCTGTGGTTCGGCATCGGCAAGGTCGCCACCGGCCCCATCGCCTCCACCACCCGCTTCTACGATCCCAAGGTCGCGAAACTGCAAGCCTACGACCCCAACAAAGCCAAAGCCCTCCTCGATGCCGCCGGCCTGAAACCCAACGCGAAAGGCGTCCGCTTCACCATCAAGCAGCTCGCGCTGCCCTATGGTGAAGTCTGGACCCGTCTCTCCGAATACTTCCGCACCGCGCTTGGCCATGTCGGCATCGAAGTGGTCTTGGAAACAACCGACGCCGGCGCCTGGGCGAAACGCATCGGCGACTGGGACTACGAGACCAGCACCAACTTCCTCTCCCAATTCGGCGATCCCACACTTGGCGTGGAGCGCAGCTACGTCTCCACCAACATCAAGAAGATCACCTTCACCAACACCGGCGGCTACACCAACCCGAAGGTGGACGACCTGTTCGCCACCGCCCGCCAGTCCGGCGATTCCGCCGTGCGCGCCAAAGCCTTCTCCGACGTCCAGGCCATCCTCTGCGACGAAGTCCCGCAGCTCTGGCTGATGGAACTCGCCTGGCCCACGATCCACGAGAAGAAGCTGCACGACGTCATCACCACCGCCATGGGCCCCAACGCCGGCTTCAGTGGAGTCTGGATCGGTTGACCTTATCCCCAACCTCCCCTTCCCCTCGCGGGAGGGGGGTAGGGGGATGGGGCCACCTCGCCAGCCTCGCCGCCCAGCGCCTGCTGAAGATCGTCGCCGTGATCCTCGCGATCGCGGTGACCAACTTTCTGCTGATCCACGCCGCCCCCGGCGACCCGGCCAGCGTCATCGCCGGCGAGTCAGGCGCCGCCGACCCGCAGTTCATGGCCCAGCTCCGCGCGCAGTTCGGCCTCGATCAACCGCTCTCCACCCAGCTCGCGATCTATCTCAACCACGTCCTGCACGGCGATCTCGGCACATCCTTCCGCCAGGGCCGTCCCGTCGCCGCACTCATCTTTGAGCGCCTCCCGGCCACCCTCCTCCTCACCGGCTGCGCCTTCGCCTTTGCCATCGTCGCCGGCATCGCCCTCGGCGCCATGGCCGCCAACCGTGTCGGCCGCATCACCGACAGCGTCATCACCGTGCTCGCCCTCGGCTTCTACGCCACGCCCCTGTTCTGGGTCGGACTCATGCTCGTCCTGCTCCTCAGCGTCTGGCTGAACTGGCTCCCCAGCTTCGGCATGGAGACCGTCGGCGCCGGCTACACCGGCCTGACTGCCATCGCCGATGTCGCCCAGCACCTGATCCTCCCCGCCCTCACCCTCGGCCTGTTCTATATGGCTGTATATGCACGTCTCACCCGTGCCTCCATGCTCGAAGTCTCCGCCCAGGACTTCGTCCGCACCGCGCGCGCCAAGGGCGTGCCCGAGGGCCGCATCCTCCGCCGCCACATCCTGCGGAATGCCCTCCTCCCGGTGATCACCTTTGCCGGCATCCAGGCCGGTCAGCTCATCGGCGGCTCCATCCTGGTGGAAACAGTCTTCGCCTGGCCCGGCATCGGCCGCCTCGCCTTCGACGCGCTGCTCGCTCGCGACTACCAGGTCTTGCTCGGCGTCTTCCTCGTCACCTCGATCCTGGTGGTCCTGTTCAACCTGCTCACCGACCTGCTCTACGCCGTGATCGACCCCCGGGTGCAGACCGCATGAAGCTCTTCCTGCGCGCCTACGCCCGCAACAAGGGCGCCATCGCCGGCATCATCGTGGTGCTGCTCGTCTGCCTGATCGCCGCCTTGGCAAGCTGGGTCTTCCCCTACTCGCCATGGGATATGCAGGGCGCCCCGTTCCAGCCCCCAGGCGACCCGGACCTCTGGCTGGGCTCCGACAGCCTGGGCCGGGACGTGGCCGCCGGCATCGCCTATGGCGCCCGCGTCTCGCTGCTCATCGGCGCCGTCTCCACCGCCGCCGCGCTCTGCCTGGGCGTCACCCTGGGCGCCATCGCCGGCTACGCCAGCGGCGCGCTCGACGACGCCATCATGCGTTTCACCGAGTTCTTCCAGACCGTCCCGAGCTTCATCCTGGCCATCGTCTTGGTGGCGATCTTCTCCCCCAGCCTGGGCTCCATCGTTTCTGCTATCGCTGTCGTCTCCTGGCCCCCCGTCACCCGCGTCGTCCGCGCCGAGTTCCTCTCGCTCCGTTCCCGCGAGTTCGTCCAGGCGGCCGAGGTCCTGGGCCACTCCCACACCACCATCATCTGGCGCGAGATCCTCCCCAACGCGCTGGCCCCCGTCATCGTGCTGGCCTCCCTGATGGTCGCCAACGCCATCCTGCTGGAAAGCGGCCTCTCCTTCCTCGGCCTGGGCGACCCCAACCTGATATCCTGGGGCTACATGATCGGCGCCGGCCGCAGTGTGATCCGCCTCGCCTGGTGGATGAGCGTCTTCCCCGGCCTCGCCATCTTCCTCACCGTCCTCGCCTTGAACCTCGTGGGCGAGGGCCTGGGCGACGCCCTCAACCCGCGCCTGGCCCGCCGCCGATGAGCCTGCTTTCCGTCCAGGACCTGACGATCGCCCTTCCTCCCGGCGCCGATCGCCCCCACGCCGTCGCCGGCGTCAGCTTCACGCTCGACCCCGGCGAGGTCCTCTGCATCGTCGGCGAAAGTGGCTCCGGCAAGTCGCTCTCCGCCGCCGCCATCATGGGCCTGCTCCCGCCTGTCCTGCGCCGCGAACGCGGCACCATCGAATTCGAAGGCCGTGACCTTCTGGCGCTCTCCCAAACCGAGATGCGCGCGTTCCGAGGTGCCCGTCTCGGCATGATCTTCCAGGAGCCGATGACCGCGCTGAACCCGCTGATGCGCGTCGGCGACCAGATCGCCGAGGTTCTCGCCGTTCACAACGCCGGCGGCGCCCGCGACCGCGTCCCGGAACTCCTGGCCGCGGTCAACCTGCCCGACCCCACCCGCCTGGCCCGCGCCTGGCCGCATCTGTTGTCCGGCGGCCAGCGCCAGCGTGTGATGATCGCGATGGCGCTCGCGCTGGAACCCACGCTGCTGATCGCCGACGAGCCCACCACCGCGCTCGATGTCACCACCCAGATGCAGATCCTGCGTTTGATCAAGGACATCCAGCAGCGCCGAGGCATGGGCGTGCTGTTTATCACCCACGATTTCGGCGTCGTGGCGGAAATCGCCGACCGCGTCGCCGTGATGCAGGAAGGCCGCATCGTCGAGGCCGGCGGCACAACGCAGGTCCTTGACGCGCCCGAACACCCGTATACACGCGCCCTGATCGCCGCCGTCCCGCACCGCATGGCCGCGCACATCCCCGCCGAGGGCCGCCCCGTGCTGGAAGTCGTCGGCGTCCGCAAAACCTTCCGTCGCGGCGCCGGACTGTTCGGCGGCGGCACCACGGTGCACGCAGTTGCCGACGCCGACTTCGTTCTCCGCAAGGGCGAAACGCTGGGCCTGGTCGGCGAAAGCGGCTCCGGCAAATCCACGCTCGCTCGCTGCGTCGTGCGCCTGGTGCAACCCGACGAAGGCGCCATCCGCTTCCACGACACCAACCTCGCACGCCTCGACCGCCGCGGCTGGAAGCCGTTCCGCAAACGGATTCAGATGGTCTTCCAGGATCCGTTCGCCTCGTTGAACCCACGCCGCCGTGTCAGCGAGATCATCGCCGACGGTCCCATCGCCGCCGGCACGCCGCGCATCGAAGCGCTCCACCGCGTGGGCGAACTGCTCAGCCTTGTTCAGCTCGACCCATCCGCTGCGGACCGCTTCCCCCACGAGTTCTCCGGCGGCCAACGCCAACGCATCGGCATCGCCCGCGCCCTCGCCATGGACCCCGAACTGCTGATCGCCGACGAACCCGTCTCGGCGCTCGATGTCTCGGTGCAGGCCCAGGTGCTGGATCTGCTGGAAGAGCTCCGCCAGCGCCTGGGCCTCACCATGCTGTTCATCACCCACGACCTGCGCGTGGCCGCCCAGATCTGCAGCCGGATCGCCGTCATGCAGCACGGCCGGATCGTCGAGCAGGGCGAAACCGCCCAGGTCTTCAACACGCCACGACATCCGTATACACAAAGCCTGCTGGACTCGATCCCCGGCCGATCATGGGCCTCACCAGTGACCTCCCTCTCCCGCGCAGCGGGGGAGGGTTGGGGAGTGGGCGATGTGACCACCAACACTGCCCAACCGCATCAGGTAACCAACCTCTAATAGCGCTCACCCAAATCCTTCCGCATAAAGACAGCGATGCGACCTGATGGCAGTGCCCTCCTGTCATATTCCTGGTAACCGCGCTTGGCATAGAACGCGATATTCGAGTCAAATGCGGCATTGGTATACAAACGAATTTCTCGAATATTCAGCGAAGCGGCGACAACCTCGGCATGACGGAGCAGGCGGTCGCCAATTCCCCGGCCCTGGTGTTCCTGTCGAACCGCCACATTTTCGATCAGCAGGTGCTCGTCCTCAACAAGCATCTCGATCAGCGCCCGCAGTTCGCCGCCATCTTCGTACAGGTCGATCATATGATGCCGAACCGCGTGGTCGTAATCAGCCGTCATCGGCAGCGGTTCGCTCCCGATGACAGGAACCCACTTCGCGTAAGCTGCCCTCGATAGTTCGCGGACCACTGATGCATCCGCTGGACCGGCGCGTCTCATAGTCACGGCATGCCCCTGCTCGGTTTGGTCGGCCACTGCCCCACCCTATGGCCGCTGGGATTGCAAGAGAACCTCATCGAAAGTTCGGCTTTGACAACAGCCATGCACCCGCCCACGATGCGAGAAAATTAAGACTGGCCAGTTTCGCACAGGGGAAAGCCATGCCATGGGTGTATCAACAAGCGACCGGGCACCTGTTCCTCAATACGATCTTCATAGGGACTGGATATTGCGGCCATGGCAGCGGCCTGAACAATCCCGCTGCACAGGATCAGCAAAACGTCGGTCCGATCCCGACGGGAAGTTATGCGATCGGCCCGGCTCATACGCCAGTGGATCATCTTGGCCCACTCGCGCTTCCTCTCTATCCGGATCCAACCAATCAAATGTACAGTCGGTTTGGCTTCTTCATGCACGGCGACAACCAGTACGCCAACCACAGCGCCTCGAACGGCTGCATCATCCTTGGCCCGGAAATCCGCAGACAGGTTTCCTCGAGTGACGACAAAACCCTCGTCGTTGTCTCTGGAATTGCCTCACACCAACAACCTCTGACTGACCGGCTGATAGCCGACCCGCAGCAGCAGGCTTTGATCGACCGGTTGCTGGCCCCCTCGCAGCAACAACATTCAGCTGGCCCATCAGGTCGAGACCGCCTGATCTCGACGCAGACAATGCACGACGCCCTGGATGCTCTTTTCAGGGCCACCACACCAGTCAACGCATATCCAGAGCTACCCGCCCTCCCATTCCATCGGACGAGCGTGACAATGGAGGAAGTTGTCAACGCATTGAATGCATCCGATCACGCGACCAACGTGAAACGGGCAAGCTACGTCATGTTCCGGAACGAGTCCGGCAATGGGACAAAGGGAATCAACAACAACTACTGTGGCGCGCAAGCCGACAGCGGACGTTGGCCGGAATCGCTCACCAGCCTCTTCTCGGGAACAGTGACGATCCGAGAGAATGGCACGCAACGCCTGCGCATCTTCCTGGCGTTCAAGACGATGCCAGGAAACCTGGAATTCCTCATGAACCGGGTTTTGAGCAGGGGCCTCTACATCGGCGGCCAGACACACCTTGTCCTGACGATGGCGGTGCACAGCGAAGACGATCTCGCCCGCGCATACCACAAGGAATGGGTCAGCGGATCTGCCACCTCTGAACCGAGCGCCAGGGAGAAAGCCGATTTCTTGAGCATGTATCGGCAGGCAGAGGAACTGATCGCCTGACCCTGGGCACGTCGTCCCGCTGGACGCCGTTACTGAATTGGAGAGAGCATCGCGTCCGTGCGTCAGTCCGCTTAGGAGCCTGAGCCATGCCCGCGACGACAGAAGCCGACTCCGACCGAACAGCACTCGACCTGTTGCTCAGGGGCTTTCAGGTCTCCCGCATGCTTCGCCTCACGGCCGACCTGGGGATTGCCGACCGCATCGCGCCCGATGGACATGTATCCGTGGACGCGCTGGCGGCTGACTGCAAGGTGCAGCCAACACAGTTGGCCCGGGTGCTTCGTGCGCTCGCTGCCTTCGATGTCTTCTCCGTCTCAAGCGGGGGCACGGTCTCCCATACCCCGCGCTCCCGGCTGCTGCGCACCGATGCGCCGGGCAGCCTGCATCACGCCGCGCGGTTTTGGACTGGTCCAGGATCGTGGAAGGCTTGGGGCGAACTCGATGTCGCGCTCGCGGGCGGGGTTCCGCACGAAGCTGCATGGGGCATGAGCCGGTTCGCCTATCTGCGCGCCCATCCGGACGAAGCGCGCGCTTACCACGCGATGATGGCAGCCTTCCCGGACGACCGGCATGCCGCCATCGCGGCGGCTTACGACTTCTCTGGTACTCGGCTTGTATGCGACGTCGGCGGCGGCGACGGTGCCACGTTGCGCCACATCCTGGCCCACCTGCCAGAACTGCGCGGCCAGGTATTCGATCAGAAGGACGTGGTGCGAGCCATCTCCGCCGATGGGCTGATGAATGGACGGATAGCGATCGCGGAGGGCAGCTTCTTCGATGAAGTGCCCGCCGGCGCAGACATCTACATGCTGGTCCGCGTTCTTCACAATTGGAGCGACGCGGACTGCCTGCGCATCTTGCGCGCCTGCCGCGCGGCCATGAGTCCGGGCTCGCTGCTGCTGCTCGGCGAGGAGTTGCTTGAACCGGACCCGTCTTCCGGCCATCCGGCCGCCTACCTGATCGACATGCAGATGATGGCAATGTTCGGTGTGGCGCGGGCACGCACCGAGGGCGAGTTCAGCGCTCTGCTGGCCGCGTCCGGCCTCGCGCTGCGCCGTGTCGTGCCAACCACATCGTCCGTCTCGATCGTCGAAGCTGGGCCGGTGTAAGGCTCACACAGCCAACTACGTCCATCGACCCATGATCGGCAGGCAGAACAACTACGCCGCCGCCCCCCGCGCATGCAGCCGCCGCAGCGCCCGATCCACCCACTGCGCCGTCAGCTTCTCCTGCACGCCATTCTGCAGCAGCCGTTCATGCAGCGCCGGAAAATCCACCCGGTCCAGCGCTTGGTCCTGGTTGAAGCACGAGAACACCACCGTCCGCTCCCCCGTCGCCGGATCGACATGCGGCTGCAGGCACTGCGCGCACACCTCCTTCATCATGCACTGCATCGGTGAGTTGATCGACCCGATCGCCACATGGCCCGGCTTCATCAGCGGCGCCAGCACCCCATGCCGGGCCATCCCCACCGCCTGCATCATCCGATCCGATCCAATGACGATCATCCGATCGGCATCCGCCAGTCCGACCTCCGCGCCAAACTCAACCATCCCCTGCACGATATTGCCGACAAACGCCCGATCCTGCGGCCGCGTCGGCACGAACCCCGGGGCCTCATCGCAGCACCAAACAATCACATCGGCCGCTCGCTCGATCTCCGCCACCTTGTAACGATCGCGCACCTGCTTGTAGCCGGCGAAATACACCACCCGCGAACCCGCCGCCCGCAACGCCGCCCCGATCGAGAACAGCACCGCGTTCCCCAGCCCGCCGCCCACCAGTGCCACCGTCGCACCCTCGACGATCTCCGTCGGCGAACCCGTTGGTCCCATCAGCACCACCGGCTCTCCCGGCTTCAGCAGCGCACAGATATCGGACGACCCGCCCATCTCCAGCACGATCACCGAGACCAGCCCGCGTTCCGGATCGGTCCACGCCCCGGTCATCGCCAGCCCTTCCATCGCCAGCACCGTGCTCCCGACCCCCGCCTCGGACACCCGAGGCGCCAACATCTCGTAGTTCTGCAACCGGTAGAACTGCCCCGGACGGAACGCCCGCGCCTGCGCCGGCGCATGCACCACCACCTCGATGATCGTCGGCGTCAGCCGGTTCACCGCATACACCGTCGGCACCAGCTCCTCGCGGCACCGCTCAATCAGCGCCGTCCCACTCACCCCGGAAGCCTCCCGTCCCGCCAGCACCCGCGACACCACCGGGTACCCCCGCTTCGCCCCGCCCATCGCCTTCACGACATTGCCGAAGAAGCTCGGATGCAGGTCGCCGAAGAAGCTGATTAACCGCCCATCCTCGGCCCGATGCATCAGCACGTGCGTTTCATCCGGCTTGGCCAACCCGCGCACCACGGTCACCGGCGCGCCGCTCTCATCCACCGCCTGGAAATACCGCCCATCCAGCGCGATCCGCCCATCCTCGCGCGCCAGCACCGTATTCGGCTGCGTACCCGCCGCCACCAGCACTGCACGAGCCGGCAACAACACCTCCGACCCATCCGCCCGCTTCAACCGCATGCCAGACGCATGTCCGAACCCATCCACCTCCACCGCGGTCGGAGACAGCCCTTCGGCGAACCGCACCGCCTCTTCCATCGCCTTCGCCACTTCCTCGTGGTTCAGCGTGTACGAAGGGCTATCGATCAGCCGCCGCCGATAAGCGATCGTCACCCCGCCCCACTCGTTCAGCAGCCGCGCCAGCGCCGGCACCCGCCCTTCCCGCGCCGCCGCCTCCCGCTCCGCCGCAATCGCCGCGGCATGCGCCAGGAACTCGTCGGCAATCCCCGCCTCTTCCGCGTTCCACGCCGCGCGCACAGCACGTTCGCCGCGCTCCGCCACCAGCGTACGATACCGCGCGGAAAACTTGTCCACCTGCCGCACGTAGTACGCCATGCTCTCCGTCGCGGTATCGATCGCGGTCAGCCCGCCGCCGATGACCACCACCGGCAGCCGCAATTGCAGGTTCGCGATCGACGAAACCTTCGCCGCGCCCGTCAACTGCAACGCCATCAGGAAATCCGACGCCGCCCGCACCCCACGCGCCAGCCCGTTCGGAATATCCAGCACCGTCGGCTTGCCCGCGCCCATGCACAGCGCAACGTGGTCGAATCCCATCGCCCACGCATCGTCCATGCCCAGCGTCGCGCCGCCGCCAAACCGGATCCCTCCGAAATGCGCGAATTCACGCCGCCGCTCCAGCAGGAGCCGCACCAGCTTCAGGTAATTCTTGTTCCACCGCACCGTGATGCCGTACTCGGCGACGCCGCCGAACCCGGCCATCACGCGATCATCCAGGTTCTCGTACAGCTCCTCGACATCACGCACCGGCGCCGTCGGATCAAACCCCAGCGGCTCGATCTTCAGCCCATCGACCGCCACCACGGTATGGCCATCGTTCATCAGGTGATGCGCCAGCGTGAACCCCGCCGGTCCAAGCCCGACGATCAGCACCTTCCGCCCGCTCTCCGGGCGAGGCAGCGGCCGCCGCACATCCAATGGATTCCACCGCGTCAGCAGCGCATAGATCTCGAACCCCCACGGCAGCCCGAGCACATCCTTCAGCACCCGCGTCTCGGCCTGCGGAATATCGACCGGGTCCTGACGCTGGTAGATACACGCCTTCATGCAGTCGTTGCAGATGCGATGTCCGGTCGCCGCCATCATCGGGTTGTCGATCGCGATCGTCGCAAACGCCCCCAGCACGCTCCCCTGAGCGCGCAGCGTGTGCATCTCGCTGATCTTCTCGTCCAGCGGACATCCCGCCAGTGTCACCCCGAACGGCGACTTCTGGAATTCTCCGCTCTTCCGATCCTTCAGCCCATGCCGGCAGGAATCCTTCCCCTGCGTATGGCACCAGATGCAGTAGTTGATCTGATCCAGCGCCTGCTGCGCTGTCATCCCCGCATCGGTCAGCCCGAACCCCTCGCGCGCCCGCCAATGCTCCTCCGGCAGCCGCAGCATCGTCACGCCGTCCCGCTCGATCGTCTCCACCGGCACCAGATGCTGCGGATCAACGCGATGAGGCACCCGGAACAGCGTCCCTCCCGGATGTGCCGCCCGCCCCGCTTCGGTCAGTGTCGCCCAGGCAGCATAGCGCAGAGCCACATCCAGCGCCTCGGCATCGCCCGCCTTCTCCCAGTCAGCCACCCGCGCGGCAAACGCCGCCTCGGTCAGAGCCCCGCCGATCAGCGCCTCCAGCGCCGCCCGCAACGCCGCCCCATCGAACCCGGCCGGATCGGCATACTTCTTCACCGCCTGGCGCTGCACGAACAGCCGCTTGCACGCGTGGATCGGGTCCAGCGCGTGCGTCTCATTCGCCAGCGCCAAAGTCTCCGCCTCGATCCCGAACAGCACCGCCACGAACGCGTCGAGATGCGGCCCCAGTGCCACCACCAGGTCGCTCTCGTCCTTCACCGCCATCGCGTCTGGCTCCGCCCGTGCCGCCATCAGCCGCCCGTGCAGCGCCGCGTCCTCGCCGGCCAGTCGCTCCAGGAACAACCGATCGAGCCTTACCAGCCCCTCGCGCGTCGCCAACTCGGCAAATCCGAAATCGAAACCCAACCGTTCCATGCAATCAGCCCATCTTGCGCAGCAGCGCCATGACCTGCGCCCGCTCCTGGGGCGACAGAGGCGCCAGTGCCGCGTCATGCGCCTGGCGCGCGGATGCCACGACACCCGTGATCAGTGCAACGCCTGCCGGGGTCGCCTCCAGCACCGCCGTCCGGCGGTCCATCGGATCACGCCCCCGATGGACCAGTCCCCGCCCGATCAGCCGTCTCACCACACCCTGGATCGTCGCCGGATCCATCGCCGCGTGGCGCCCCAGCAAATTCTGTGTCGTCCGCTTGAGCTGCACCACCTTCAGCAGCGCGGTGAACTGCGTCGGCGTAAGGTCCGCCTGCGCCACGGCAGCCGTGAAGATCGATACGTGCCGCTGGTGCGCCCGCCGCAGGAGATAACCGATATGGTCTTCGACGGTGAAGCTGGCCAGGCCGTCGTCGCCCGGAGTGATGGATGCGTCCAGGGTGGCCTCCAGCCATTTTGTTCGTAGACAAATGATGGGCAGCCGGCCGGGTTGGTCAAGCGGGCGCGATGGGAGCCAGCGTCCCGGTGGGCGCATGGTGATTGGCAGCGTCCCTGCGGCACCCTTGTTCGCGCGGCGAGAAACCACTCCGGTAGCGCAACATACGCCGTGGACACGCTGCGAAGCCCCATCATTCTTGCGTGTTGGGAAATGCCTGGACCACACCGATGCGTAGCCAGAAGGAAAGGATGCTAGCCGCTGTAAATAACGGCCCCGACTTCGTCCCCACCATGCATGGGCGTTGGGTGATTGGCAGCAAGTCGATGAGTTCATCATTTATTCATTGCTTTGGGTAAATTGTGCCGATTGGCAGCCGCACAGCCACGTCGATGCGGTGCGCCTAGCGCCCGCGCCCCAGTCGCGGCGGGGACGCCGGTATCGTTTTGATCGAGGAGCCGATGCGTCATGGATCGCCCCGCGGCCGCAGCAACTGCGCCTATTCGGGTACAATGGGCAGATCGAATCGGCATCGTCGTTCGCCTGTTGATAGGGTCACTGCTGGCACTGCTGATCGCTGTCGCTTGCGTCGAGTTCTGGACTTTGCGGGCAGTTGAAGAAAATGGAATCCAACGGGCACAGGAATCGCTCGGCGCAAGCATCGCCTTGTTGAAGCATGAATTGGCGCCACTCGGCGCGTCATGGAACGCAACGGCCGACGGCCAACTTGTCCTCGGAACCACGAAACTGAACGATCGCAATGATCTGGTGGACGCAGTGCGAGACGTGACCGGTGCGGCAGTCACGATCTTCCGCGGCGATACCCGGATCGCTACCAACGTAAAGAATCCCGACGGTTCACGCGGCATTGGCACCAAGCTCGCGGCCGGCCCTGCCCGCGACGCAGTATTGCGGGACGGACGCATGTACCAAGGGCCAGCGACCATCCTGGGTAAAGCCTATCTGGCCATCTACGAGCCAGTGAAGGATGCTCAGGCACAAACCGTGGGTATCCTGTTCGTTGGTGTACCTCTCGCCGATGCGCAAGCGTTCTTGGCCAAGATAACCCAGGAGGCGCTGATCGGCGCCGTGGTGATAAGCGCTCTGGTCGGCTTGGCATATTTCTGGGTTCTCCGCGCGACTATGCGTCCGATGACTGATCTGGCTCGGACAATGCTTGAAATCTCTGACGGCACCTTGGACTGCGATGTTCCCTTTGTCCGAAGGACCGATCAGATCGGACAAATGGCCAAGGCATTGCTGGTGCTCCGAGACGCCTCTGCCCAGGCTCGCACCTTGGACGAAGAAGCGACCGCATCTCGTCTACGCGCTGAGGCCGACAAGCAGGCGGCGTTGGCCGACATGGCGGACAAGATCGAGAGTGAGACAACGACGGCACTGCATCAGGTCTCGGCTCGCACGACTGCTATGACTGCCACCGCCGAGGAAATGCGTGCGTCAGCCTCCCGCACTGGAAACTCGGCTCAAAGCGCGGCGACAGCCTCCGCGCTGGCACTGGCCAACGCCCAGACAGTGGCAAGTGCCGTCGAGGAACTCACCGCCGCTATCCGCGAGATCAGTGCCCAGGTGGCCCAGTCGGCCATCATCGTCGGTCGTGCCGTCGCCGCTGGCACCGAGACGCGGGCGACCATTGAGGCGCTGAATGAAAAAGTAGGGCGCATAGGCGCGGTTGCCGATATGATCGGTGAGATCGCTGCAAAGACTAACCTCCTGGCGCTGAATGCCACCATCGAGGCTGCTCGCGCGGGCGATGCCGGCAAGGGCTTCGCCGTGGTCGCCTCCGAGGTGAAAGCACTTGCGACCCAGACGGCACGATCCACAGATGAGATCGCGCAACACATCGGTGAGGTACGCAGCGCCACAGGCGCCTCGGTTGCCGCAGTGACACGCATCGAGCAGACCATTGCCGAGATCAATGCCATTGCCGGTTCGATCGCTGCAGCTGTCGAGGAACAAGGCGCTGCGACGGCAGAGATTGCCCACAGCGTATCCGAGACCGCATCGGCCGCCAACGAAATGACCAGCCGCGTGACGGAGGTCACGGCTGAAGCCGAGCAGACCGGCAAGCATGCGACAGAAGTGCGGGACGATGCTGCCGGACTGAACATCGCAGTCAGCGAACTTCGCAAGTCAGTGGTTCGCGTCGTCCGCACGTCAACTGACGAGGTCAATCGCAGGCAGGCCCTTTGAAGCCCCTGTTATATCCAAGCGACGCGGTGAGTGTCCGAAGCCACTCCTTCGCAATCCCTCTGTCCTCCCCAGTGATCGAATGCCCGACCGGCAGCACATGATGGGTCACCAGCGCTCCGGCACGACCCAGCCGCTCAGCCAGTCGCATCCCATCGCCAGGTGCCCTCCGCCTGTCCTTTGCCCCGTCGATGATCAGCACCGGCGTCCCATCCAACCGGTGCGGCAGATCGTCGGAGAACGGGGAAAGCGGCCGGAACAGGATCGCCGCTGACAGCAGCCCAGGACGCGCCAGCAACAGGGCCGCGGCCATGATCGCCCCATTGGAGAACCCGATCGCTACGGGCCGTCCGGTCAGCCCGTATCCGGCGCAGGACGTTGCGATGAAGTCCGCCAGCACTGGTGCTCTGGCCGCGATGTCCGCCTCGTCCACCCGACGATCCGGAAAGCGGTGAAAGAACGCATACCCCCCGTCGATGGCAACCGTTCCGCGGATGCCGAGCATCGCCGCCCCTGGTGCCACTTCCTCGGCCAGCGGCATCAGATCGGCTTCACCACCACCGGACCCGTGCAGCAGCACGAGCGGTGCCCTGCCGACATCGCTGCCGGCGAGAAATCTGTGCGCATGTGTCGTTTCTGGCATCGGACCAATCACATAGCAGGATCCGTCCGGGGTAAACGCGTTTGGACGGACGCGGCGGTTACCACGAAAAGATTCAACACTGAGGAAGATCGAGGGACGCGGAGGGCCACGGAGATAAGATTTTGGCGCTTCGCGCGAAGCGCACGCCTGCTTTCTCCGTGGTCCTCCGTCGTCCCTCGATCTTCCTCCGTGTTAAAAATCTTGCATTTTCGCCACCGCACGCACGGCATCGCGGTCGCACAGGAACAAATTCCTTGACATAAAGACTAACTATCCGCATCATTCGGGCTACCGATGCAGGACACCACCGAGACCACCTCGTCCGTCGCCTCCCCGCCAGATCCCGCACAGGATCACCCCGCCACCACTCCGCCTCGCAACATCGACATCCTGCTCCATGCAGTCGGCATCCTGCTCATCTACGGCCGCCACCTGATGGAAACTGTCCGCCAGCGCGCAAGCGCCCCCAACTTCAGCGCCATCGCGGCGTGTTTCGGCACCGCTAACCTCCCCACCATTTTCGCCCACTTGAACCGAGGCCTCTTGCGCGCCGCGGCACTGGAACGCGTGCTCCTCGCCCGCGCCGCCACCGGCAAGGACATCGACATCGTCCAGCCCCGCGCCCGCACCCCGGAAGCACAGCCTGCTCCAGCCGCCGAACTCGGGCAGTCCGCCGCCACACACCCCGCCCCACGCAGGCGCGCATCGCGCCCCGCCGGCTGGAATGATCCCGAACTCTTCATGCCCACCCTGGAGGACCTCGAACGCCTTGCGCGCCGCCGCCCGGTCGGGCGCACCATCTTCGACATCTGTCTTGATCTCGCCGTTGTCCCCGGCTTCTGCCAAAGCGCTTTCTGGAACGAACTCTTCGAACTCATGACCTGTTTCGGCGGCAGCATCGACAGGCTAATGCGCGAAAAATCCCGCCGCCGCGAAGCATTTGCCAAAGAGCAAGATCGAAACCCCAACGCGACCTGGGACTGGTTGAACATGACGCGTGACGCGCTCCGCCAGGTCCTGGGCTTCTTCATCGGCGAGCCACCCGTCAACCCGCTCGAGCCTGCTTCAGTCACCGTTCCCCCTTGACCGGTTCCGACTCTTGGGACTGGCGCCCCCGCCACGCATCGGCCTACGATTGGCTATACAGCTCATCGGCCATCAAGCACGATCCCATGCCAGACGACACGATGCGTGATGTTCTTTTGCGTTATCCACCAAGAGACCTCGCTCCTCACGAGCGGCAGTTGGTCCACGAGTGGCTGGCTCTCGCCGGAGACGTCCCGGCCGCCTACGTGAGCGAGCGCAAGACGGATGATCCGGCGCTCTATCGGCGCGTCGTCATCTCGGTGGCAGCGAACGCTCAGCCAACCCATCTCATCCACGCTCCAACAGGCATGCGGTTATGGGTGAAGGTCACCGTGGCTGCCGACATGCGCATAGAGATGTTCGACAGCCTGGCCGCCGCCCTCAACTCGATCCGGCGCGTACTGGATTGACCGCTCTTTCTCCTCGCGGGGAAGGGATTCGGCGCAACTAAGTTGCTCCGCAGCAGGGAAATTCAGATTTCGAGAATTGTCGATTAATCGACCGTCGGGCGACCCCTCGTCGCTGACACAGGCTTCGCCGCTTTCTTACATTTTTGTCATGATTAATTTTCGTTCCGCTCGCATCCGCTGATGCAAGTGACACTTGGCAAGATTGCCGCCTGCCATGAGGCATGCCCTCTCTCGTTACTTCACGATGCCGTTCCCCTTTTGGAGCTATCGCGCATATGTCTGGAACGTTCACGTATCAAGGTGCGGTCATTCAAACCGAAACCATTACGACGTCCGGAACCTACGACATCGTGGCCTATGGGGCCCAAGGTGGTAACGGCGGTGACACCACCGGCGGCCTCGGCGCGGAAGTGGGCGGAGACTTCGTCCTGACCGCCGGCGAGGTCATCGAAGTCGTCGTTGGCGGAGCCGGTGCGTCCGGCGTCGCCGGCGGTGGTGGCGGCGGGACGTTTGTGAGGGAAACCTTCAACGGCACCAACCCCGTCCACATCCCCCTGGTCATAGCCGGCGGCGGTGGCGGCGGTGGTTACGGTGCCTCCAACGGCGGCGACGGCTCCATCAACACAAGTGGTGACGCTGGTATAGGCACCGGGGGTGGCGCAGGCGGCAGTGGCGGCAGTGGCGGCGCCGGCGGCGGCAAAGCCGGCGGTGGTGGCGGCGGCTACATCGGCGGGACTGGCGGTGCTCGCGGCGGCTACGCCACCAGCGGTAGCGGCAGCATTGGTGCAACCTACACCGGCGGCGCCGGTTATTCAGGGAACGGGGCCGGAGGCTTCGGTGGCGGAGGCGGCGGGGGCTTCAACGGTGGCGGCGGTGGCGGTGGCTACAGCGGCGGCGGCGGCGGCGGCGGAGCCAATGGGAGTTTCTCCGGTGCTGGCGCCGGTGGTGGCGGCGGTGGCGGCTCGTTCGACGGCGGCACCGATCAGGTGCTTGTGGCCGGTGAAAACGCCGGCAATGGGATGGTCACGATCACCATGGTCTGCTTCCTCCGTGGGACCCGGATCGCCACACAAGACGGCGAGACCGCGGTGGAAGCTCTCGCCATCGGCGACATGGTGGCCACAGAGGTCAGCGGCGCGACAGTGTTCAAGCCGATCAAATGGATCGGCTGGCGGCGCGTCGATCCACGAGCGCATCCGAACCGGGAAGCGATTGCACCCGTGCTGATCCAGCGAGGCGCCTTCGCCGACAATGTGCCGCATCGCGACCTGCTGGTATCGCCCGATCACGCGATCCTCGCAGACGGCAAGCTGATCTGCGCCCGCCAGCTCATCAATGGAACGACCATCCGCCAGGCGAAGACCCTCGCCGCCATCGAGTACTTCCACATCGAACTGGAAACGCATGCCATCCTGCTGGCCGAAGGCCTGCCGACCGAGAGCTACCTCGACACCGGCAATCGTGGTTTCTTCGCCAACGCTGATGAACCATTTGCTTTACATCCGGACTTGACCAGCCAGCCGGATCATCCGACCCGCGAAGCCGCCTCCTGCATGCCATTCGTTTGGGACGAGAACAGTGTAAGGCCGGTCTGGGATCGCCTCGCCAGGCGCGCCGCTTCACTGGGCCTGCCGCCACCCTCGACTCGCACCACGGCGGATGCGGAACTGTGCATCATCGCCCAAGGCGCCACATTGCGACCGATCGATCACCGGAATGGACGCTACCACTTTGTCCTGCCGAACGGTGCGCACGAGCTGCGCGTGGTCTCGCGTGCTGCCTCGCCAACCGACGCCCGGCCATGGATCGACGATCGTCGTCGTCTCGGCATGTGCGTCACACGGATCCTGCTCCGCGGCGACAGCGACACCATGCAGGACATACCGCTGGACCATCCCGCTCTGACACGGGGCTGGTGGATGGTCGAGCGAGGCAATCAAGGCATGTGCCGCTGGACCGACGGAGACGCAGAAATACGGCTCACCGTCAACGGTGGATCGATGCTCGAAATTCATGCCACCACGGCCGGCATGGCTTACCCGCTCACTGACCGACGCGCTGCCTGACCCATGCGGAACGGCATTCACTTCATTTCTGGTCTGCCACGTTCGGGCTCAACGCTCCTGGCTGCATTGCTGCTCCAGAACCCTGCCCTGCATGCCGGGATCACGAGCCCGCTGGGCTCGCTCGTCGGTGCCATGCTGCGGGAGATCAGTCAAGGCAACGAAACCGCTGTGATGATTGACGATACCCAACGGCAGGCACTTCTGCGCGGGCTATTCGACAATTACTACCACGCCATCCATCCGGCCCGCACGGTGTTCGATACCAATCGTGCCTGGTGCACCCGGTTGCATCTGCTTGCCGCCCTCTTTCCGAAGGCCAAAGTGATCTGCTGTGTGCGGGACATCGCGTGGATCATCGACAGTATCGAGCGTCTGATCCGGCAGAACCGATGGGAACTTTCAAAGATCTTCGACTTCGATCCCGCCGGCACCGTCTATTCTCGCGCCGAGGGTCTGACCAGCCGCACCGGGATGATTGGCTTCGCACTCAACGCCCTGAAACAGGCCATGCACAGCAACGAATCCGATCGGTTGTTGCTGCTGTCCTACGAGACCCTGACGCGCGAGCCAGCCTATGCGATGCAGGTGGTCTACGAATTCACCGGCCTGCCGCCTTTTGCGCACGACTTTGACAATCTTGCGCTGGACGCTGCGGAATTCGATGCCCGGCTTGGAACACCCGGCCTGCACACGATCCGCCCGGTGGTACGGTCCGTGGACCGGCAGGCCATCCTGCCACCCGATCTTTGGCGCCGCTACGAGCGGGACAGTGTCTGGAGTGACCCTGCGTTCAACGTGAGAGCTGTGCGAGTGGTGTGAACACACACTCGCGCAAGGATCCGCCGTGCGGGCATCAGATCCGGGCCACGATCCGGACGATCAGTCCAAACAGGAACAGACAAAGTATCGACTTCGCCAATGCTTCCATGGCTGGAAATAGGAAAAAGGGCTCGTGGCGTCCCTTAAAAAACGCGTCAACGCATCCAATATCAGCATCAGCACTGGCCAACTCCTGTCTGCTATTCCGCTAGAATGGTACCGATGTGGACGCGCTCGGACCGTTGAGCGCCGAGAACCCCGGCATGATCATGGTGAAGCTGGGTTGCGTGGCGGTGATCGTCAGCGCCTTCGCTCCCACGCCCAGTGGCGCGATCGCCAAGGTTGGCGTGAGGCCGGCGCCGAACAGATAGGGTGCGACGGCCTCCTGGTCAGCGGCGGCGGGGAGCGGCGTATAGCTGGAGCACTCGGACGGCGACTTGTTGTGCAGCACCTTGTCCGAGTAGCAGTGGATCATCACGTCGCGGGCACCGGCACTGGCCAGTCGGTTCAGGGATTGGATCGTGATCGCATAACGACCAAGGTCGATGATGGCAAAGATCAACAATAGGACTGGGACAACGACCAGCACGAACTCGAACGACACAGCGCCCCGTTGGTTGGATTTCAACATCACCGCACCAGGGATACATAAATGCTGCTGGGCTTGCTCGCCGACGAACAACCCGTGTTGGTGAAAGTCGCGTTGCCATTGAAGGCGATCGATGCGGCGACGATCTCGCCGCAGGACCGGATGGTGGGGTTGCCCTGGAAGGTGATCGCCACGTTGGGTGCGTAAATCGTGCCCTGGAGCGTGATATTGCTGTTGCCACCGAATGTCATGCTGCTGCTGCCGCCGGCTGCCGGCGGTTTGGTCTCGGCATCATAGATGACCATGTTGTCCAGCAGTCCGTTGCCGCCAGCGCTTGTGCTGGCATAGGGGCGCAATGACGGCGGAAGCTGCGACGCTGAGATCGACGACGGACCGCTGAGGTTGATGGTTGTGCCACCTCGCATGGACAGCGATGATCCTGGCAACATGATGAGCAGTGCGTCGCCGACGATCGAGGTGCTGGTGCCGTTGAGACGAAGCTGACCGGAGATGAAGTAGACGCCGCCGGTCGCGGTTATCGGGGTGTTGCCGTTGAGCGTCACGTTGTTGTTCTTGCAGGGTGTGGCGGCGGTGTACGCCGTCAGGCTGCCACCTCCGCCGCCGCTGCAATTGGGCAGGCTCAGACCGGCAATGGCCGTGTCGAGCGCCGCATAGGGGTTGGTTGTGGGCGGCATATGAGTGAGGGCAGTACCGCACTGGGAGGCCGTTCCGCTGCACCCGCCTGCGGTCGAGAGTGACCCTACGTTGAAGTCATGCACCCCACCGGTGAAGTCGATCGCATTCTGGCCAGTGCCGTTCGACGCCATGCCGCAGTTGGGCGCATTGATGTTCGGACTGCCCTGGAAGCTGATCGAGCCGGTGAGCGCCAGGACACACGGATTCGCCAGGTTGCTGACCTGTGCAATGGCCTGCGCGCCGATGGTGACCGTCCCGGCGCCGTACACCGCCGCGAGATACTTCGGCTGTTGCTGTGTGATCGTCGCGCGCACAAAGCTGCCGCCGGCCACGGTGGTCCACGCCCCCCCGGCGAAGGTCCCGACATCGATGGCAACCGTCTGGGTCAGCGCCGTGTTGCAGGTGGCACCGGGATAGCCGGCGTCACCGGCATTGCAGAACGCGTTCCGCGCGGCGAACTGCTTGCCGCGATAGCTGACGGACTGCGCGTCACCGCAAGGCGTGCCGCTCTGCACCCCGATCTCACAGGCGCGCTTCAGCCCGCCCGCATACGCCGCGGCATCTGCTGCATTCTGCGCATGCTGCTTGGTGATGTACCAGGTGCCGGCTTCGCCGCCGAGGGCAAGCACCGCAATCAACGGCACCATGACAATGACTGTCATCAGGCTGACCGTGCCGCGTCGGCAGTGAATGAACTTGCGCATATGACGTCCTACTGGAACTGCTCCGAGTATTTGAGGGTCAGTGTGCACGTGGTCGCCGTCCCCCCGCACAGCACCGGCCCCAGAACCATCGGTGAAAGCGTGACAGTGGTTTCAAAGTAAAAATATCCCGGAGGCGCTGTATTTCCGGCGGCACAATCCGCTGTGCCGCAATACACATGCAGATGGACGATCGGATAGCCGTTGACACTGCTCGGCAACGCCGACTTCCAGCTGGCATAGTTGGTGAGATCCGCGGGCGGGTGGTACTGGATGTACTGGCCGAAATCGCGCAGCGTTTGGTACCCGCCGACCAGCGCGAATCCCGCAACCGCGAGATCGGCGAGCGGGAACAACAGACTGAAGAACAGGACGATCAGAACGAACGGGGTTTCCAGCGCCACAGCACCGCGTCTGTCGCTTAAGACTCTGCCGATTCCTGAGAGTGTGGCGACCATTAATAAATGCCCCGAGCGGACGCCATTGTCATAGCACGGGGCAGTCCTTTATACAATGTAAATCCGCCAGCATGCCCATGTATTGCTAAGTCATGCTAATGTATTCATCAGTAGGCTATTGTATGTGTCCTGTTAAATTAAGTTGACATTTCGACCAAATATTAATACAGAAGCCCTGTTGGCGGCATTTGCCGCAATGGTGATCGCAAAACCGGATCGCCGAATCTTCATCCTTGAGGGAAATGTCATGTTGAAGACCTTCGTACGTCTGCGTGAAGGCGCCATCCGGCTGCGTCGGGTCACCACCGACGAGAGCGGCGTGGTGTCGTTCGAATACGTCATCGTCGCTGCCTGCGTTGTCGCAGCAGTGCTCGCCGCTTTCGGCACCGGCACCGGCACGGGTATCGGCGCGGCTCTGAAGGCCGGGATTGACTCTATCGTCGCCAAGCTGCCTGCGTAACGGGTGTGTCGGGGGCTGCGGCCCCCGACCTGCTCTTGAGGACCGGATCATGACTTGCCTCCAATTCATCGCCGGCCTGCAAGTCCTGCTTCTGATCTATGCAGCGATGACCGACATCGCCGCACGCCTGATCCCCAACACAATCTCCCTGCTGCTCGCCGTATTGACAGTCGTGCGCGTCGCCATCGGTGATCATTCGCAGCTGCTGCCCTGGCTCGCCGTCAGCACGCTGTCCCTCGCCCTGCTTCTCTTCTGCTATGTCCGCGGCTATCTCGGCGGCGGCGATGTCAAGCTACTCGGCGCCCTGATCATCGGCCTGCCTGCCACCGAACTCATGCAGCTGCTCACGGTGATGGCACTGGCCGGCGGCGGTCTCGCCCTCATGCACCTCCTGCTGCGCCATCTCCCGCGTCCCGCACGGCCGCCCGCCGGAGCTTCGTAACTACGCCGCGTCTATGCCGTCGAACGCTGGCGCAATCTGCGCCGCGCCCCGTTGCCGTATGGCGTCGCCATTGCCTGCGGCGGCGTCTGGACCCTCGTGACTGGAGTGTATCATGTCGTCTAGTCTGCGCTTGTCCCTCATCGGGGTGATGCTTCTCACCGCCCTCGGGCTCGGCGGCACGATCTATCATATGCGGCAAACCCCCAGGCCGGTGGCCGTGCAATCGTCGCCGCCCGCACCGCTGCTCGTCAGCTATATCGTCGCTGCCCGCGCACTCCCCGCCGGTACTCTGGCCCGCGACGATGACTTC
>DATJJM010000333.1:0-20111 GCA_035492535.1 Acetobacteraceae bacterium | reverse complement strand
GATCCCGCGCACCTTCTATGCGGCGGGTATCAACTATGCGGCGCATATCCGTGAAATGGCGGAACGGCGTGGGGAAAAGCCGGTGTTTCCGGAGAAGGCGGATATCGGCTATCGCGCCAACAATGCGCTGATCGCGCACGGGCAGGATGTGGTGATCCCGAAGGATGCCACGGAGAAGGTCAACTACGAAGGCGAGCTCATCGTCATCATCGGCAAGCAGGTCAAGCACCTGTCGAAGGCCGACGCGATGTCCTGCGTGTTTGGCTACACCATCGGCAACGACGTGAGCGAGCGCACCTGGCAGCGTGGGGACAGGACATTCTGGCGAGGGAAGAACGCCGACACGTTCAAGCCGATGGGGCCGTGGATCGATACGGATGTCGATATCGACAGGATGGACACCATCGTGCGGGTGAACGGCAAGGAAGACCTGCGCTTCAAGACCAACGACATGATCTTCGACATCCCCACCTATATCGAGGCGATGACCCGCTACCTGACCCTGTATCCTGGCGATGTGATCTGGATGGGGACGGATGGGACGTCTCCCAACCTGGTGCATGGCGATGTGGTGGAGGTGGAGCTCACCGGCCTGGGTGTTCTGCGCAATCGCTTCGTGCGAGAAAGCTGACCGGTTCGCGGCCGAACAGGACGATCGCGCCTGCCAGGAGCTGAACGGCGGCAGCCAGCAGGAAGGGGACGGTGTAGCTGCCTGATGCCTCGCGCAGCAAGCCGAACAGCGCGGGCGCGAACGCGAACACCGACAGGTTGACGGCAGTCACCAGCGCGACGATGTGAGCCACGTCGCCTGGCGGAAACTCGCGCTGTGCGATCAGTGGGGACAGCAATACCAGGTTGCCGATGCCGAGGCCGAACAAGACGCAGCCAAGCAGCAGCGTTATTGGCCCGGTGCCGAATGCCAGGCACGCCGTGCCGACGGCCTGCATCCAGAAGTTGCCCATCGCTGCCAGTCGGCGGTCGGACCCCATCAGAACGCCCAGCAGATACCGGCCAAGCACCGCGCATAACGTCGCAAGGCTGACGCAGGCAGCGGCATTGCCGGTGCCAAACACCGGTGCAAGGCGTGTCACCAGATGCGCCGTCAGTCCGATCTGCGCGAACAGGCCGAGCGCGAATGCCGCCGAGAGCGTGGTGAAGCGCCGATCGCGCAATAACGTGGCGAATCGCAGCGATGGTCCGCTGCCCACTACCGGCGCTGTCGCGGTCACGTCGGTATCGCCATCCGGATGCAGGCCCAAGGCCGCCGGTGTCGTGGCAAGAGTGCGACCGATCAGTGGCCACAGCACCGTGAGCGTGAGCGCTGCCATCATCATGGCGGCCTCCGTGAAGCCGAACCGCGCGATCAGCGCAACCCAGAGCGGCGTGAACACCACGCCACCGATGCTTGAACCGGTGAATGCGTGGCTCAGGGCAAGCGCTCGCCGGCGGTTGAACCACGGTGCGACCATGGCGTTGATCGCGGCGGCATTGGTGGCCGACCATCCCGCGCCGGTCACCATCGCCGCGGCGAACAGGTGCCATGGTCGGGCGGCCAGTGACCAGCCAATGACGCCAAATGCCAGCGCCGCAATGCCGAACCGTGTCGCCGAGGCGATGCCGAACCGGCGATGCAGGCTGTGCAGCCGGACGGTCAGTGTGGCGCTTACCAGGTAGTGCACGGTGATCGCTGCCGAGATCACCGACACGGACCAGCCGCGCTGCTGATGCAGCGTGTTCAGGAACACTGCCGGTCCGTAGAAACCGAAGCTCCAGGCGAACGTCGCGACGGCGAAGGCGGTCGCAACGACTTTCCAACCGAAGAACATCAGACCGTCGCTCGCAGCCGGACGCGTGGACCGATCCGTGCGTGCCACATCGGATTGTTCAGAACTGGCTGCATGTCTCGCTTTCATCCCGTCGACGCACTACGCTTAACGCGCCGGCACGATGCAGCACTCGCCGGAATCAGACTCCGTCCCCGAGGCGTTGGAGGATGCGATGCTGGATGCAGCGGAATGCGATCGCGCCCGGCTGGCGCGCGATCGCGCTTATGACGGCCGGTTCTTCTCGGGGGTGCGCACCACGGGCGTGTATTGTCGTCCTGTCTGTCCGGTACGGCCGCCACGTTCAAGGAATGTCTGCTTCTTTCCTTCCGCGGCAGCAGCCGAACTGGCAGGCTTTCGTCCATGTTTGCGCTGCCGCCCGGAAGCTGCACCGTTTTCGCCGGCCTGGAACGGCTCGCGGACGACAGTCGCCCGTGGCCTGCGGCTGATCGCCGAAGGCGCGCTCGATGGTTCTGAGACGAGCGTCAGCCGTCTGGCGGCTCGATTGGGCGTGGGCGAGCGGCATCTCGTGCGATTGTTCACCGTGCATGTGGGGGCAAGTCCGGGACAGGTCGCCCGGACGGCACGCGTGCAGCGGGCCAAGCGATTGATCGATACGACGAAGATGCCGTTGTCCGAGATTGCCTTTGCTGCGGGCTTCGGCAGTCTGCGGCGGTTCAATGCCGTGTTCGCCGAGGTGTATGCACGGCCGCCCAGTGAACTTCGAAGGACGCGTAAATGCTGACGACACTCGTCGCCCTGCTTGCCGCGGCTACGATCGCTGTTCCACTGACGCGGCGCGCGGGTTTCGGCAGCGTGCTGGGGTATCTGATTGCTGGCATCATCATCGGGCCGGCGGGCATTGGCCTGATCACCAATGTGGACGAAATCACCTCCATCGCCGGCCTTGGCGTGGTGATGTTGCTGTTCCTGATCGGATTGGAGGTCCGTCCGCAACGCCTGTGGGTGATGCGCCGTGCAGTGTTCGGACTCGGCAGCGCTCAGGTGGTCATCACCGCGGCGGCGATTGCAGGGCTGGCCTATCTCGCAGGCCTGGCCTGGGAGGGAGCAGTCGTCATCGGTGCCGGCCTTGCCATGTCCTCCACGGCCATCGTCCTGCCGATGCTGGCCGAGCGCGATCTGCTGACCAAGCCGGCCGGCCGCGATGCGTTCGCGGTGCTGCTGTTCCAGGATCTGGCCTTCATCCCGCTGGTCGCGCTGGTACCACTGCTTGCGAGCAACAGCGTTCCCGAACAGGTGCCGTGGCACGACGTCGCGCGTGCGGCCGCTGTGATTGTGATCATCCTGGTCGGTGGCCGCTTCCTGATGCGTCCGCTGTTCCGCGCCATCGGCGGCACGAAGACACCCGAGGTCTTTACCGCAGTATCGCTGCTGATTGTCACAGGGACTGCGTTGCTTGCCACGCAGGGCAATCTGTCGCCGTCGCTTGGCGCGTTCATGGCTGGCGTGCTGCTGTCCGAGTCCGAGTATCGCCACGAACTCCAGGCCGATATCGAACCGTTCGAGGGCCTGCTGCTCGGGTTCTTCTTCATTTCCGTTGGCATGTCGGCGGATCTGTCGCTGGCGCGCACCCAGCCTCTGTTGCTGGCCGTGGCAACGCTATCGCTGCTTGTCGTCAAGGCGGTGATCGCATTCGTGCTTGCCCGCGTCGCCCGCAAGGACAACATCAACGCGTTGCGCTTCGCCCTTGCGTTGCCGCAGGCGAGCGAATTCAGCTTCGTGCTGTTCGGCGCCGCGGTGGCCGCGCACGCGCTTGATCAGGACCACGCGTCATTGGCAACGCTCGCCACCGCCGCATCGATGCTGGCGACGCCGATCCTGTTCGCCGGGTCTGAGGCGATGCTGCGGAGACGCCCTGTGGCAGAGCCGGTGTACGACACGATCGATGCCGGTGAGACGTCCGTCATCATCTGCGGCTTCGGGCGGTTCGGCCAGATCGTGGGTCGTGTGCTGCGTATGTACGGCATCAGCTTCACGGCGCTTGAACGCGATGCCGGCCAGGTGGAAGTGGTCCGCCGCTTCGGCCAGAAAGTGTATTTCGGCGATCCCACGCGTCCCGACATGCTGCGCGCTGCCGGCGCCGAGCAGGCCAAGCTGCTGGTGGTTGCGCTGGACGATCCACCGGCCGTCGTTCGCGTGGTCGAGGTCGCGAAGCGTGATTTTCCCAACCTGGCGATCCTGGCGCGGGCACGCAATCGCTGGTTCGCGCATCTGCTGATGGACCGCGAGGTCGCTGGGCAGGTGCGCGATACATATTTCTCCAGCCTGGAGTTGGCCCGCGTCGCGTTGACAACGCTCGGCGTGGAGCCGGACGCGGCGGCACATGCGGTCACCGTGTTCCGCGAAGCCGACGAAAAGAACCTGCTGGAGACGCATGCGTTCTATCGCGATGAAAAGCAGATGATCCAAAGCCAGCAGCAGGCTGCCGAAGAACTTGCCAGCCTGTTCGAGTCGGACCGCACGTCAAGCTGACGTGGGCCGCGTTTCCGGCATGATCAGCCAGACAGTCGCTGTTGCGACCATCCCGATTGCGGCCAGCGCGCAGAATGCCCAGGGCAACCCGGCATCGTCCGCAATCCACCCACCGAGCGTCGTGCTGAGGGCAGCGCCCGCGTACAGCGCCAATCCCAGCAATCCCATGCAAAGATTGAAGTGGGACGAACCACGCGTGATATCGGCAGCCAGCAACGGCAACATGACGCCGAATACGGCCGCGCTGATGCCGCTGATCGACTGGCCGGCGACCAGCAACCATGGGTCCGGCAGGACTGCCAGCAGCACGCCGCGCAACGGCAACGCTGCCCAGCCCAGCAACATCAGCGGGCGGCGTCCGATCTGTGTCGCGGCGCGCCCGACCCAAGGCGACAAGAGTGCGACCACACCCTGCGGAACCAGGATGCAGGCCGCGATGATCATGTTGGCGTAGGAGCCGGCGCGCATTGTCACCTCGGCACCGGCCAGCGGCAGCATGGCGGCGTTTGACAGGTGATACAGCGCGACACAAAGGCCGAATATCAGCAATCGCCGATCAGCGAGCAGTGTGCGTATTCCGGGCCAGTCCAGCGAGCGTGTCGTTGTCTGTCGGCGCGAATGGGGCCCCCGGCCGATGCGTCCCAATGTCATGAGGGCGGGCACGCACAGCGCCGCGGTCAGGAAGAAGACGGCGCGGCTCGAGAGCCATGCGCCCGTCGCTCCCATCACCGCCGCGGCCAGCCCGTTGCCTATCGAGGCAAAGCGGGCATTCCGACCCAATCGCTCACCGAGCGCCGCATACCCCACCAGATGCAGGCTGATCGCAGCAATGGCCGGTGTGAGCACGCAGCTTGCGAAGGCATGCAGTATCTGCGCGACGATGACCGGCAATTGTGTTGGCTGTAGCGCAAGCAGCAGCGCCGCGATGATGACGCCAATCAGCGCACCGCTTGCAGCTGCCCGCTTGTTGGTCGTCGCATCGACCAGCGCGCCAGCCGGAATCTGTGCGATCAGCGCCACGATTGTTCCGGTTGTAAGAGCAAAGCCGATCTCGACCTGGGTCCATTTGTGCGCGGTCAGGTAGACGGCGACGAATGGACCGAACCCGGTCTGAACATCGGCGACGAAGAAATTCAGCAGATCGAGCGCTCGCGGCCCTCGCGCCGGAATTGTGCCGTCGCGCGGCATGCGTCATTGCTTCGGCGTGGTGGGCGCCACCACCACGGACGCTGGCTTGGCCGGGTCCTTGTACTCCGGCGCTGCCTTGATCTGGTCCTGGGTCAGATCGAGCGTGATCGGCTGCTTGGCATTGGCCGGAGCGAAATGAAGCGTGCTCCACTGCACCGCGATCTTGCGGCTGCCGACCCCCATGAAGCCGCCGAAATCGATGACGGCCGCTTGCGGCTCGCCATCGTCGCCCACCAGGACATCGACCAGACGGCCGATATCCTTGCCTTCCTGGTCTGTGACCGTATGGCCGAGAATCGCCAATGCCTGCTCCGGCGGGACACGCTGCACATTGCTGGGCGGCTCATCTCCCGCCGCAATCAACAGCAACGCAACAATGGCTGTGACTGTTCCCCGGCGGGCTGCACCCATGCGCGGCAGTTCGGAGCGGCGCGGCATTTGGTCAAGCGCGCGCGATGCTGGAGGGCTTCAAGTTTTGGTGCGGAAAACCAATCATCATTGGATCAGCGAGCGATACGGGAAAAGGACGGCGTGCGACCGAGGAGCGATCGCACGCCATAGAAGTATGGGGATTGTAGTCGCGGCGCAACATTGCGCGACGGGACCCGCATGGCGAATCACCAACACGTGTGACACGGAACCGTTATTGAGAGGAAGAATGTCGGGATGCCTGTGCGGCAACTACGAAACTGACGTCAGCCGTTCGGGCGGCTCGGCTGCTGCGGTGCGGCGCTCACTCTTCACAGATGCGAGAACTATCCCACCCGCAATCAGAATGATCCCGGCCGCGTGATAGGCATAGAAATGCTCGCCCAGGAACAGCACGGCGAGGATCGAGCCGAATACCGGCATCAGGTGCCATGATTGTCCTGCTCGTGCGGCACCGATCAGCTCGATGCCGCGATTGAAGAACAGGTAGGCGACGAACGACGGAAACACGGCGATGTAGGCCATCGCCAGAAGTGCCTCAACGCTGCCTTGCACGCGGCCGCCTTCGGCATATTCCCAAAGATAGAACGGCAGGATCATCATCGAGCCGATGCCCATGGTGGCAACCAAAAAGCTCATCGGATGTGCAGCCGGGCGGACGCGGAACATCGCCGCGTAGATGCCGTAGATGACCATCGCCGCGAGGATCCATACGTCACCCGCGTTCAGCGACAGATGCAGGAGTGCCTCGAGCGACCCATGCGCGGCGATCACCGCCACGCCACAGAGCGAAAGCATCACCGCGAGAACCTGCAGGGGCGACGGCCTTTCGCGGAACAGCAGGAACGCCCAGACGATGATGATCAGCGGGCCGGCCGATTGCAGCAGCAGCACGTTCAGCGCTGTCGTGGACGTCAGGCCGATATAGGACATGGTGTTGTAGCTCGCGATGCCAGTCGCGGAGAGTATGAGCATCAGGGGCCAGTGTCCGAGCAGCGTTGGCAGGTCCCGCTTGAGGTAGGGCCACGCGAACGGGACGGCGACGAGGAAGGCACCGAACCATCGCCAGAACGCGAGCGCGATCGGAGGCACCATGCCGACAACGCCGCGCCCCAGGACGATGTTCGCGGCCCAAAACAGGTTGGCCAGGATCAGCAGGATCCAGGCGGAATGCCAGAAACGGCGCATCGGTTGATCAGTAGGCGCCGGCCCAGCCGTCGCGCCGCGGATCGGAGCCGGCCATGCGGACGCCGTTCTCGGCCACGCAGATCGCCTGCACGCTGCACGGTCCTTCCAGCGAGCCGATGCGATGCAGGCGGTGGCCGAGGCGTTCCAATCCGTTCAGCACGTCCGCGCCAAACTCCGGCTCGATGGCGAGGCGGCCATCGCCTTCGTGCGGCCAATTGGCGCCCTGGCCTTGCTGGCTGGACGTCCAGCGCGGCGCTTCCAGCGCGGTCTGCGGGTCGGCGCCGAGGTCCATCATCGCGGTCAGCACCTGGAGGTTGACCTGCACCTGGTTGTCCGCACCCGGTGTGCCTTCGACAGCCCACAGCCGATCGTCCTTGAACACCATCGGCGCATTCATCGTGTGGCGCACGCGTTTTCCGGGGGCCAGGCGGTTGGCGTGGCCCGGGGCGAGGTGCCAATACGCCATGCGGTTGTTCAGCAACACGCCGGTGTCGCCGGCGGTGACACCCGAGCCAAAGCCGGAGTTCAGGCTCTGGATGCCGGAGACGGCATTGCCATCGGCATCGACGACGCAGAAGTAGGTGGTGTCGCCGACGGCTTCCTCGGGTTCCGCCAGCGCCACATCGGCCGCGTGCGCCATGTCGATCGCGGCGGCACACTCGTCGGCATATGCATCGGAGAGAAGGCGATCGAGCGGCACATCACCGAACCTCGGATCGGTGCCGAAGCGCTCGCGATCGAGGAAGGTGCGCTTCTTGGCTTCCACCAGGACGTGGATACGGCGGATCGGGTCGAGGGCAGCGATGTCGAACCGCTCGGCGATCTTCAGCATCTGCAACATGGTGAAGCCGGTGGAATTCGGCGGCGTCTGGGTGACGCGGAAGCCGCGATAG
The DNA here is from genome assembly GCA_035492535.1 of Acetobacteraceae bacterium. Taxonomy (GTDB): domain Bacteria; phylum Pseudomonadota; class Alphaproteobacteria; order Acetobacterales; family Acetobacteraceae; genus JAMXLO01. The sequence goes on along the minus strand of DATJJM010000333.1, from coordinate 12,097 downwards.
GCGATGGCGATGGGGTCCTGCACTTCGGGTTGGCAGGCTTCCAGGTCACGTTCGTCCACCAGCACGCCGGCTTCACGCATGCCATCGGCGAGGCGCTTTGCCAGGCGTCCGCGGTAGAAGGTTTCGGCTCCGTCCTGGGCGAGTTCTTCAAGGGTGCGGGCGAGGTCGGGTTGGCGGATCAGCGAGCCGAGCGGGCCAGGGAGGAACACCGGACCAGAGCGCGTGTCGGCAGCAAGGAAGGGGCGGACCTCTTCCGCGAAGTGCCGATAGTGATGGCTGGCGGCGAAGCCATCGCGGGCGTGCTCGATTGCGGGGCCGAACATGTGGCGCCACGGCAGGCGCCCGTGAGCAGAGTGCATCGCGCCGAGTCCGCCCATCAGGCCAGGCGTGGAAACACTGAGCGGGCCGCGCACCGCCATGCCTCGCGCACGGAACCGCTCAGGGGTGGCGGACAGAGGGGCGGCGCCGGTCGCGTTGTAGCAGCGGGCGATGGCATCGGCGGCCGTGTAGACCTGATAGAAGCCGTCGCCGCCGAGACCGGACATGCCCGGTTCAACGACACTCAACGCGAGCGAGGTCGCCACGGCCGCGTCCACCGCGTTGCCGCCGGCGCGGAGCGTGTCTAGGCCGGCCTGTGTCGCCAGCGGATGGTTGGCGCCGACAGCACCGTTGCGGCCCATGATCAGAACGCGGTGGTTGCGGGTGGGGAGGTACATGCGGTTGGATCCTGTCACACCAAGTGTGCCGTAAAGAACTCAGCGACTGCCCGATAGATGCGGCGCCGATCGTCCGGGCGGATGAAGCCGTGGCCGGCATAGTCGAAGGTTTCGAACGCAACCTTCTGCTGCCGCTCCTGCAGCGCGGTCACATACTGTTCGCTTTCGCTGAACGGCACACGAGGATCGCGCGTGCCGTGCGCGATCAGCACCGGAATCTGGATCCGATCGACGCGGTGGATGGGAGATATGCGCGCGAACAATGCTGCATCGTCGCCGTACTCCGCCGCGCGATGGCTGCGGCGCCACGAGCCGGTCGATTCCAGAAGCGTGGTGAAGTCGGCGATGCCGTAGTAGTTGACCGCCGCACGCCACAGTTCCGGATGCTCGGTGATCGCCGACATCACCATGAAGCCGCCGTAGGACTGGCCCATGATGCCGATGCGTTCGGCGTCGATCGCCGGATGCGCCGCGAGCCAGGCACGGCCATGCGCCAGGTCGGTCACGCTGTCCAGGCGCCTGGCCACGTCGTCGCTGTCGGTGTAGCTACGGCCGTAGCCACTGCTGCCGCGCACGTTCGGCATCAGCACGGCAAAGCCCTGCGCCAGCAGCATCTGGATGTCGGGGCGGAAATTCGGTCGTGTCTGGCCCACTGGGCCGCCATGCACCCAGACAATCGCCGGGAACGGGGCTTTCCCGGCGCGCGGTAACGCGAGCCATCCAGCGATGCGCGTGCCGTCGAAGCTGGCCCATTCGACCAGTTCGAGGTCGACAAAATCGCTGTCCTCCGGCTGCGACAGTGCGCGCGCCGTTCCCTCGCGCCACAGCCACAACCCCGGCGGCTGCGTCGGCGAGGCGGCGCTGAATGCCAATGCCGTGCTGTCCGGCGACCACGCCAGGTCGTTCACCACACCGCGCGGCAATCCCGTCACGATCGGCCGCTCGCCATTGAAGGAACCGACACGCAGGACGCCATAGCCGCGATCGTTCTCCACGGTGGCCAGCGCCTGCCCGTCCGGCGAAAGTGACCACGCCTCCACATCGCGTCCGTTGGCCTCATAGACGACCGATGCGTCACCGTTCAGCCGGCACAGGCGCAGGAACTCGCTGTTGAGGTCCGTCAGTGCCAGCAGCGATTCGCCATCGCTTGCCCAGCGCACGCTTTGCCAGTTCGCTGGCCCGGCCACTTCAGTCGCTATGCCGGTTGCCAGGTCCAGCACCAGCAGCGACATGTCACCATAGCCGCGATCGTGCAGCAGCGTCAGTTTGCTTTCATCCGGGCTGAAGCCGGACACGGTGACGATGTTGTTGCCGCGATAGACGCACTGGCGGACGCCGGTCGCGACCTTTTGGACATAGACGTCGAAATGCGCCTCGTCGCATTCGTTGGCGGCATAGGCGATCTGCGTGCCGTCCGGTGACCAGGCACCGAAGTCGTGGATCGCCGCCATGTTGGCGGTCAGCGCGCGCGGTTCGCTGTCGGGCTCGAGCAACCATAATTGCTGCCGCTCATCCCCACCGCGATCGATGCCGTAGATCAGGCGATCATCAACGGGCGAGCGTCGCAGCAACGCGACCTTCTCATCGTGGAAGGTGAGCTGCCGCGCATCGTTGGTCGCGAGGTCCAGTGCCCACACCTGTGGCAGGCCGGAACCGCGCAGGTGAAACAGCGTTCCGCCATCACGCGAAAAGCTGGGCGAGGTCGCGGCGCCAATGGTGACGAAGTGTTCGGGGTCTTGCGGCATGGTGGGTTGGAAACCTTAGCGGGATAGGGTTTGCTCCAGCAATGCGACGGGTTGTACTGGCGAATGAGACCGATTGGGAGGGCTGGCGCAAGGCGACACGCTCCCTGGTGCTCGCCGGGGTCGAACCCGACGAGGTGCGCTGGGCGGTTCGCTCGCATGACGAAGCGGGTGATCCGCTCCAGGACGGCACCGGCAGCTTCGGCGTGTCGCGCTCTCTGGTCGCGCTGGCGTCGGTCGCGATCCAGGCGCGCGAGAAGACTCGTTTCGACCTGCTGTATCGGGTGGTGTGGAACGCCAATGCCGGCCAGGCAGACGACGAGCTGATGCGCCGCGCCCAGGGTTTGGCCCTGGCGGTTCGTGCGGAGGCGCATCGGATGCGCACCCATGTCCGATTCATGCCGGTCGATGGCGTGCATGTTGGCTGGTACTCGCCGGCGCATTTTGTGCTGGAGGCGAACGCCCAACTGATCGCACGGCGCTTCCCGGATCAGTGGTTCGCCATCGTCACGCCCGATGGGGCGGCGGCGTGGGATGGCACCGAATTGCGCTTTGCGGCTGGCGCGCGCATCGAGGATGACGATGCTCTGCGCGGCTGGCGAATGCCGAAAGAGTTCCGCGTCGGCACGGCCATTCCGGAAGCGGAGGACCTGGATGAAGCGCCTCGTCCGCCGGACAGGCCGGCGCTTGGCCCTATCGTGCTGCCTATGCATGTCGATCCGCCATTGCAGGAAGCCGTGCACGAAGCGTCGGACTGCCGCCGCTGCCATCTCCACGAGGCGGCGACGCAGACCGTGTTCGGTGAGGGGCCGGCACATGCGAAGGTGCTGTTCGTGGGCGAGCAGCCAGGCGATCAGGAAGATGTCATCGGCCGTCCGTTCGTCGGTCCCGCGGGGCAGATCATGGACCGTGCCATGGAGGAAGCCGGCATCGATCGGCGCAGCATCTACATCACCAATGCGGTGAAGCACTTCAAGTTCACGCCACGCGGCAAGCGCCGCATCCACCAGACCCCCGAAGCGCCGGAGATCCAGGCCTGTCGTTTCTGGCTGGATGTCGAGGTAGTGCGGATGCAGCCGAAGCTGATCGTGGCCATGGGCGGCACCGCGGCACGTGCGCTGCTGGGGCGGCCGGTGACGATCACGCGCGAACGCGGCCGTCCGATCGAGCTGCCGGATGGGCAGCGTGCGTTTGTGACGGTGCATCCGTCCTTCCTGCTGCGCGTGCCCGATGAAGACGCCAAGGCGCGAGAGTACCGCGCCTTTGTTGAGGACCTGCGAAAGATTATGGAACTTGTGGGCTAGGGCTGGGTTCAGCCCCTCGCCAGCTTCCGCTCCACAAAGTCCAGCCGATCCTGGCCCCAGAAGATCTCGTCGCCGATCACATGGCTCGGTGCACCGAACACGCCGCGTTCGAGCGCCGCCTTCGTATCGGCCACCCGCCGCTCGGTCCAGCGCGGTTCGGCGCCGAGCTTCATGACCGCATCGGCATCGAGCCCGATCTCACCGATCAGCCGCGCCAGCGTCGCCGGGTCACCCGGGTTCAGCTCATCCTGCCACACGGCCTTCAGCACACGATGGGCGAGCTTGATCGCCGGTGCGTCACCTTGGGTCTCCCGCAGTGCAATGACGCAGGGTGCGGTCAGCGCTTCGCTGGAGGGAAAGTGTTTCGGCTCGATGTTGATCGGCACGCCGAGGAACTCCTTCCACCGGCGCAATTCCATCATCCGATAGGCCTGGCGTTGCGGGGCGCGCTTGGGCAACGGCAGGCCGCCGGAACCGGCGAAGACGGTGCCGAAGTCCACCGGATAGATGCGCATGGTCGCATTGTATTTTGCCGCCAACGCCTCGATCCGCGCGGCGCCAAGATGCGTCCAGGGCGAGTTCAGAGAGACGTAGTAATCGATATGGGCCAAGGCGCGATCCTCCCGCGGGAACGCCAATCGTGATACGGCCCCATGCAACGCACAAGGAGGACGCGATGCGGTGGCGGATCGGCGACGTGACGGTGACCAAGGTGGTGGAGCTGGAGGTGACCGGCGGTTCCCGCTTCATCCTGCCACAGGCGACCCGCGAGGCGATCCAGCCAATCGGCTGGCTGGTGCCGCATTTCGCCGATGCCGATGGGCGGCTGCGCATGAGCATCCACAGCTTCGTCGTGCAGACGCCGTCGCGGCGCATCGTGGTGGATACGTGCCTCGGCAATGACAAGCAGGGACGGCGCATTTCGACCTGGAACGATCTGCACGGGCCGTTCCTTCAGGATCTCGCGGCGGCGGGGTATCCGCGCGAGACGATCGATACCGTGCTGTGCACGCATCTCCACGTGGACCATGTGGGCTGGAACACGATGCTGGTGGATGGGAGGTGGGTGCCGACGTTCCCGCAGGCTCGCTATCTGATGGGGCGCGTGGAGTACGAGCACTGGTCGAAGCCACAAGGGCGCGAGGACATGGTGACGGTGTTCGGCGACTCGGTGCGGCCGGTGTTCGATGCGGGACTGGTCGATCTGGTCGAGACCGATGCGCGCATCTGCGAGGAGATCGACCTTGTGCCTACGATCGGCCATACGCCCGGACATGTCAGCGTGCGCATCCGCTCGGGCGGCGAGGAGGCGCTCATTACCGGCGATTTCCTGCACCATCCCTGCCAGATCGCGCATCCGGAATGGGCATCCACGGCGGATTCCGATCCCGAGATGGGGATCAGGACGCGGGAGCGGATGTTCGGTGAACTGGCAGGCAAGCCGGTGATGGTGATCGGTACGCACTTCGCCGGTGCGACGGCCGGGCGGATCGTGCGCGATGGGGCGACGTATCGGCTGGATGTATAGAAGGTTTCACACGGAGGTCACGAAGAACCACAGAGTGCCACGGAGTAAAGAAGGAAAGAGCTTCGCGCGAAGCGCGTGAATCCTCTCCGTGGTCCTCCGTGTGTTCTCCTGTGTCCTCCGTGTGAAATCTTAGCTGATCTTCCCCATCGCACGCAGGCTTTGCTCCACCGTGCCCATCAGGCCGGTATAGGGCTTCGCCTTCGACAGATCGCGGATCTGCGAAACCTTCTCCGCGAACATCTCCAGCGTGACCGGCTGGTCGGGATCGAACTGCACGCCCTCGCTTTGGAAGTACTGGACGCGGGCATAGTTGCCGGCGGTTGCAGCAATGATCTCGCCGCTGGCACTGCACTCCTCGCTGCACAGCCAGGCCACAGCCGGTGACACGAACTCGGGGCGCATGAACTTCACCATGTCGGGCGGCAGCAGGCCTTCGGTCATGCGCGTGTGCGCGGAGGGGGAGATCGCGTTCAGCAGGATGTTGTATTTGGCGCCCTCGAAGCGCAGCACGTTGATGAAGCCGTTCACCCCCATCTTCGCCGCACCGTAGTTGCTCTGGCCGAAATTGCCGACCGTCCCGGAGCCGGACGTGGTAACCACGACGCGTCCGTATTGCTGCTTGCGCATGATCGGCCAGGCGGCCTTGGTGCAGTAGACGGTGCCGAAGAAGTGCACCTGCACGGTAAAGTCGAAGTCCTCCATCGTCATGTTGACGAACGCCTTGTCGCGCAGGATGCCGGCGTTGTTCACCAGGATGTCGAGGCGGCCCCATGTATTGACGGCAGTATCGATGATGGACTGGGCGCTTTTCTCGTCGGCGACAGAATCGTAGTTGGCCACCGCCTCGCCACCCGCTGCCTTGATCTCGGCCACCACCTGGTCGGCGACGGCATGCTGGCCGCCGCGGCCATCCACTGCCCCACCCGGGTCGTTCACAACCACCTTGGCGCCTCGGCTGGCGAGCAGCATTGCATGCGAGCGGCCGAGACCGGCGCCGGCGCCGGTGACGATGGCGACGCGGTCGTCGAAGCGGATGGGCATGGGCGGGTTCCTCCCGTTTGGGTTCCGGCGTATCCTACTGGCCAGTAACCCCATGAGGCCAGCCCATGAGCTACCTGCGCAGCGGCATTTTCCTCGCGCCGTTCCATAACCTGACCGAGAACCCCACGCTCGCGCTGGAGCGCGACATGGAACTGCTGCAGCACATCGACAAGCTCAACTACCACGAGGCGTGGATCGGCGAGCACCATTCCGGCGGCTTCGAGATCATCGCCTCACCGGAGATGTTCATTGCGGCAGCGGCGGAGCGCACCCGGCATATCCGGCTCGGCACCGGCGTGGCGTCGCTGCCGTACCACAACCCGTTCATGCTGGCCGATCGGATGGTGCAGCTTGATCACATGACGCGCGGGCGCGCGATGCTCGGCGTTGGGCCGGGTGCGCTGGTGCATGACGCGCTCAAGATCGGCATCAAGGCGGCCGATCAGCGCCGCATGATGAATGAATCGCTCGATGTGATCGTGCGGCTGCTGCGCGGTGAAGTGGTGACCGAGAAGACCGACTGGTTCACCCTGGTGGACGCACAGCTGCAGCTTCCCTGCTACACGCAGCCGGTCATGGAGATGGCGGTCGCCGCGTCGCGCTCGCCGGCGGGCGCGCTGGCGTCAGGGCGGCACGGCATCGGCATGCTGTCGATCGGCGGGACGTCACCGGATGCGATGGCCAAGCACACGCAGAACTGGGGCCTGTATGAAGAGCAGGCGCGGCTGAACGGGCACGTGCCGGACCGCAACAAGTGGCGGCTGGTGACGCTGTTGCACATTGCGGAAACGCGAGAGAAGGCGAAGGAAAACGTGAAGTTCGGGCTGCACGCGTTCCGAGATTACTTCAACGACGTTGCGACCTTCCCGATCGTGCCGCCGGATATCGAGGACCCGTACCAATTCCTGACCGAGAGCGGCGCAGCGTGCATCGGAACGCCGGATGACGCGATCGCCTACATCGAGAATCTCCAGAAGGGATCGGGCGGCTTTGGCGCCATCATGGAGCTGGCGCACAACTGGGCCGACTGGGACGCGACGAAGCGACACTACGAGCTGATGGCGCGGTATGTGCATCCGCACTTCCAGCGTTCGCGGGAATTGCGGCGCGTTTCCTATGCCTATGCGCGCGATCACCACGACGATTTCATTGGCCAGTCGAGTGCCGCCGTGCAGGCCGAGATTGACCGTCTGGCGGCGCGCAAGGCGGCGGAGTAACGGCGCGGAGCGTTCTTCGTGCTGGCACGTGGCCGTGCCAGTCATGATTTTGTGATCATCCGTTCTCGGTTGGCGGGGGTATCGTCCGTTGCCTCTCTGCATTGGGAGGTACGGCCATGGTCATCCAATCCCCGCCAGCCTGGGGCTGGGATCAGCTCCAGCAAGCGGCGCACGAAATCGGTTCCGCCAAGCCCGAGGAATATTGGAGCGATCGCGCTAGCGACGCTGTGCCTGGCGTGCGGCGCATCGGCATGCACGACCTCGGCGAAGCATTGGCCCAGGGACTGAGGGATTTCCAGGCGAGCCGCACCGACGTGATCTTCCTGTGCGTGATCTATCCGGTGATCGGACTGCTGCTGGCGCGGCTGGCGTCGGGCTACGACATGCTGCCGCTGCTGTTTCCGTTGGCATCCGGCTTCGCACTGGTGGGCCCATTTGCCGCGGTCGGACTGAACGAAATGAGCCGTCAGCGCGAGCTGGGGCGCGACGCCCGCTGGGTGGACGCGTTCGGCGTGCTGCGCGCGCCATCCATTGGGTCGATCCTGTCACTCGGCGTGCTGCTGACGTTGCTGTTCCTGCTCTGGCTGGTGGTGGCGAACGCAACCTATACGATCACGCTTGGCCCGCGGCCGCCGGCGTCGCTGGCGAGCTTCGCGCATGACGTGTTCTCCACGCCGGCCGGCTGGGCGATGATCGGAATTGGTGTCGGCATCGGCTTCCTGTTTGCCGTGCTGGTGCTGGCGATCAGCGTGGTGTCGTTCCCGCTGCTGCTGGACCGAAATGTCGGCATTGGTGCCGCGATGGCGACGTCGCTGCGCGCCGTGACGATGAACCCTGGGCCAATGGCGGCCTGGGGGCTGATCGTCGCGGCGGCACTGGTGATCGGGTCGATACCGTTCTTCGTGGGGCTTGTGGTGGTCCTGCCGGTGCTTGGCCATGCGACATGGCATTTGTATCGACGGGTGACTGTCGGCTGATCCGACGGGACGGCGGGCCTAACCCTGCGCGCGGATCTGCGATGAGGACAGATCCACGCGGAAGCGGTGCTCGGGAATTTCGGTGAAGAGATCCCCGTAGCGCTGCGGCACGAGGATGTCTTGCAGCGTGCGCACGCGGCCTGCCGAGTCGAGACGGACGGCCACCAGGAAGTTGGCGCCGGAACTGGCGATTTCCCCCAGCGCGGCATGCATGCGATCCTCGTCGTCGCCGTAATATCTTGGTGCGAACAGGCGCTCGGCGGTATCGGCGCCGATGACGAAGGTTGCTTTGGGGAACAGGCGGGATTTTTCCAGGAAGGTGGGTGCCCGGGTCAGTTCAACCGCCGCCTTCCAGGCGAATTGCGTGAGCCGCTGCCGGATCGTCTCGCTCGCCAGCGGCGGCTTGTCGACGTTGGTGACAGAGATCTCGAATGAAACGGGCTGCTGTCGGAGTTCTTCGGCAATGCGCGCCAGACTCACATGGCCCTCGTGCATCGGGTTGAAGGAACCGGGCAACAGCACGGCCGGGGGCGGGGCGGACAGCGCCAGCTGGCCGTCGGGCTGGGCGGTGACGCGATTGACCACGCCGGCCAGGAGCTGGCCGATTGCATCTACTGTTGTAGTGGCGGTCTCGGCGAACTGCTCGTCGGCATCGAGCAGCGTGCGGGGCGATGGCGCCGTGACCCCGCATGCATGCGCCAGCCACAGGACGATCGCGCGAGCGACCAGGTCTTCCTCGGCGGCGCGATCACGACGGCCCTTGGCCAGCACGCCGGTGCAATGCGTGATCCGGTCGGCACCGGCGGTGGCGATATGGAACCGGTGCTCGCCGCGGCGCGGGCGATCGCTGACCAGCGCGGCCGTCGCGCCGAGACCGACAACCTCTGTGTCCGCCGGAACCATGCTGGCGGCGCGTGATCGCGCGGCGCGGGCCATGGCGATCGCGGTGTCGGCACTGCTTGCCTGTGCCGGCGGGAAGCCCAGGAAGGCTGCAAGCGCCTGCGTGTCGTAGGGGACCTGCGCCTCGATCAGCAGGCGGGAGCCACCGGGCACACGCAGCAACTCGCCGATGGCACCGCTGCCGCCGCCGGTGATCGCCAGCGCCGCCTTGCGGCCGGACGCGTGCAATGCGGCGATCAATTCCTGCCACGCAGCGTCCGGCGCGCTCATGACTTCACTGTGGTCCGAAGTTGATTGTCGAAGCGGGAAGCGTGGGAGACAGTTCGGACGGAGTCAACGGAGAGTTCAGAATAAGGGTGTCTGCCGGTGCTCGCGCGGTCGCGCCTGATGTCATAGGCTTTCGCTGACGGGTGGAAGCGGAGACCAGCGATATGAATCGTCTCGATGGCAAGGTTGCTCTGATCTCGGGGGCCGCGCGCGGCATCGGCGGAGAGACGGCGCAACTGATGGCGCAGGCCGGCGCGAAGGTTGTGGTGGGCGACGTGCTGGACGATCGCGGGCGGCAGACAGTGGCTGCCATCACGGCGGGCGGTGCGCAGGCTGAGTATATCCATCTGGACGTAACACGGGAGGACTCCTGGGTTGCCGCCGTCGACCTTGCACTCTCCCGGTTCGGCAAGCTCGACATCCTGGTGAACAACGCCGGCGTCTTTATCGGCAAGGGGATCGAGGAGATCAGCCTGGAGGAATGGAACAAGCTGGTCGCGGTGAACATGACCGGGGTGTTCCTGGGAACCAGGATGGCCGCGCCTGCCCTGCGTGAGGCGGCGAAGTCGAGCGAGCATGGCAGCGCCATCGTCAACCTTGCCTCGATCGCGGGCATCGTCGGGTCGCAGCTCGATCCGCTGTATTCGATGACCAAGGGCGGCGTGACGTTGTTCACCAAGTCGACGGCGCTGGAGTTCGGACGCAAGGGTTATCGGATCCGGGTGAACTCGATCCACCCTGGCGTGATCCAGACCGACATGGGGGAGCAGACATTCGTGGCGCGCGCGCAGCGGTCCGGCACGAATGATACCGCGCAGATCCGGCAGACGGTGACCGAGACCGTGCCATGGGGGCGCCTGGGCGTGGCGATGGATATCGCCAAGGGCATCGTGTTCCTGGCCTCGGACGATGCCTCTTACATGAACGGCGCCGGGCTTGTCGTGGATGGCGGCGCCACGGCGATGTAACGCCGGCGGGTGACGCCGACCGATGACGCCGGGCGCGTCAGTAGTGCGTCACCCACTCCGAGTTCAGTGCCTCCTCGATGCGGCGATGCCGCGCCATGATCACATCGGCGGGCACGGCACTGACGAAGGCGTAGAAGGTCCCGGTGCGGATCGCATCCACCACGCGCTCGCCGACGCGCTTCGGGTCGAGGCCGGTGGTGGCGAGGCGCTCGCTCAGCGTCGCTTCGTCGGTAGCGCGGATCTGCGGGCCACCCATGTGGTCGGGGCGGTTGCGGGCACCGCGTGCGATGTTGGTGGCGATCGGGCCGGGGCAGAGCACGGAGACGCCGACTTTGGTGTCTTGCAGTTCGAGTTCCAGCCCCTCGGACAGTGACAGGACGGCGTATTTCGTCATCGAATACGGGCCCTGGTCCGTGCCGCGGCGGTTCTGGAAGCCTGCGACCGAGGCGGTGTTGACGATGTGGCCTTCCTCGCCGTGCTTCAGGATGGCGGGCACGAAGTGGCGGATGCCATGGATCACGCCCCACATGTTCACGCCGATGACGAACTCCCAGTCGCGCGGCGACACATCGACCATGCGGGTTCCGTGCATCGGCACGCCGGCGTTGTTGCAGGCAATGTGGAGCTTGCCGAACTCGCTTTCGGCGCGCGCCAGCGCATCCAGCACCGACTGTTCCTGCGTCACGTCGATGCGCACCGGCATAACGCGCTTGTTGGTGCCGGTGAGCGTGTGCGCGGCCTGCTCCACCGTGTCCTTCTGGATGTCGGCCATCACCACGTTGGCGCCCTGCTCGGCGAGTGCGGTCGCGATGCCAAGACCAATGCCGGAGGCAGCGCCGGTGACGATGGCGGTCTTGCCGGAGAGGTCCTTCATGGCGCGATCAACCGGTACACCTTCGCCGCGGTGCCGCTGTAGAGGGCCTTCTTCTCCGCCGGCGTAGCCTTGGCGGTGATGTGCTTGAAGGCGTTCCACAGCTCGGTGTAGCCGCCGGACTGCTTGTCGGGCGGGACGTTGCTCTCGAACATGCAGCGATCGACGCCGAACGCCTCAATGCAGTGCTCGATATAGGGGCGCCAGGCAGCGGCCAGGTCTTCCGAGGTCGGTGGCAGCTCCTGTTCATGGAAGTCGAAGCCCACCGACACCATGCCGAGGCCGCCGAGCTTGCAGTACACGTTGGGGCATTTGGCAAGTTCGGAAATATCCTTGCGCCAGCCTTGCAGGACTTCCTGGCGGTGGTTGTTGTAGGGACCGACGCCGAGGACACCGCCGACATGGTTCAGGATGATCGTGGTGCCGGGGAAGGCGCGTGCGAGGTCGGTCGCGTCGGGTAGTTGCGGATGATACTGCCAGGACTCGAAGCTCATCCCGAGCGGCGCGAGCTGCGCGAAACCCTCGCGGAATTTCGCGTCCATGACCTGGTGCAGCGGCACCTCGCG
>DATJJM010000332.1:0-22708 GCA_035492535.1 Acetobacteraceae bacterium | reverse complement strand
GCGGTCACGTGGAGACCGAGCACGAGGCCTCGCGCGGTGGCAATATGATCGTGTCCATCGCGGCATGACTTACGACCTCGAGATCGATACCACCTCGACAACACCGTTGGAGAATGCTCAGAAAATCCGCGACACGTTCGGGCTCTGACCAGCCTTAGAGTTGACGCGCACCGTTTGGGCGCATGTCGACTCCCACATCCATTGCCATCCCTTTGTCCCGAGTGCAGACGACCACCGACCAATGCACGGTCGGACTGTCCAATCGCGCCGGTAGCGAGCCTGCCCGGCAACGCCGGCGTGACGATTGGCGGCGGCGCGTGGTTGGTGACCGCCCTCGAACGGATCGATGATCAACCCAGCCTCGTCGCGCTCAAAGCCGCCGCACGAGCCGGCATCATTTCGACTTTCGCGGCCAGGCCGTTCGCTGGTAATCCATCAGGCTAACCCTCTCCATTGGAGGCGACCATGCCTGATCATGATCTCGTCGCGCTTTGGGAAGCTCACACCCGCGCAGAGTTCGAAACGCGGGACGTGGATGGCACGATGGCCACGATGGTCGAGCAGCCCTATGTCAACCACATACCCACGATGACCGGCGGTGTCGGACACGACCAGTTGAAGCGCTTCTACAAATATCACTTCATCGGCGGCAATCCCCCGGACACGAGCCTGAAGCTGATCAGCCGCACTGTCGGCGCCGACAGCCTGGTTGATGAAATGGTGGTCTCGTTTACCCATACATCCGAGATTGACTGGATGCTGCCGGGTATCGCGCCGACGGGCCGCAAGGTCGAGATTCCACTGGTGGCGATCGTGCGGTTCAGTGGCGACAAGCTGGTGCACGAACATATCTACTGGGATCAGGCGTCCGTGCTGGTGCAGATCGGTGTGCTGAATCCCACCGGATTGCCGGTTTCCGGTGCCGAGAGCGCGCGCAAGGCTGTCGACCGAAATCTTCCCAGCAATACCCTGATGGCACGCTGGCGCAGCAGCGAGGGCAAGCCGATATAGCTGGGCGCTGCTTCACTGTTGTCGATCTCATTGTCGCCCCGAGATTGTCCGTTATGCGCAGGCGGCATCAGAGCCGATCGCGCGTCGCGCCTGTCTTGCGATGATGGAGGAACGGAACGCGGAACTGATAGAGGCTCGCTATGCGCCCGTCACGCGCCAGATCACGTCGCCCACGTCGTCTGCCATCAGGACGGAACCGTCGGGGCCGATTGTCACTCCCACCGGCCGTCCATAGGACTCCCGCTCATCCGGCGCTAGGAAGCCGGACAGGATGTCGCGTGCAGGTCCGGATGGTCGTCCGTTCTCGAACGGAATGAACACAAGCTTATATCCGCTGAGCGTGCTGCGATTCCAGGAGCCGTGCTGTCCGATCGCCATGCCATCCGGGAAGCCAGGCAGCGTGCCCGCCGGGAGCCAGCAAAGTCCCAGCGATGCGGTGTGTCCGCCCAACGCGTAGTCCGGCGTGAGGGCCTTCGCGACCATGGCCGGATCTTGCGGCACCCGGTCATCCACCGTCTGCCCCCAATAGCAATAAGGCCAGCCGTAGAACCCCCCATCGCGCACCGACGTCAGATAATCGGGCGGCGTCTCGTCGCCCAGCCCATCGCGCTCATTGACCACTGTCCACAGCACGCCGGTCTGCGGTTCCCATGCCATGCCCACTGGGTTGCGCAGACCTGACGCGAAGGTGCGACCTGCACCGCTTTCGACATCCAGTTCATAGATGAGGGCGCGGCCCTCCTCGGCTTCCATGCCATTATCGGCAATGTTGCTGGACGAGCCGACGCCGACATAGAGCTTCCGGCCGTCCGGACTTGGCAGCAGGCTGCGCGTCCAATGGCCGCCGGGCTTGAAGGTTGCCAGTGTCCGCCCCGGTGCAGTAATCCGCCGGGCACCCGTCTCGTAGGGAAAGGTGACCACGCCGTCGGTGTTGCCGACGTAGAACGTGTTGCCGAGCAGTGCCATGCCGAACGGCTGGTTCAGTTCCTCCAGGAACACCTCCTGGATTTCGGCCACGCCGTCGCCATCGGCGTCGCGCAACAGTGTGATCTGGTTCGCGCTGACGCCCGCGGCGCCGGCGCGCCGCATCGTGCTGACCATGGCGTACTCAAAAATGTTCCGCATGACAGCTTTGGGCACACTGGTGGATTCAGCGATCAGCACGTCGCCATTTGGCAGCACGTTGATCCAACGCGGATGTTTGAGTCCCTTGGCGAATGCGTTGACCTTGAGGCCTGGCGCCGCAATCGGCGTCTGTCCCTCCGACCATCCCCTCGCCGTCGGCATCTTGAGTGTCGGGATGGAGCCTTGCGGCCTTGCCACGGGAATCACAGGACTGCTGCCCCAGGCCGGCTCGTGCGAGCCTTGCGATAGCCGGCGCAATTGCAGTGCTGTGCCGCCAACCACCGCAACCATGCGCGAGAAAACCGCCGAAAAACTCAATTCGCTATCTCCCCAATGATCCTTACGTCTGCGACGCAGAGCTCACGATCGGGACAATTTGCCATTGTCTGCGCAGTCCTGTCGAATTGCGGCTGACCGCTGCGACATATACAATTGGGGATAGCGCAGGGGCGCCTGCGCCATCGTCACCTGCGCCATTGTCAAGGGGGGTGAGGCTCGAGGAGGAATGTCATGGTCGATCTGCCGAAGCGGCAACTGGGGCGTACCGGATTGCAGGTTACGATGCTTGGCTACGGCGCCATGGAACTGCGCGGTGCGCCCCGCGCACGTCCCACGACCGAGCAACAGGCTGAAACGATTCTCAACGCAGTGCTCGACGCCGGCATCAACTACATCGATACCTCGATCGACTACGGTGTGAGTGAGGAGCGGATCGGCCGCCATATCGCCCACCGGCGATCCGAGTACTATCTGGCAAGCAAGTGCGGCTGTCTCGTTGGTGCGGCGACGGCTCCCGTTGGCCAGGTCAGCCCGCACGTCTACACGCGCGGCAACATCATCGCCGGTGTGGAACAGAGCCTGGTGCGAATGAAGACCGACTATCTCGACCTGGTTCAGTTCCATATCTCTCCGTCGAAGCAGGTATTGGAAGCGAATGGCTCGGTGGATGCGCTGATGGAGTTGAAGCAAGCCGGCAAGGTGCGATTCGTCGGCATGTCCGGCACGTTGCCTCACTTGCGTGACCACATTGCCATGGGCGTGTTCGACGTGTTTCAGATTCCCTATTCCGCCATGGAACGCGAACACGAGGTGGCGATCACCGAGGCGTCCGCGGCCGGGGCGGGTATTGTCATCCGTGGCGGTGCCGCGAAGGGTGCGCCCTCGGAGGGAAAGCAGCGTGGCGTGCAATGGGATCGGTGGCAGCGCGCGAAACTGGACGATCTGCTTGGCGAGATGACCGCTATGGAGTTCATCCTGCGCTTCACCTTCACCAACCCTGATCTGGACACCACGATCGTCGGCACCGCCAACCCGGTGCACCTGCACGACAATGTCGTGATCCTGCAAAAGGGCCCGCTCCCGGCTGAGCTGTACGCCGAAGCCAAACGACGCCTTGCCTGGGCCGGCTCTGTGCCAGTGGGTGCATGATCGTCAATCATCGGCCTGATCTCACGGTTGATCCGCATTTGCCAAACTATACGAAGCCGGCAACGGCGTGCGGGACATATGGTTCTTCGAGCGCCGCGATCTCGCCGGCGGACGGTCGCACCTCCACCGACGCGATCGCATCGTCCAGGTGGTGCAGTTGGGTCGCACCGACGATTGGCGCGGTGATCACCGGCTTCGACAGAACCCAGGCCAGCGCGACCTGGGCGCGAGGGATACCGCGAGACCTGGCGACCTCAGCGACACGGTCGACGACTTTTTTGTCGGCTTCCTGAGTCTTTGCGAACAGCCGGGTCATCGCCTCGTCGGTCTCAGTGCGGATGCTGGTGTAATCCCAATCGCGGCTCAGCTTTCCCCGCGTCTGTGGACTCCATGGAATGACACCGATGCCTTCCGCGGCGCATAGCGGCAGCATCTCGCGCTCCTCCTCGCGATAAAGCAGGTTGACGAGGTTCTGCATACTGACAAAGCGGCTCCAGCCATGTCGCTCCGACACGGCGAGCGCGCGAGCGAATTGCCACGCATGCATCGAGGATGCGCCGATATAGCGGACCTTCCCTGCCTTCACGACATCGTTTAGGGTTTCGAGCGTCTCCTCGATTGGCGTTTCGTAGTCCCAGCGGTGGATCTGATATAGGTCCACGTAATCTGTGCCGAGGCGGCGCAGGCTGGCACCAAGCTCGCCCATGATCGCCTTGCGCGACAGACCAGCTCCGTTTGGCCCCGGCCGCATTCGGCCATAGACCTTAGTCGCGATAACTACGTCATCTCGACGCGCACAGTCCTTTAATGCGCGACCTAGGATCTCCTCGCTGCTGCCGAGTGAATAGCGATTGGCTGTGTCGAAAAAATTGATTCCGGCTTCGAGGGCACGCTTGATGAATGGACGACTTTCATTCTCGCCGAGGCTCCAGGCGTGATTTCCCTCGCCGGGCGTGCCGTAGCTCATGCAGCCAAGGCAGATCCTTGAGACCTCGAGGCCAGTCTTGCCGAGCTTGACGTACTCCATGCTTCTGCTCCGTCAGTCGCCGCATGTGGACCGGTTGTTCACGACTGTAGGATTCGTCCGACGAACGAAGCTTGAGAGAAGGTAACAGAAGTGTCACCCTCGTCATTCCCATCTGAATATTACGATCCACAGTCACGCTGTCCAAAATGTCCGCGTGACTGGCCTGCGCCTCTATGCCAGCGATGGCGATCATGCGGGGGAGCGGTACGTTCGCTCTGGCGGGACTTTGTCTAACGCGGCGAGATACCGGGGGCCTGCCGGGCGACGCTCACCCATCCAGCAACGCCATACGAAGACAACGCGACACTCGGCAGAAGATCGCCAGCGTTTCCTTCGGTTCCGGACGGGGGTGTTGTCGGAGCCAGTTTCGATCCCGACCATTGCCAGCCATTCGCCAGCGGAATCCGCCGCCCGCTACCGCCGTCCAGTCCACGTGCGAACTTCGTGGAGCAGAGCGGCCATGTCCTGCGTCGATCCCTTCAGGATCTGAAGTGGCGACTGATCGCCGAAGAACGGGCCCGGCTTGGACGTCGACAGCCAACGCGGAATGCCGCCTCGGGGGTCGAGCCTCGGCAGAGCCCTTTCCAACTCCGTCAGGTGGGTAATCCGCGCAAGCCGCTCGTCTGTCCACTCGATGGTCGAGAAATCGGTGGCGGATGTGCGAATGAGCGCCATCGCGTCCGACCAATCAAGTTCCCACGCCCGCGCGATCCGGCGCAGGGCACTGGCCGCTTCGTCCGGGGATAGAACTGCGGGCGCTTCGGGCATGATCCATTTGGCCGCAATCAGACCCGGCCCGGAAGACGTGGCGCCGGACAACTATCTGCGAGCACCGGCAGGCTCGCCCGAGACTCCCCCCGGCCAGACCTCTGCTCACAGTTGGGTCCAACGCAATGTTCGCTATACGTTCCTGATCGCGGAGGTCGTGGCGCGATCCTCCTGGCGGCGCGGCGAAAGAGCCCCAATCTGCTGTGGGATACAGCAGCTACCAGCGGCGTGCCTGCAGCGTCTCTTCAAGTTGTTCGATCATCCCGCGGAGCTCGTGCGCACCTCGTTCGTCCCGTGCAACTACATCCGTGACGACTGGCGCGGCGCCGTCGCGCGGAGCATAGCCAATGGTGCGTTTCGTCAGCTCGATGTCCCAGCGCATGCCCGGATTGTCGCTCATCAGGTTGAGCACGGCGAATTCGACGCCTTCCGCCAGCACCGCGCGTTCCATGGCCTGGCAGAGATCGCGATTGGAGAGCCACATCGCCTGACCCCAGGTGCTCCAGCCCATATGTGGACCTGGCTGGTTATCGTCGCGTTGCAGGTAACCAATACGGAAGCAGATCACCGACACGCCGCGCCGCGCATGCAAGGCATGACCCATCCGCTCGCCCACCAGCTTTGAGACACCGTACGGGTTGATGGGGTAGGGCGCCATGTCTGTCGTCAGCGTCCCTTGGGCCGGCCGATGCCCTGCCATGACCCAATTCGAGCTGGCGAACACGACGCGGCACACACCATGTCGCACCGCGGCTTCATAGACGTTGGCTGTCAGGTCGATGTTCAGCCGCTGCGCCGATTCCCACGATGTTTGCGGGCTGGGGTTGCCGGCCAGATGGATCACCGCATCGACGCCGGCGAACCGCGCAACCCAGGCCTCGTTCCATTCGGCCAGATCCGCTGCCTCGATCGCGGCATCGCCACGCGGGTCCGCGTCCAGCAGGCACAACTGCCAGCCAAGGGTCGTGAAATGCGCGCGCAGTTTGCTGCCGATGTTGCCGGCGGCACCCGTGATGAGAACAGTCCGCGTCACTCCGGCAGCTCGGCGGTCACATCAACCTCCACCAGCCATTCCGGTCGCGCCAGAGCGACCACCACGAGGCCGGTGAAGGCAGGAAACACGCCTTTCATCCAGCGGCCGAGCACCTGGTACACGGCCTGGCGGTAGCGGATATCGGTGACGTAGACCGTGACCTTGCAGATGCACTCAAGCGAAGCGCCGCATTCGCGCAGCAACTGGTCGATGTTCTTCATCACCTGCTCGGCCTGGCTGGCCGGATCGCCGATGGCGACGCTTTCGCTGGTATCGAGATCCTGCGCGACCTGGCCGCGCAGATAGATCGTGCGGCCGGCGACCACTGCCTGGCAGAGATCGTTGTCGAGCTTCTGCTCGGGATAGGTGTCGCGCGTATTGAAGCGGCGAATGCGCGTGTGGAGCATGATCAGCGTTTCCCTTGCCGTACACGGTCGGACAAACCGGCGGATTTCTGCGCTACGCGCAACGGTTCATCCCAGTTGAAGTTGCGATACACCGCGGCGAGATTGGCATAGGGCGGCGACTGCGCGAACAACTGGAACGTCAGGCGGTGGCCAGCATAATCCGAATTCAGCAGATCTCGGGCAAAGGCCAGCAGTTTCCGACGATCTTCTGCCTGCCAGTTCTCGTTGACCGAGTAGTATTTCTCCAGCCATGGCGCGGTTTCCGGATCGCGGAATGTGGCCGCGTCGGGAGTGACGCAGATCTGGCCGCCGCAGAGTTCGCGCGCGAGGTGCATCATGTGGTGAAGCTGCGATGATGCCAGCACACGGCCGGTCATGAGCAGCGATTGCTCTGGCATCAGCAGGCCGGCGGGGCTGCGCTTGGCGCAGGCGATCGAGGCGGTGAGGTGGGCGTTGATGCCCTCACGGTAACACGCGAGCTCTGCGAGTTTTTCCTGCACCGCCTGTTGATGGTCGAGGCCGGTCTGGCGTGCGTTGAACAGGGCGGCGCCGATCATGAGGTCGGCGATGCGGACATTGCGCTGAACGAAGGCAAAGGCGCTGTAGCGATGCAGTGTGGCGCGGATGAACGTGGCGGCCCGGGTGTGACGATAGAAGAGAACGTCCTCCCACGGGATCAGCACATTGTCGAACACCAGCAGCGTGTCCACTTCATCGAAACGATTGGACAGCGGGTAGTCTTCGGCCGGCGTGCGGCCGGCGAAACCGGTGCGGCAGATGAATTTCAAGTTCGGTGCGCCGAGGTTGCTGATGAAACCAACCGCATAGTCGGAGAGCTGCGAATCGCCCCAGTTGGCGATGGTGGGCTTAGTGAAGGCCTGGTTGGCGTACGCGGCAGCGGTCTCGTACTTGGCACCGCGCACGATGATGCCGGCATCGGTTTCCTTCACCACGTGCAACAGCATATCGGGGTCCTGATCCTGCGGGCGCTTCGAGCGATCTCCCTTCGGATCGGTGTTGGCGGAAACGTGGAACGGATCCTCGCGTACCACGCGATCGACGTGGCGGCGGATGTTCTCCGAGAATTGCGGGTTGACTTCGTTGAGCACATCCTGTCCGTCGTAGAGCGACCACATCTCACCCACGGTTTCGTCGCCGACGCGGGTGACGACGCCGCCGACTTCGTCCAGCACCGCATCCACCGCCGCGCGCTTGGCATGCCAGTCTTCGGGTGTGAGCGGCAGCTTGGTGCTGACCGCATTCGTTTCACCATCATCAGCCTGGTAGGACATTGCGGCGGCATGAGCGGCCTCGTGCGCCATGTCGTGGATACGCGCACGAATATCGACGAGTGGCTGGAACATCGGGTGCGTGGTGACGTCGCGCACACGTTCTCCATTGATCCAGATCTGACGACCGTCACGGATGGAATCGCGGTATTGCTGACCGGTGCGGATCATGTCTTGGCCCTGGCTGAGGTTGTGGGAGCTTACGACGCGACGGCCGGGGCGTCACTCGGCTGCGAGGTCTGTCGCGCTGGCATGGCGACTGGCGGGGCGCGGCAGTTCGAGATGGTCCCGTAACGTGTGGCCGGTGTAGTCCTCGCGAAACAAGCCGCGCCGCTGCAGTTCAGGTACGACAAGGTTGATGAAATCGTCCAGGCCGGCTGGCACCAGCGAGAAGGTCAGCATGAAACCGTCGGCCGCCTCGCCGCGGAACCACGCCTCCATGTAATCGGCGATCTGCGACGGTGTGCCGCGCACCACATCTCCACCGCGCGCGGCACCGTAGCGCAGATAGAGCTGGCGCAGGGTGAGGCGCTCTTCGTCGATCAGGCGCAGGATCTGTTCGAAGAACTGCTTGTGACGATTTGCTGTGGCCGGGATGCGATCGCGCGGGATCTGCTGGTCGAGCGGCAGATCGGCAAGTTGGATGCCCTCCAGGTCCTCGGACAGCAGTTCCAGGCCGACCTCAGGGTGGATCATCGATTGCAGTTGCTGGAACTTTTCTTCGGCCTCGGTGGCGGTTCGGCCGACGATGGAGGTGAACCCGCAGAGAATCTTCAGGTGATCGGTGGGGCGGCCGAAGCGCGCCATGCGGCCTTTCACATCGGCATAGAATTGTTGCGCGCGCTGGAGTGACGCGTCACGCGTGAAGATAACCTCTGCCGTTTCGGCGGCAAGCTCCTTGCCTGCTTCAGAGCCGCCTGCCTGGATGATCACCGGGCGGCCCTGCGGCGGGCGGGCAATGTTCAACGGGCCACGGACCGAGAAGTATTTCCCCTTGTGATGCAGATAGTGCATCTTGTCGGGATCGAAATAGATGCCGCTCGCGCGATCGAGCACGAACGCGTCGTCGTCCCAACTGTCCCACAGGCCGAAGCAGACCTCCACGAACTCACGGGCACGTTCGTAGCGCAGTGCGTGGTCCTCCAGTCCGTCGCGGCCGAAATTGTAGCCGCCGGCCGGATGCGCTGATGTGACCACGTTCCAGCCGGCGCGGCCATTGCTGAGGTGATCGAGCGAGGCGAACTGACGTGCGAGGTTGTATGGCTCGTAGTAGCTGGTGGACATCGTCCCGCACAGGCCGATGCGCTCCGTGGTGGAGACAAGCGCCGAGAGCAGGCTCAAGGGCTCCCAGATATTCATGAAGCGTGGCGCGCGACTCAGGGCACGCATGTTGCCGTCGCGCGCGCCGGCGGCATCGGCCTGGAAAACGAAGTCGAACTTCGCGGCTTCGCATTTCCGCGCCAGGTTGACGTAGTGGCGGAAGTTGTTGGCGCCATGCAGCTCTGCGCCTGGATGCAGCCAGGCGGCGGGATGGTTCCCGGCGGGGCTCATCAGCCAGCCTAGTTTCATCTGATCCCTTCGATTGGCCTGCATAGATGGCTCCGTCTATTGCTGGTACCGGCTCGGCGGGCGCGGCAGGCCGAGCTGATCGCGGAGTGTAGGGCCCTCATATTCAGTACGGAACAGGCCGCGTTCCTGCAGTTCCGGGATGACCAGTGAAATGAAATCGCGCAGTCCGCCGGGCAGATGCGATGGCTGAATCAGGAAACCATCGACACCGCGTTTGACGAACCATTCTTCCATCTGATCGACAATCTGTGTGGGCGAGCCGATCACCGTGCGCTGGCCGCGGGCGCCGGCAAAACGCTGGTAAAGTTGGCGGATGGTCAGGTGTTCTTCGCGCGCCCAGCGCAGCACGTTGCGAAAAGAGGTGGTGCTGCCTTTTGGAACGACGCTGAACGCGGCTTCTGGCAGGGGTCCATCGAGGTCGTAGGGCCGAAGATCGAAATCCGCGAGCGCATTGGACAGCAGCTCCAGCCCGACGTCGGGATGGATCAGCGATTGCAGATACCGATGCTTTTCGTGCGCTTCCTGTTCTGTGCGGCCAACGATGGGATTGAGGCCGGGCATGACCTTCAGGTGCCCAGGCGAGCGGCCATATTTCGCCATGCGGCCTTTCAGGTCGCGGTAGAATTCCTGCGCGCCATCCAGCGAGTGCTGCGGGGTGAACACAGCCTCGGCGGTCCGTGCGGCAAGCTCGCGGCCGACATCGGATGAGCCGGCTTGGAAAATCACCGGATGGCCTTGCGGCGGGCGCGCGACATTCAGCGGGCCACGCACCGAGAAATGCTCGCCCTTATGGTTGAGCGTGTGGAGCTTGGTGGGATCGAAATAGCGACCGGTGGCGCGGTCGCGCAGGAACGCATCATCCTCCCAACTGTCCCACAGGCCGAACACCACTTCGGTGAATTCCAGTGCGCGGTCGTAGCGCTCGCCGTGTTCGTAGTGCGCTTCCCTGCCGAAGTTGAAGGCCTCGGACAAGTTGGCGGATGTCACCACGTTCCAGCCGGCGCGGCCGCCACTGATATGATCCAGCGAACCGAATTTGCGCGCGACGTTATACGGTTCGTTATAGCTGGTCGTTGCGGTCGCAACCAATCCGATGCGGCTGGTCTGGCTGGCGATGGCGGAGAGCAGCGTGATCGGCTCGAAATATGCCATGTATTGCGGCCAGCGGCTCAGCGCCTCCAGATTGCCATCGCGCACGGCCAGGGCATCGGCGAGGAACATCAGGTCGAACTTCGCGGCCTCGCTCATTTGCGCGAGTTCGAGGTAGTGGCGGAAGTTGGTGCCGGCGTCGGCCTGCGCATCCGGGTGCAGCCAGGATGCGACATGATGCCCGGTTGGATGAAAGAACGCGCCCAGTTTCATCTGGCCGCGCGTCGGATCACGTGGCATCCTGGCCATCACTCAACCTGCCAGCTGCCATTCCTTGAAGCGCTGCACGGTCTTCTCGAGGTTGGCGGCCCACCACGCATCGTCCTTGATGAAAACCTTGTGCTGCAACGCAGGGTTGGTGGGCAGGATAGCCTCAATCTCCTTCGGGACCAACGAAAGTGCGGCGGTGTTGGGGATTGCGTAGGCGGTCGATGCCATGTAGGCGGCGGCGCCCTCATTGTCCGTCAGCATGAAATTCAGGAACTGCATGGCCTGCTTCTTATTGGCCGATGCCGCGCTGACGCAGTAGTAGTTGCCGCTGACCGCTGCGTAATCGGGCGTGAAACCGAGATTGGCTCCCGCCTTGTTGGCGAGCAGTACGCGGCCATCGAACGCCGCGGCCAGGCTGACCGCGCCAGATGTCAATTGCTGGATCGGCTCCTGGTTGGTGTTATACCAGATGATGTTGTTGCGTCCCAGCTTGTCGAGGCTCCTGAGCGCACGCTCGACATCGAGCGGGAAGAGCTTGTTGAGCGGGACGCCGTCGGCGAGGAGGGCCTGTTCTAGCGTGCTGCCGTCAGAGATGTTCGCATCGAGCGATCGTTTGCCCGGCCAGCGCCTGGTATCCCAGAACTCCGCCCAGGTCTTCGGTGCCTTGTCGTCGGAGATCTTCTTGCGATCCCAACACATGGCGAACAGGTAGAGCGAGAACTTGATGCCGTATTCCTGTTTGTATTCCGGCGGCACGTGCGTGGTGTTGATGATGCTGTAGTCATACGGGACGATCAGCTTGTCCTTCACGGCGCTGACGTATTCACCGCCCGTGAGATTGATCAGGTCCCATTGTGCGGGGCCGCCCGATGTGGTCTGCAATTTGGCCAGTGCCAACGAGGCGCCGGAGCCGAAGTTCACCTTGATGCCGGTCTTCTGCTCGAAGGGCACGGCGAAGTCCTTGGTGAGAAAGTCGTTCAGCGCACCGCCATAGCCTGCGACGTTCAGCACCTTCGGGTCTGCCTCGGCGCGCGTGGCTATTGCGGTCGCCATGGCGCCCGCGATAAGACCGCGCCGCGTGGTTTCAGGTGCTCCCATTTCCGTCTCCTGAGCTGTCGTCGAGAAGCTGCGCGTCTTCGTCCTTCCAGCCAATATGGAGCGCCGTGCCAGGCGCCGGAGTGACGAGATCTGTCGTGCTGACGATGATCGGTTGCCCCATCGCCTGGACGACAGTGCGTGCATGGCGACCAAGGAATGCGTGCGTGGATACGACCGCTTCGATAGGTCCGCTGAAGCTGATGCGTTCGGGGCGCAGCGATACCAGCGCGCGGTCGCCGACGCGCGGCGGTCGCACGATGTGAGGCATTCTTGCATGGCCAATCGTACCATCGGCATACCGTACGACGGCCTGCGCGCCCTGCTGCCCCTCGAAACTGACGGGCAGCAGATTGGTTTCCCCGAGGAAACCGGCGACGAACGGTGTATCGGGGTGCAGATAGACCTCGGACGGCGGACCTATCTGGGCGATGGCGCCGTTGGCCATTACCGCGATCCGATCGGACATCATCATCGCCTCGTCCTGGTCATGCGTAACGTAGAGGATGGAAATGCCCACGCGGCGCTGGATGTCCTTGATCTCGACCTGGAGCTGCTCACGGAGCTTGCGGTCCAACGCGCCAAGCGGTTCGTCCAGCAGCAGAGCGTCCGGCTCGAACACCAGCGCGCGCGCCAGCGCAACGCGTTGCTGCTGGCCGCCGGACAGTTCGCGTGGGCGACGCGCGGCGAAGTCGGCCAGGCCGACCCGATCGAGCATCTCCATTGCCATGCTGCGCCGTCGTGCCCGCGCGACACGCTTCATGCTGAGGGGGAATTCAATGTTGGCCAGCACGCTCATATGCGGAAAGAGCGCGTAACCCTGGAAGACCACGCCAAAATTGCGCCGCTCCGGCGGGAGATTGGCAACGTCCTTCCCGTCAACGCAGATCTGCCCCTCGGTCGGCACTTCGAAGCCGGCAACCATCATGAGCGTCGATGTCTTGCCGGAACCACTCGGGCCGAGCAGTGTCAGAAATTCGCCAGGCTGCAGGGTGAACGTGACATCGCGAACGACAAACGCACCAGGCGTATAGGCCTTCCAGATGTGCTGCACATCGACGTGGCGCCCGGTTGCGTGGCCTGCGCCGAGCGCAAGCGCGCTGGAAACGCCGGCATCCATCAGCGAACCGGCCGGCGGCCCGTCAGCAGCGCCTGCGCGATCAGTGCCAGCGTTGCCAGCATGATGAAAATCGATGCACTGGCTGCGACTTTTGGGGTCAGTTCGAATTGGATCGCGGTGAACATTCGCACGGGCAGGGTTACCGTGTCCGGGCCTTGCAGGAACAATGCCACCACCACTTCATCGAACGACACAGCGAAGCCCAGGATGGCGCCGCTGAGCACGCCGGGTCGGATTGCGGGCCAATAGACATGGCGGAAGACGCTCAATGGTCGCGCGCCGAGACTGCGTGCAGAGCGGATCAACGCTGGGTTGAGTTCGGCTGTGAGGCTGGTTTGCACTGAGATGAACACGTAGGGCGTTACCAACATCGCATGCACGAGGCTGATGGCGATCCAGCTTCCAATCATCCGTGCCTGAGCGAACAGCAGGTACTCTCCGAGCGCCAGCACGATCAGCGGCACGACGATAGGCGCGAGGATGACGCTGGTGACCAGGCCCTTGCCGGCGAAACGCTTGTTGTGCAGCGCAATCGCCGCGGCGCTGCCAGTGAGGCATCCCAGGATCACCGCCAGCGCCGCAACCTGGAAGGACAGCAGCGTCGACTGCAGCCATTGTGTGTCCGACAAATAGTCGGCAAATGCGTGGATCGAGATCCCTTCGGGTGGGAACTGGATCAACTCGCCCTTGGTCAGGGCCATCGGGATGATGATCAGTGATGGCAGAAGCAGGAACAGCACGATTGGTGCCGACAGCAGGAACAATAGCGGATGCGCGACGCCGTCACGATGCGCCATGCATGCCCTCCTTCGGCAAGAGTTGCTGGACGACGATAAGCGGCAGCACGGCGAGCAGGATCAGCACGGCGAGGGCGGCGGCGGATCCGAAATCGACGACGGTATGCACGTAGTAATCTACGAGGTTCGCCACCATCATGTCGGACGGCGCACCGAGGATGACCGGCGTGATGAAGAAGCCGCAGGAGATGATGAAAACCAGCAGGCCTGCACTGGTGATTCCCGGAATTGTCAGCGGCAGGATGATACGCCATGCGATATGCGGCGCGGATGCGCCCAGGCTGCGTGCTGCCCGTTCGATGCGCGGGTCTATCGACAGCATCGACGTGTAGATCGGGAATACGGCGTACGGGAGCACATAGTGCACCATGCCAATGATCACGGCCAGGCGGTTGTGCAGCAAGGTGACCGGTGCGTCGGTGATCCCGATGGCTTGAAAAAGGCTATTGATCGCGCCGTTGTCCTGCAGCAATGCGGCCCAGGCGAAATTCTTGATGAGGACCGCGGTCCAGAAGGGCAACAGGATGAAGGCAAGCAGCACATTCCGACCGCGTGGACTCGCGCGCCAAAGGGCGGCGGCAAGTATATAGGCCAGCAGCAGCGCGATGATCGTGGTGATCAGACTGATCGCCACAGTATTCTGCACGACACGCAGCAAGAGGTGACTGCCGAGTACGTCGGCATAGTGCGCGGCACCATCGGCGAAACTGAACTGCACGATCAGGCCCATCGGCAGCAGCGCGAGCAAGCCGTACAGCATGCCGACGGGCACCAGGAGCCAGATACGGTCGGGCGCCGGTCTATTCATCGGGCGAAAATCGTTCCGTGATCTGGTCCATTGCATAGAGCAGATGCTGATAACCCATGTCCTTGTCCCGGCAACCGAGCGCGGATAGTTGCGCCGTTGCGGCTGGTCCACAAGCCTTCATTGCGGTATCTGATCGCGAAGCTTGTGGGGGAACACAGAATGCGCAAAGTCATCGACCTGGAATGCGATCTGCCACCGGACGAAAACGGCAACCCACGTAAGGTGGAGGCACTCGCGACGCATCCGCCGGGCTATGGCGATCCCGAGCGATTGCCGCCGCTGCCAGGACACGGCTTTTCGAATTACGAGCGCATCTTCACGCGCCGCACCGAAGGGGGGGCGCCGTCGGAACCCACGAAAAAGCACGGCATGTCGATGGCGGATTTCGTCGCCTCGATGGATCGCGCCGGTGTGGAGGTGGGCGTGCTGCGCGCTGGCAACACGATCAACGCTCAGGTGCTGGCGGACTATCCAAAGCGCTTCATCGGGCTGGCGACGATCAGTCCGCATGATGGGATGCGGGGCGTGCGCGAGCTGGTCCGACTGGTGAAGGACTGCGGCTTCGGCGCGCTTCGCGTGTCCTCGCTGTATAACATGGTGCCGGCGAGCGACCGGCGGTACTATCCCCTATACGCGAAGTGCGTGGAACTGGATATTCCAGTGCGCATCTACACAAATATGAACTATGCGACTGATCGGCCGTACGATCTGGGGCATCCTCGGCATCTGGATCAGATTGCGATGGACTTTCCCGAGCTGCGCATCGTGGCCGGGCTGAGCGGATGGCCGTGGGTGAACGAGACGGTCGCATTGCTGCGTCGCCACGGGAACCTGTACGCCGACACTGCATCGCATCGGCCACGCTATTTCGGCGTGCCGGGATCCGGCTGGGAGCAGTTCTTGCAGTTCGGCAATACGCTGCTGCAGGACAAGATCATGGTCGGCTTGTCCTGGGAAGCGTTTGGCCTGCCGATGGAGGCGCTGGTCGAAGAATATGCCGCGCTGCCTCTGAAGGACTCCGTGATCGACAAGTGGCTATACGGCAACGCGCAGCGATTCTTCCGTCTGGGGTGATCACCTGCGAAGAGGGCTTGCGCTGCCCCACGAGATCGTCAGTATACTGACTAGTTGACGACCGCGGGGCGGCGATGGAGTAGGACGTCGTGGTGTTGCATCGCGCGCGGGGCTCGCGATCTGTGAGGGGAGGGGGCATGGCCGAACAGATTCACAGGCAGCTCGTGGAACATCCGTCTGCATGGTACGGGCGCGACCTGGCGCATGACTCTTCGTGGTTGGTGCATCTGACATCGCAAGACTTGGATGAGATCGCGGCAGCAGTGCGCGGGGTGAAGGCGCATCGGCTGGCGATGGCCGAGGTTGGGCGTGGCAGCTTCCCACTGCCGACGCTGAGCACGAAACTTGCGGCGTGGCTCAGGGAAATCCGTGACGGCCGCGGCTTTGTCGTGGTACGCGGATTGAACGTATCCGACTATACGGATGATGAGGTCGGGCTGATCTTCTGGGCGCTGGGCGCCTATCTTGGCACGCCGGTGACGCAGAACCCACAGGGCGATCTGCTAGGTCATGTTTATGACCATGGCCGCCGCTATGGTGATATCGACGTGCGTGGCTATGAGACCAATGCGCATCTTCCCTTTCACTCTGATAGTTGCGACCTGGTTGGCCTGCTGTGCCTGCGGCGCGCGAAGAGCGGTGGCCTGAGCAGCATCGTCAGCTCCGTGACGATTCATAATGAGATCCAAATGCAACATCCGGACTATCTGGCGCCACTCTACGACGGCTTCCACTACATCAAGCGTGAGGCAGCGTTGACAGACGATCCGGTGACACCCCATCGGTTGCCGGTATTCGGCGCGAGGGACGGCTATATCAGCTCACGGCTGGTGCGCAACCAGATCAACGCTGCATGCGTCAAGACCGGGAAACCTCTGGAACCGTTGGAACAGGCGGCATTGGATCTCCTGGACAGCCTCGCGTACGACCCGCAAATCCACCTGGATATGGATTTGCAGCTTGGCGATATGCAGCTATGCAACAACCTCACAGTCCTGCACTCCCGCACGGGCTTCGAGGACTGGCCGGAGCCAGAGCGGCGACGTCACATGATCCGGTTGTGGCTGACGTTCGATCAGCGCCGGCCACTGGCAGATCGATTCCCGCCGCAAAATGGCTACGGCCGCAATCAGATTGCCGAGGTTGCCTTTCAATCCGGCGTGGCGGCGTGACAGAACCGCGGCTCTCTGTCCGGGAGATCCTGCATCCGCGCGCGGTCGCAGTGTTTGGTGCGTCGGAGGATCGCGACAAGTTTGGCGGTCGCATCATCTATTTCCTCATCAAGCATGGGTTCAGCGGGCGGATCGTGCCGATCAACCCTCGGCGCAAGGAGATTCGCGGCTATCCAGCCTATGCCACGTTGACGGACGCTCCACCTGGTGTCGAGGTGGCGATCCTTGCAGTTCCTAGCAGCCAGCTTCTGCCGGCGCTCGAACAGTGCGCAGCAGCTGGTGTTGGATGCTGTGTGATCATTACCACCGGGTTCGCCGAAGCTGATGAGGCTGGGGCGGAATTGCAGCAGCGTATCCTGGATATCGCATCGCCTGCCGGCATGCAGATCGTCGGACCGAACTGCATGGGGCTGATCAATCCCGCGGCGCAGCTTGCTTTGTGCTCATCGATCGTTCTGGACACCGAGCGTCTGCTCACGGGACGCATCGGGCTGGTGAGCCAGAGTGGCGCCCTGATGGTATCGCTGTTCGATCGCGCGGCGGGTGAAGGGATCGGGTTCAGCGCGTGCGTCTCGCTGGGCAACCAGTCGGATCTGGAAATCTGTGATTTCATCGAATATTTCGCCGATGACCCCGCAACCGACGCGGTCTGTGTGTACATCGAAGGCTTGCGCCATCCCGCTCGCTTTGTGCGTGCGGCAGCGGCCTGCAGGCGCTCAGGCAAGCCGATGGTCGTGCTGAAGACCGGCAAGACGGATGACGGCGTGCGTGCGGCGCGTTCGCATACGGCAAGTCTTGCGGGCAGCTATGATGCATTCGCGGCGATCTGCCAGGCAAATGGCGTGGTGTTGGTGGACGACGCGGTCACCATGATTCGTGTCGCTGATTTGCTGTTGCGCTACCCAACAGTGGCAGCGGACGGGATCGGCGTTCTATCGGGCTCCGGCGGTGGCAACGGCATCATGGTGGATCGTATCATCGGCAACGGTTTGCGCCTGGCGCGCCTGTCGCCGGAAACACGCGCGGCATTGGGGGAATTGTTGCTGCCGCCACAGGCAGACAATCCGGTCGATCTGGGTGGGCGGTTGCCGTCGCAGCCGGACGATATAACAAAACCTGCCATGCGTGCGCTGACGGCCGATCCGGATGTCGGCGTCGTGTTGCTGTATATGAGCACGATGCCATTCTTTGCAGCACGCACACGGAGTCTGTTGGAAGCGGCGAAGGCGAGTGGTAAGCCGGTGGTCGCCGGCATGTTGCCCGGTCCCGCCGGTAATGAGCCGCGTGCGGTCCTGCGAGAGTTGGATTGTCCGTTCTTCGACTCGGCTGAAGACATGCTGGCGGCATTGCGCGGGATGTTCAGCCACTATCGCATGGCAGTACCCACTGAAGCGTCGCACCGGCCGCATGATCTGCCCGCAACGTTGCCAAGGCTAGGCGACCTTCCGCAGCTTGTCGCCGCGTATGGCATCGCGGTGCCGCAGGCGGTCACTTGTGCGACATCAGAGCAAGCGGTCGCGACCGCAAACATGATTGGCTTTCCCGTCGTACTGAAGGGCGTGGTGACTGGCGTCACACACAAGACGGAATTGCAGGCGGTCAGGCTCGGGTTGACGGATGCCTCGGCGCTCAGTGTTGCATGGCTGGACATCGCTGCGTCTGTTGCAGGTCACGGGCTGGCGGAATCGTTCCGCGGTTGTCTGGTGCAGGAACAGGTTTCGCCCGGCGTTGAGTTATTGCTATCGATTCGTCGCGATCCGCAGTTTGGGCCCATGGTGCTGGTCGGTGCAGGGGGCACATTGGTCGAGCTGCTACACGATGTCGCTTCGGCACCCGCGCCGGTGTCGCATGATACCGCGTTGCACATGGTGGGTGGTTTGCGCATTGCGAAGCTGCTGGATGCATGGCGCGGCAATCCGGCGCGCGATGTCGAGGCAGTGGCCGATGCCGTGGTCCGGTTGAGCTGGCTTGCCGTGGACCTGGGGGAGCAATTGATCGATCTGGAGATCAATCCGCTGATCGTGGGCCATGTCGGGGCAGGCGTGCGCGCGGTCGATGTGCGCGCCGAATGGACGGGGGAACAATGAAAAGACTCTGGGTGACGGGACTGTTGCTGAGTACATTGGGTGCTGCTCCAGCGATTGCGCAAGGCAACTGCACGCCGACACTGGGGCATCCCCCTCTGGCGCGCAAAGGGATGCTGATCGCTGCGATCAATCCGACCGTGGCGCCCATTCAATACATTGATGATGACGGCAACATCATCGGCCTGGATGTCGATCTGGGAAATGCGATCGCAGCGAAGCTATGCCTGAAGATGGATTTTCAGAGTACGCAGTTTGCCACAATGATTCCAATCCTCAAGGAAGGCCGCATCGATCTGATCGACTCGTTCATGTTCTATACGCCGGAGCGCGCGGCACAGGTGCTGATGGTGCCATATGGCGCCTCCACCATGGCCATTGTGGTGCAGAAGAAGAATCCTGATACGATCAGCGGACCCGAGTATTTTTCCGGCAAGCCGTTCGGTGTGGAACTGGGCACCGTCGATCTGAAGGATGCGCAGGCGGCGAGCGAAGCATTGCAAAAGGCGGGGAAACCGCCGATCGATATCCACACCTTTGGTACTTATGCCGATGTGCTTCAGGCGTTGGCGGCCGGCCAGGTGGATGGGGCTTTCATCGGCACCGAACAGGCATTCTGGTATCGCAAGAAGGGTCAGGACTTCTTCCGCATCGCGTTGACCGGCTACGATCCACATGCCGAAGCACTTGCGTTCAAGGAGCCTGTACTGGCCGATACCGTCGTCAAGGCGATGAACGAACTGCATGCCGATGGAACGCTCGACAAGATCTTCAAGCCGTATGGTCACTGCCTCTTGCCGGGTCCGTACAAGGTAACTACGGGACCGATTCCAACACCGGACTGTCCGCCGCAGACGCAGTAGTCCGGAGCCTAGCGGCGCTGCGGGTAGGGCAGGCCGAGGTGATCGCGCAGCATGGCGCCTTCGTAGTCGATGCGGAACAGACCACGCCGCTGCAACACCGGCACCACCTGATCCACGAAAACATCGAGCTCGTCCGGAAAATAAGCCGGCATGACGTTGAAGCCATCGCAGCCACCGGTGTCGAGCCAGGTCTGCATGTGGTCGACAAGGCCCTCGACTGTGCCAACGTAGGTTCCGTGCGAACGTGATTTGGCGACCAGGTTTGCGCAGGCGCGCACCGTCAGGCCTTCTCGATCCGCGCGATCCATCAAGCTGACGACACGCGGCGTAAAAGCCTGACCCGATGCACGGATGTCGGCACTGGGCAGCGGTGCGTCGAGATCATAATCGTAGAGGCGGAACTGCATCTGCTCGCTCAGCATCCATACGCCGACCGCCGGCAGGATGAGTTCGTCCAATTCGGCTTCCTTGCGGAGTGCTTCCTGCTCCGTGGAAGCAACGATGGGTGACAAGCCGGGCAGGATTTTCACCGCGTCCGGTGAGCGGCCGTATAATGGCATCCGCGCCATGACAGCGTTGCGGAAAGCGCGTGCTTCGTCGAGCTTCGATTGTGCGGCGAAGATCGCTTCTCCGACCATCGCGGCGAATTCCGTGCCGGCGGATGATCCGCCTGCCTGGATCAGGACGGGCCAACCCTGTGGAGGTCGCGGCAATTGCAATGCGCCCTGGACCGAGAAGAACCGGCCATGGTGGTTGAGCGGCTGTATCCGCGTAGGATCAACGAACAGGGAGCGCGTTGGGTCGCCGACCAGGGCGTCATCTGCCCAGCTATCCCAGAGTGCCTTACAGATATCGACGAATTCCCTCGCCCGCTCATAGCGAAGAGTCTTTTCCATATGGGTCTTCTGGCCAAAATTGTAGGCCGCATCGTCGTTTGCCGTGGTGATGATGTTCCAACCGGCCCGACCATTGCTGATGTGGTCCAGTGAGGCAAAGCGTTCGGCGATACAATAGGGTTCGTTATAGGTGGTCGACAGGGTCGCGATCAGGCCAAGGCACTCAGTAACGGCGGAGATCGCTGATGTGATAGAGATCGAGTCGATGTTATTCAGGCCGCCTTCGCGCACGACGCGGCCATCTTTTTCGCGCGCCGCCAACATATCACCGACGAAGAACAGATCGAACTTGCCACGTTCCGCCGTCTGCGCCGCACGCGTGTAATAATCGATTCCGGCGATGCTAGCCGCATTGACTGCGGGATGCCGCCAGCCAGCGATGTGGTGGCCGGCGGGATAAATGAACAGCCCGAGATGCAAGCGCTTGCTGCTCATGGGCTGGCACGCTCAGCGTATTGGCTGCGCGGCCTTGGAAGTGCCAGATGCTCGCGCATCGTCGTGCCGCTATAGTCGGTGCGAACCAAGCCGCGCTGCCGTGCGATCGGGGCAACGGAACCGACGAGCAGATCCACGTCGTCAGGCAGCACGGCAGGCAATATGTTGAAGCCGTCGCACGATTTCTGCCGTTGGCAATCGGCTAACAGGCCAACTAGCTGCATAGGTGTGCCGACGAAGCGGGCGCAGCCATAGGTGGGTGCTGCCATCGCGTCGAGTGTCTCTGCGCGCCGCCGCGCAGCGTCCTCTGTGTCCCCGAGAATACAGAGCAAGTCGGCGAGAACCTTGATCTCGCGCCCGTCTGCGAATTGGCGCAGCTCCTCACAATGCGCTCGCGACGGGGCATCTATCAATATGACCTCCGCAACGCTCGCCACGAACGCCCGCGCCGCGGGCGCAGGGGGATTTCGCATCACGAGCACCGGATTGCCTTGTGGTGGACGTGGCACATTCATTGGGCCACGCACGTTGAAATACCTGCCGGCGTGATTGATCGGATGCACGCGATTGGGATCGGCGAACATGCCGCTGGCTTTGTCCAGGGCAAATGCCTCATCCTCCCAGCTATCCCACAGTTTCCTGACAACATCGATGAATTCACCGGCCCGTGCGCAATAGGCGGCCACACCGTCGGTTTCCGGTGGCTTCCCAATCAGAGGCAGCAGAGATTCGGCGTCGAACATGCGCGCGATCCAGGCGGTGCGGCCATACGAGAGATGATCGAGCGTGGCGAACACACGTGCCACGTGGAATGGCTCGGTGAAGTCCACAGTCCAACTGGCGGCAAGGCCGATCCGCCGGGTTCCCGCAATCAGTGAGCCGAGCAACGGCAGCGGATCAAGCTGCATCGTATTGGTCCGGTCGATATCACCTTCCACCGGAATCCCGAGCAATATCGCATCTATGCAGGCATGCTCGGCGGCGCGTACCAGTGATTGAAAGGAAGCGGCGTTCGGCGCGTGCGACAGGGATGATAGGTGCCAGGCAGCCGGATGGTAGCCACTGCCCGCAAGAGAAAGGGTGAGGTGCAGAGTCATGTCTCGCCCCTTCCCATGACGAGGCTGAGAAACTTCTGAGTCCGCTCATTGTGAGGATTGGCGATTAGATCAGCGGGCGTACCCTGCTCCACAATCAGCCCTTCGTCCACGAACAGGATCCGGTCGGCTGCCTTGTTGGCGAACTGAATTTCGTGTGTGACGATGATCATCGTCATGCCTTGCCGCGCGAGCGCCAGCATCACTTGCAGCACTTCGGCGACCATCTCGGGATCCAGCGACGACGTAGGCTC
>DATJJM010000331.1:0-11105 GCA_035492535.1 Acetobacteraceae bacterium | reverse complement strand
TGTCTTCCTGAAAGTGGCGGCCGGCTTCAGCGGCTATATCCACGAGTGGCTCGTGCGCGGCAGCGTGGATCTCGCGTGCCTGCACGATCCGGTGCCGCAGCCTGGCTTCACCATCGTGCCGCTGGTCAAGGAGGAGGTGTTTCTGGTCGGCCGCGCCGACGCTCTTTCCGGCAAGCGCGAACATGTGCGGACGCAGGATCTGGCGGGGCTGCCGCTGATCCTGCCTGGCCGCCCCAACGCTTCACGCCGCCTGCTGGATGGCTGGTTGTCCAGGCGCGGACTGCGGCTCAATGTGCTGCTGGAGGCAGACGATCATTTGGTCATCCGCGCCTTGGTAAAGGAAGGGATCGGATTCAGTCTGCTGACGCAGGGAGCTTTCCTGTCCGAGCTGGGCCACGGCGAGTTGCAGGCGTGGCCCTTCCGCCCGCGGGCTTATTGGAACCTGGCACTGGTCGCCGCCGGGGACGAGCGTCGAACCGAACTCGTGGGCGCACTGGCGGCGCTGATACGGGAGACGGTGCGCGAACAGGTGCTGAGTCGCTCCTGGCCAGGCGTGCTGCTGGATTCGTGAATCGACGTGCGACGATCGGCGAAGCCAGCGTCGTCGACGCGCTGTGTGGCGCACCCTATGCGAAGCGATGCACCATGGAAAAGCCGGTGCCTCGTCGGTGTCGGCTTGAACGCCAATGCGCCTAGCCGAGCTCGCTAGTCTGCTCTGGCCCAATCCGGCATCGGCTGCCCGGCAATCCATGGTTGATGACGCGGCAGCAGCACAGCGAGCAGGCGGAGGGACGCCGGCACCAGAAGCCAGAAGAAGCCTGCACCGACAGCGATGCCGAGCAGCGCGGCATACGGATCATGGATCAATCCAGGAGCAAAGATCACAGCAAGCACCAGCGCCTCGGCGATGTAGACAGGAACTGAGGCCAGGCCAGGATTCGGCCGGTAGCCTTTGCGGCTGAGCGCGATATGCGACTTCCAGCTGTCCGCCAGACGCCCGCCGATCAGCGTGCCGACAGCGGCTATGCCCAACTCCTGCATGTGGCTGCCGTTCCACGTGCATGCTCCCAATATCCCGACAATTGCCACGACCCACAGGATCAGCGTCAAAGAAACAAAGAAGACCGGAAGGCCAAGCCAATTGGGAAAATGGAAACCGTAGATGGCACCGAAGTAGCGCCACAGCCGATCCCGCCGCTCCTGATTGCCGTGTACCAAGGTCAAGGCCATGTCGAGGATCACGAGAAGCACGGCGATGACCGGTGCATTGCCGAAGACAGACACGCTATCGAAGTATGCTCCGGTTTGTGTCCATACGTCTGGCATTGAAATTGCCTCTCGCTGACAGCGACGTAGCACTTTTGCCATACACGTCCAACGAAGGTTGTTCAAGTCGCGTAAGGAGTGCGCGAGGGTCGCGGGGCGAACCGCAGGGCAGCATTTTGCTTGTATCGGCAAAGCGATCACTGCATGGTTGAAGAAATCCAGGAAACTCCAGGTGCTTTCATGAACAGGTATAGCGACCGGCCGGATATCATGGGCATTGGCGACTCCATGTACCAGGGCATCCGATCACTCAGCTTCCTGCCCTCGATGGTGCAGCATTCCACTCCGAAACAGGTCGCAGATGCGCTGGGGATGGCAATGGTGGTTCCCGACCTGCAGCGACCGATGCTGTTCGACCTGGAACAACAGATACGCGAAGGCGGCCTGCTGCATCTCGTCCAGGGTATTCGCAACACCTGTCTGCAAGAACTGCCGCACTGGCCGCTGAACCAGCCATGGTCGCAGCATGAAGCCTTCGACAACATTGCGGTCGGTGGAGCAACGATCGGTTCGATGCTGGATGACACCGACGCCAATCATCGCGACGAGTTCATAAGAATGAGTGCCACGCTTGCCACACCCGGCCTGTCGATCAGGCAGCTTGCGAGTACGGTTGGCAGCCTTTGGTTCGCATTGAACAATTGCTATACGCTCAACCCTCGCCATCGTGACGAGCAGGCAGGCAAATCGCAGATGCAGCAGGTGGAAGACCGCTTGCCACGTATCCTGCTGATCAACATCGGCAGCAATGAAGGCCTGTTCAAGGCCGGCTTCCTCGGCGACTTCAGCCAGCAGACGATGGCCGGTGTTGACACGATCCCCAGGTTGCTCGCGCCGCTGGCGGAGCGGCTGAAGGCCCTGCCCGCGCGGGTCGAGCGCATCGTGTTCAACGGCCTGATCCGCCCACGCTTCATCCCGAACCTGATGCCGAGCGCGGAGCATCAGAACGACTTTCCGGGAGAGGCCAATTTCTTCGCTTACGGACCACGCATCAGCGATACACAAACGAGGATCAGCGCCCAGCAGGTGCAGGATTTCGACGCGCTGGTCGCACGGGTCAATGCGGAAGCGCAGGACGTCCTGCGGACCGCGCTTGGTGATCGCGTGCGATTTGCCGACGTCTTTGCGGCATGCCCGCCGTTCGATGGCAAGCACTTCCAGCACCGCGGACTGGCGATCCCGCGGCACAACAAGACGCTCACCAACCAGGCGCTGCAGCCGCTGCCTTTCAACTTCATCGGAGGGTTCGCCGGGCTCGACAACATGCACCCCACGGTGCCGGGCTACGCGGTCATCGCGGATGTCGTGCTCGCCGCTCTGGGGCGTTCCGTGTCGATCGACAAGGATGCTGCCTACGATGCCGACACGCTGCTCAACCACCTGCCCGGCCTGCGAATGCTGGTGTTCGACGCGGAGTTGGCCCTGGTCGGATCGCTCGGCGTCTTCCGCAAGGGTGAGGTGGCGGCGACGGTGTGACACCTGGCGGCCGCGATCTCGGGTCAGCGTATCACATCCGTATCTACGGCGTGCTCGCCGGCGCCACCATTCCCGACCGCGTCTTGCCGGAACAGCAAGCGCCCGTCATCTTGCGTGCAGGACACGCATGAAAGCTGACCAAAGCTGCACGGGAAGGAGACCTCAGTCATGACGATCGATGTCGCGACCGGCATTGTCCGCATTCTGAAGCAGGAGGGTGTGGACTGGGTTTCCACCTTCCCGGTCTGCCGGGTGAATAACGCCCTCGGCCGCGAAGGGGTGCCGATGCTGATGATGCGCGATGACCGCTATGCCGTAGGGGTCGCGGACGCATTCTCGCGCATCACCGCGGGCTCGCGGATCGGCGTGTGCACGTTCCAGGGCGGCGTCAATGCTGCCGGCATGCAGTATGCCTATGCCGGGCTGGCGCAGGCCTATGAGGATGGCTCGCCGGTGCTGTGTATCACCGATGGCGTGCCGGCGGGCAGCGCGGGCAACAGCCAGTACGACGTCGCATCAGCGATGAAGACGGTGTCGAAGTGGTTCGGCTATATCGACAAGCCGGAGCGCACGCCCGAGTTCATGCGCCGAGCCTTCACCATGCTGCGCAGCGGCAGGCCGGGCCCGGTGATCCTCGCGGTTCCCAATGCCACGGCCACCTATGACGAGACGGCAGACCCGTACCGTCCGGTGAAAGGCTGGAAGTCGGCTCCGGACCCGGCGGATGTGCGCGCTGCGGTGGACCAGCTCCAGGCAGCGCGCAATCCGCTGATCTACGCCGGCGAGGGGGTGATCTATGCGGGCGCCTCGGCAGAGCTGAAGGCGCTGGCGGAACTGGCGAATGTGCCGGTGATCACGACGCTGAAGGCAAAAGGGGCGTTCCCGGAGGACCATCCGTTGTTCGTCGGTGTACGCGGCGACCAGGTGGGGCACTACCTGAACAAGAGCGACGTCATCCTCGCCATCGGTTCGAGCCTGTCGCCGGGCCGCTTCAGCCACGGCATTCCCGAAGCAGCGAAGAAGACCATCATCCTCTGCAACGTCGATGAGCTGCACATCAACAAGATGATTCCCATGGCGCATGCGGTGATCGGCGATGCGCGCTTCACCTTGCAGGCACTGCGGCAGGAAGTATCCGACCGCACGTCCGGTGCCGGACGGAGCGCGGGCAATGTCGTAGCGGAAGTGAGGGCGGCGCGCGACGAGGCGCTCGCCAGGTACCGGCAGGTGATGAACTCTGGCGAAACGCCGATCAATCCGTATCGGGTGTACGGCGATCTCATGCAGGTGCTGGACTTGCACAATTCGTTCGTGACGCACGAGTCAGGCAATACCCGCGACCAGCTGAGCACCGTGTTCGATACACTGATCCCGCGCGGCTTTCTGGGCTGGGGCAATGTCTCCACGCTTGGCTTCAGCCTGGCCGCAGCGATTGCCGCGAAGAAGGCGTTTCCGCAGCGGGCGTCGGTGGCAGTGACCGGCGAGGCGGGGCTTGGCTATATGCTCGGCAACCTCGAGGTGCTGCTGCGCGAGAAGCTCGGGATCACGGTCGTGCACATCAGCAATGGCGGATTTGCGGGTTATGGACCGGGCTTCTGGGGCGCCGGACATGATCCCTTCACGCACCAGGTCATGGGCTATGATGACGTGGACATGTCGAAGGTCATCGGCGCGCTGGGTTTCCACACCGAGCGGGTGAGCGAGCCGGCCGAAGTGATCCCGGCACTGCGGCGCGCGCTCGACGTCAATGGGTCTGGCCGCCCGGCCTATATCGAGTTCATCTGCAGCCAGTATCCCGTCTACGGCCAGTGGGTCGGACGGGGCGAGGGGTGAACCGATGCCGAAGCTGATCCCGGTTGCCGATGCGTTGAGCCAGCCGTTCTGGGACGCGGTCAATCAACGGCGGCTGATGCTGCAGCACTGCACCGCCTGCGACCGGCTGCAGTATCCGCCGCAGCAGGCCTGCCACCTATGCGGTTCGGCCGCCGGCCTGACGTGGAAAGACGTCGAGGGACGCGGCCATATCGCGAGCTACATCGTGATCGAGGATGGGCGCCTCAACCGTCGTATGGCCGATCAGCCATACAACATGGCGATGGTGACACTGGACGCGGATCCGCGGATCAATTTCTATTCCAACCTGCCGGGCACCCCGCCCTACCAGGTGCCGGTCGGCGCCGCCGTCGAGGTGACGTTCGAGGAGGTGGCGCGGGGCCAGTTGATCCACGAGTGGCGGGTCGTCGCATAGGCGAAGAGGAGACGCAGCATGGACCAATTCACCGGCGGTTGCCTGTGCGGTGGCGTCAGATTCGTCGCGTCGGGGCGCCCATACCGCGTCGGGCTGTGTCATTGTCTTGACTGCCGCAAGCATCATGGGGCGCTGTTCCACGCGTCGGCGGTGTTCCCTGAGGATGCGGTCACGATCGAGGGCGAGACACGCAACTATGGCGGACGGTTCTTCTGTCCCCGCAGCGGCTCGCCGGTGTTTGGACGCTGGGCTGACGAAATCGGCGTGAACCTGGGATCCCTGGATGCGCCGGATCAACTGGTGCCAAGTTACGAAAGCTGGATCATCCGTCGCGAGTCCTGGTTGCCGGCCTTCCCGCTCGCGCGGCGAAACGAGCGCGATCGCGACACGTCGACCCGCGCTTGATCATCAGCTTGCACGAATGATGAGACGAAAGGTGGAGCCATGAGCGCGCCAGACAGTTATCAGTGGCGGCGAGACAAGGACGGGCTCGGCGTGTGGGAGCACCGCGGCAAGGTCGCGGTGGCGGGCGTCGGACACTCGCCGGTCGATCGTCGCTGGGACGGCGTGTCGATGGACAAGACGCTGGGCGCCTACTCGATCCTGGCCTGCCAGAAGGCGATGGACGAGGCAGGCGTGACACCGGACCAGATCGACGGCGTGATCTGCTGCGACGGCCATATTGCCGGCGGCAGCGGCGGTTCGGCGTCGCAGTGGGCGCCGCGGCCGTATTTCGACGCGCCGTATGATTCGGAGCTGGGTCTCACCTTGGTCAATGCGAAGTGGCTGACCGAGCAGATGGGGCTGCGCAACGTGAAGTTTGCGCCGACCGGATTGCCGACCATCAGCGAAATGGTGGGCATGGCGGCGCAGGCGGTGGGCGACGGCGTTTGCAGCACCTGCCTGGTGATCTACCCGACGGGCAATCTGGACGGCCGCTATCGCCGCGGTGGCGAGAATGCCGACGACTATGCGCGCGGCGCTCGCCAATGGACGGCGCCTTGGGGCAACCATGGCGGCAATGACTTCATCAACATGTTCCCGCATGGTCAATACTGCCGTCGATACGGCGGCACGCACGACGACCTGGCACCGTTCGTCGTCAACCAGCACCGCAATGGGCTGCTGACGCCGTGGGGGTTCAACGCCACCCATGGCGTGCCGCAGCTGACAGTCGAGGAGTATGTCAGTTCGCGCTACATCTTGCGTCCACTGCGGCTGTGGGACTGTGACCGGCCGGTGAATGCATCGACCGCATATCTGTTCACCACGGCGGAGCGCGCGCGCGATATGCGGCAGAAGCCGGTGTTTGTGCTCAATCATTCACAGCACAGTTTCAAGCAGCGCAGCACGCAGGCGGATCTGGAGGAGATCGAGGACTGGACGGATCGTGCCGCCCGGCGGATGTACGAGGGCGCCGGGCTGGGGCCTGCTGACGTCGATATATTCAATCCGTACGACGGCTATGCACCGATGGCGCAGTTCTTCCTGGAGGCGTTCCAGTGGCACGGCGTGAAGCGGGGCGATGCGTTCGCGTTCTATGCCGGCGATATCAGGGTGGAGGGACC
Source organism: Acetobacteraceae bacterium (assembly GCA_035492535.1). Lineage (GTDB taxonomy): Bacteria > Pseudomonadota > Alphaproteobacteria > Acetobacterales > Acetobacteraceae > JAMXLO01. The sequence continues at coordinate 4,487 of DATJJM010000331.1, read as the reverse complement.
GCACCCGCTGTGCTCGAGCGGCGGCAACCTGGGCAACGGGCGGACGCGGACAGCGATGTATACCGACTGCATCGAGCAGCTTCGTGGCACGGCTGGCGCACGGCAGGTCACGGTGCGGGCGGAGACCGCACTGGGGGCGTTCACCACGCCGAGCAGCGGGGGGTGGATCATGTTCGGGAAGAGCCTGAACTGACGGGATGTGTTGCTGGCGATCGCCTATGCGGCGCCGGTGCTTGAATTTCGCCTACAAGCGGAAACGGGCCGGTCCATTCCTGCAGGGCCATGGCAACATCAGCCTCTCACGCCACAGCGCACGTCACCACTTCGGGTCCGGTATTCTAGGCCGCGATCGCATGTTCCATGAACAAGCTGAACGATGCTGGTTTGCGCCCGATCCCAGGATGGTCATCCACTCGTTCTGTTTGTGGCTGGCCGGGGCACGCTGCCTCGGCCGCAAGATGGCGTGAAGGCCGGGAATGCGCCGCTCAGGTATTGCGGCGACTATCGCGATGTTGCAAACGCCCGCGGCGCCGGACAGGGACGATGCTGGACAGTGGAGATCGATTGGGCTTGGACAGGGCCAACGACTGACGCGTTGTATTTCGGGAATGCGGAGGGCAGATGAGTGCGGACCCAGAAGACTCGGAGGCCCTTCACCATCATCGCCGACGGATGGCGGGGCGAAACCCGCTCGCGGTGCATCGCGCTGCGTCCTCGCTTGAGCTGCTCTTCGATCTGACATTCGTTGCCGCCTTTGCGCTCGCGGCGGCGCGGTTCGCGCATGTTTTGGTGGAGGGGCATTTTGCCGCGGGCTTGATCGGCTTCGGCTTGGCAAGCTTCGCGATATGCTGGGCGTGGATCAACTTCTCCTGGTTTTCCTCGGCCTACGACACGGACGACTGGATCTTCCGGATCGCCGTGATGGTGCAGATGACCGGGGTTCTGGTTCTGGCCATTGGCCTGCCGCGAATGTTCGCGTCGGTGGAACATGGCGCGCATTTCGATAATTCTGTGATGGTGCTTGGCTACGTTATCATGCGAGTTGCGCTGGTCTTCCAGTGGCTGCGAGCTGCCAGACAGGATCCGCCGAGACGCCGAACCTGCCTGACCTACGCGATTTCCGTGGCAATCGCTCAGATCGGATGGGTAGGTCTGATCTTTGTGGATGTCTCAATCGGCGTGGCGTGCCTGCTGATCTTGCCGCTCATACTGATCGAGCTGGCGGGTCCGGTCCTGGCGGAACGCAAGGGTTCGGGGACGCCGTGGCATGCCCATCACATCGCCGAGCGCCACGGCCTGTTCGCCCTCATCGCGCTTGGAGAAGGCATCACCGGCACGCTTGCAGCACTCTCTGCGGTAATCCAGGAACAGGGCTGGACCTTGGATGCCGCGCTGAGCTGCCTGGCAGGGACCGGACTCACTTTTGGTATGTGGTGGGTCTACGACATACTGCCCTCGGGACGGCTTCTCCATGCCCGCCGTGAACTGTCCTTCGTCTGGGGCTATACCCAGATGCTGATTGTAACTTCGATTGTAGCGACGGGTGCCGGCCTGCATGTGGTTGCCTATTTTATCGAGCACCAGGCGCATGTCGGCCCGGTTACGACCGTGCTGGCGGTCGCAATACCTGTCAGCGCCTATCTGGGCACGATCTATGCCCTCTACACCTTTATGATGGGCCGCTTCGATCCGTTTCACGGCTGGCTTCTGCTCGGTTCAGCGGTCACTGTGGCAGCAGCGATCCTGGGTGCGCTCGGCGGCCTCGACATGGCGGCGTGCCTGGTCATCCTGACCTTCGCGCCGGTTGTCACAATCGTCGGATATGAAACACGCGGGCACCGTCACCAGGCGGAAGCATTGGCCGCGCGAGGGGTGGAACGCTGAGGCGATGCCTCATGAAACCTCTGGCGGTTCACCCCGCGGCCAGGGTTCGTTGGCTCAAGCGATGACGGTCCTTACTTGCAGACCATGGTCCCATTCGGCATGCGCGTGGCCGGATGGCCCTTGGTCTTCATGCAATAGTCCTCGTTCTGCCCTCCGGCGACGCAATTGCCATGTCCGTCGCGATGGAAGTTCTCGCCGCAGCCGCCCAGCGCGAACGCTGGCGCGGCGGCCAGAGACAGGGTGGTGGACAAAACGACGGCACCCAGTAACGCAAGCCAGGACTTCTTCATCGAAGCGTTCTCCTCGGACAGGTTCGGACAGTTGGACCGCCATCCCACCGATGAGATGACGGATAAGAAACGTTAGGCACAGGCCGGAAACCGGTCAAACGTTCCGTGCGCCGCCTTACACGAAAGCGGCTCATGTGCCGCCCAGCACGACCAGCGCGTCCACCGCCTTCACCCCCTGCCCCGCCGGCAGCACCATGAGCGGATTGACGTCCAGCTCCACCAACTGTCCGTCCATGTGCATGGCGAGGTGCGACACGCGCACCAGCGTATCCGCCAGCGCTTCAACATCCGCCGCCGGACGGCCGCGAAACCCTTGCAGCAATCGTGCGCCCTTGACCGCGGTGATCATCGCCTGTGCCTCCGCGCGCGTGATGGGGCACCGTCGCAGGGCCACATCGTTATAGATCTCGACCATCACGCCACCAGTGCCGAACAGCAGCACCGGGCCCAATTGCGGGTCGCACGATACGCCGATGATCACTTCGACACCGCCGCCCACCATCTCCTGCACCGACACGCCGGTGATCCGGGCTTGCGGCGCATAGGCCTTGGCACTCTCCAGGACCTCCGCGTAGGCCGAACGTACCGCGGCAGCATCGCGCAGGTTCAGCCGAACCACCCCGGCCTCGGTCTTGTGCAGGATGTCCGGCGAATCGACTTTGAGAGCCACCGGGAACCCGAGCTGCGTAGCGGCTTCGACGGCGGCGTCTGCCGAGGTTGCCAGCTGCTCACGCGCACTCGCCACGTCCCAGGCGGCCAACAGCCGCTTGCTCTCGGACTCCGAAAGTGTCGCGCGCCCCAGACCAAGCGCCTGGGCGATGGCCGCATCCTGCGCCGCCGTGCGCGCCGGGGCGGTGGCAAAGCCGTCGGCGAGGCGACGCTCGCGCCAGGCGTGATACGCGAGGCGGCTCTGCAGGCCGCGCGCCAGCTTGTCCGGCGTATAGAAGATCGGGATGCGCGCCTCCCGAAGCTGTGCCAGGCCAGCCTTGGCGTCGCGGCTGCCCGTCCACAGGAACACCACGCCCTTGCCGGTCCGGTCGCGCTGGCTGATGACCTGCTGCGCCTGGGCGTCGGCGCCGGAACTCGCCACGACGAGTGTCCCCATGCGGGGATCATCGATCATGTGCTGCATGATCTGCGGGAAGGACTCGCTGTTGGCGAAGCCTGTCACATCGGCAGGGTTCGCCGCCCATCCGAAGCCCTTCAGGATGCCATTGATGCCGTCACGTGCGGCTTCGCCAAGCGTCGGCAGATCGAGCCCAGCCTGCCCGCACATGTCGGCGGTGAGCGAACTGATGCCACCCGAGTGGGACACCACCGCGACGCCGAGCACACCGGGCTTCGGGGTGTGGGCGAGCAGTTGCGCGACCTCCAGGAGTTCGTCGTAGTCCTGGACCCTGATCACCCCGTACTGGGCAAAGATCGCATCGTAGCGGGCATCCTCGCCGGTCAGCGCCGCGGTGTGCGATTGTGCGGCACGCGCTCCGAGTTCCGAGCGCCCGATCTTGATCAGGACGATGGGCTTGCCGCGCTCGGCCGCGAGCCTGGCCACTTCGAGAAACTTGTCGGCCCGCTTGAAGCCTTCGACAAAGCCGGCAATGACCCTGGTGTCCGCATCGTCCAGCAGGTAGCGGGCGAAATCCGTGAAGTCGAGGTCGGCTTCGTTGCCGGTCGAGATGATGTAGCTGAAGCCGATGCCGTTCTCGACGGCGCGCACCAGGAACGGCCCGAACGCCGTCGCGCCACTTTGGCACACCAGGCCAATAGGCCCGGTCAGGCCGGATGCCCCGCGCGAGGACGAGGTGGCCCAGATGTCGCGCTTGACGTTCGCGAGCCCCAGGCAGTTGGGACCGCTGATCCGCATGCCGGAGGTGCGGGCAAATTCACCCAATTCCCCCTGCAGATCGCGCCTGTCGTCGATGCCGCGCTCGGCAAAGCCCGCCGAGATCACGATGGCCGAACCTGCACCCTTGCGGTGGCACTCCTGGAGGACATCGAGCACCTGGTCGTAGGGCACCACGATGCCGACAACGTCGGGGGCCTCCGGCAGGTTGGTCACGCTCGGGTAAGACTTCACCCCCATGATGTCGTCGTAGCGCGGGTTCACGGCGTAGACCCGGACCCGGTCCTGGGCCTTCAGCGCCGCGGCCAGCATTCGCCCGCCGTATTGCATCCGCGGCGTCGCCCCCACGATCGCGATCGAGCGCGGGTTGAGCATCTTGTGGATCGACGCCAGCTGCGGTCCTGTCCAGAACTCCATGACACCCCCTGAAAGGAACGTGGTCCGGCTGCCCAGCAAGCCTGCGCTCTACA
>DATJJM010000330.1:0-4046 GCA_035492535.1 Acetobacteraceae bacterium | reverse complement strand
TTTCTTGGTTGGATCGCTAATCCGAACGCGGGACATTGCCCCGGACGACCCACGCAGTCGCTGCCATCGAGCGCGGCCCATCGGACGCGCCGGCAAGGTATGCCTGTCTCGTGTGGTGCTCGATGAGTGAGCGCTTTTCCTCACTCAACCCGAGCAGATACGCGCCAAGCGTGCCTTGCCCTCCCAGCCACGGTTCCCACAGATCATCGAACTTGGTGAAGTCCATTCGAACCGTGATTTCCGACTGCCGGACCTGGCGTAAGCCGGCGGAATTCCATGCCAACGCCAGCGCGCCAGGATGCGTCAGGTCAGAACAATGCTTTGCCCTCAGGTCCGCGGCGCCTGGATCGAGCGGTGCCGCCGTGTCCAGCAGGATACGAGAGAAAGTATGGCCGCCGAAGAAATCCCACACAGCCGCCGCAACAATGCCGCCCGGCCGTGTTACGCGTGCCATCTCCCTGATTGCCCGCTCCGGTTCGCTGAGGAAGTTCAGAACCAGCAACGACAGTGCAGCGTCGAAGGATGCCGAGGAATATGGCAGCGTTACGGCGTCTCCTTGCTCAAAGCTGTACCGCGCAGCGTCGGCTCGCGATTGGGCGAAGGCAATGAATTCAGGCGAGTAGTCCAGACCCATAATCTTCGCACTCGGAATGGCGTCTCCCAATGCGAGCGCCAGGCTGCCAGTCCCACATCCGACATCGAGGACTGCCTGGATGTTATTCCCGATACCGGTGAATTTGATGAATGGCGTTGCTAGGCGCCGGCTCCACCGGCCCATGCTTTGCTCGTAAGCCAGGGCATCGTTGGACGCGTAGATAGATGGCATGGCCTTCCTCCCACCTCATGATCCAGACCCCCGCATCCTCGGCGCGAATCGCTCAACCAGCAGCGGTCCGAGGATCGATGTGACCAGCATCAGCACCAGCACCGCATTCAGCATCGTGGTGTCCAGCAGACGCTGACCGGCCGCGTTGCGGGTATCATAGGCGACGAGCGCCGCGGCGAGCGTAGCGGCGACCTGGGGCAAGGTGAGTGCCCAGACCGTCCTCCGCTCTGCCTTGTCGTAGCCGAAGGCACGCCCCACACCCTCCGCGGCGATCCATTTGCCGGCCAGCAGCGCCGCGATGATGCCCGCGACGAGCGGAAAGTTCTGCACGGTGCTTCGCACGAATTCGACCGGATCGATCAGGAAGCCGGTCACGATGAAGAAGCTGGGAATGAACAGCGCCTTGCCGAGAAACTCCAGCTTGGCCTTGGCCGGATGATCGTGCGCCGCGGCATTGACTGCCAACCCGGCGAGGAATGCGCCGACGATGCCTGGCAGGTTGATCAGATCGGCGATCGTTCCGGCGATTGCCATGATGCCGAGCATCACGACGAAAAACGCTTCCTCGTTATGGCGCAATCTGCTCAGCACATAAGCGCCGGCACGGCTCAGTCCGATGAGGATCAGCGGGACGAAGATGATGATCTCCAGGATCTGGATTGCGATGCCCGACAATGAAAAGCCGGCGGAGTAGGTCGAGACGCAGATTGCGAATACGATCAGCGACAGCGTGTCCGAGACCACCGTGGCTCCAATCGCCACGACGATGGGTTCTAGCGACATGACCCCGAGGCGCATGACGATCGAGAGAGCCAGCAGCGTATGCGATGCCAGCAACGAGCCCACGACGATCGCCGGGATCAGCGAATAGCCGAAGGCCAATCCGTAGAGCGTCCCGAGCAGTTGCGGTGCCATGGTGGTGGCGACGCCGAAGCCAATGGCGCGCGTCTGCGCCTTGCGAAACTGATCGACGTCAATCTCGAGGCCGGCCGAGAACATCAGCAGCAGCTTGCCAAGCTCGGCGAAGAAGTCAGCGATCGGCCGCTGTGTGCCGAAAAATTCCAGGCCGTGCGGGCCGAGCAGGACGCCGAGCAGCAACAGCCCGATCATCTCCGGCAAGCTGAGACGCCGTGCGATCGGCGGAATGCCGACCATGACCGCGATGACAACCGCGAACTTCGCCAGGTCCGGCAGGGTCAGCACATGATCTCGCAGTGTATCGATCAAACCCATGACGACCGTGGTCCTTAGAGAGGTTCATCACTCCATTGGTGGCCCACACACTAACGGCGAGGATAACCCGCGCTCGATGAGGAATTGCACAAGCGGTTGCGTGGCGATAGGCCGGGCTGCCTTACTATACTTGCCCTTATGCGTATGGGTAGCGACGCTCAGGCGAGAGATTAAGGGGATTCAGCGGCAATCGGTGAGGAGCCGTGAAGCGGACAGCGTGCCGTTCACCAACTATACGAACTTCAACGTTGGTCCTGACAAAGGGACCCAGGACGTTCTCCAAATCCAGCCGATCATTCCGATCCACATAAACCAGGACTGGAACGTCATCACACGCACCGTCGCGTCACTGGTTTGGAGTCCATCCTTCCAACCCGCCACGACCGTACCGCCATTCGGGATCGCTCCGACGAGCTTTACGGCATTTCTGTCACCGGCAAACCCTGTCGACGGCTGGGTCTGGGGTGTCGGTCCTGTCACACAACTTCCAACGATCAGACGCTCGGCTCGAACGTCAGGGGTCTCGGTCCGTCAGTCGTTGTCGTCAAGTTGGCACGACCGATCGTGGCAGGCGATCTTCGCAGGCGTGGCTACGCCAGGTTACGTTCAATGCGCCGGTTCTTCCTCACGCAGTACCACCGAGTACGTCGCGCTGCTCGGCGAACGATGCCTTCATCCAGTTGATGGCCGCGCGCACACAGGCGGAGCGGCGCAGGTCGCGGTGGACGATGATCCAGTAGTCGGCGGCGATTTCCGGGATCGGTGGAGTCAACCGCTCGAGCAGGGGATGGCCGTCGCCGACATAGCAGGGCAACACGCCACGCCCGGTACCCGCACGGATCGCCTCCAGGTGCATGAGCATCGACGAGGCGCGCAACGCGACTGAATCCCCAGTCTCGTCCACTTGCCGCTGGACAAAACGCGCGGGCGCATAGTGGGCCTGCTCCTCGGTATAGGTCACCCATGTACCGGCCTCGGCGCCGCGACGCCGGTAGACGGCGCAGGCGAAAGTGCCCGCCCTGGAGATGTAGAAGTCGCCGCTGTCGGGCGGCTGGTGGCGCAGCGCGATATCGGCCTGGCGTCGTGTGAGGTTCGCGGTCTGGTGCAACTCGTCGACCAGTTCCAACGTGATCCCGGGCGGAAGCGCCGTCCGTGTCGGTCCTGACAGGCAACGAGCGAGAAACCCGGCGGCGCACTCGCCGGTCGATACCCGGACTGTGCCGCTCAACACCGGCGAGGCCGCCGCGCGCCGCCTCTCGAGCGCCAGCACCGCGTCCTCGACGCTCTCGGCGGTCGGGACCAGTTGTTCGCCGGCCGCATTGAGGCGCAGCCCTTCGGGCAGACGATCGAACAATGTTGTTCCGCCAAGGCTGGCCTCGAACGCCGCCAGACGGCGAGAGATTGTCGGCTGGCTCAGCCTGAGGGCGCGTCCCGCGGCACGCATCGAGCCCTCCCGCGCGATGGCGAGGAAGACCCGGACATTGTCCCAGTCCATCGCTTCTCGATTCGATCGCAGCAGACGAGCCATCGGCCGGTGCAATGTCGTACGCCGCGCGATTGTCGTTCCGTCGAGAGCAGCCATGCACGTTCCCTGGTGGCGATGCACAGTTCGTCGGCCTCGGACGGTTATTCGTAGCACGACATTGGGCGCCACGAAAACGTGGCAGGGGGCTGCAAAAGCGAGGATCAACGCCTTTGAACCGGGGCGCTAGGATAAGCGTAATCGGAGACGACCACCGTCGGGGAGAGGGATATGGAAGGCAGCATGCCTGTTATCATCGATCTCACTGCCGAAGCGGCAAAACTCACGGTGTTCCATGGGCTGACGCCAGAAACGAAGCCTGCGGAACGCAAGGGCAGCATGGCGCGATTAGCTTCTTACCGCGATGGGATGCTGCTGCTCGGCAAGTCCGGTTCTGGCGTAGGTCATTGGGAGATCCATCCCGAGGACGAGCTGATTCACGTTCTCGCCGGCGCACGGACCTTG
>DATJJM010000329.1:0-27815 GCA_035492535.1 Acetobacteraceae bacterium | reverse complement strand
GGAATCGGCGCCAGCGCCTGGCGGATCTGGTAGATGCCGTAGTCATAGAGCTGCTGCTCGTTCAGCGTGTCGGAACTGAGGCTGAGCTGCAGCACCGGCACCGATGAAGCGCTGTACTGCACGATGATCGGCGGCTGGATGCCGGCCGGCATCAATGCCCGGATCGCGTTCGTGGCGGAGGCGATCTGGCTGATTGCGAGGTCGACGTTGACGTTGGGCTGGAAGTAGATTTTCTGCACCGAGAGACCCGACAGGGTCTGGCTTTCCATGTTGCGGATATCGCTGACGTTCGAACTGATGGAGTACTCGCTGTAGGTGGTGACGCGCTGCTCCATCTGGTCCGGCGTAAGTCCGGTCTCCTGCCAGATGACCGTGACGACGGGGATGTTGACCGAAGGGAAGATGTCCTTCGGCGCAACCACGATGGCACTGGCGCCGAGGAACAGCATCAGTCCTGCCAGCACGTAGAACGTGTGCGGAAATCTCAGGGCAAAGCGGACGATACCCATCGCAAGCGCTCCAGAGGCAGGGTTGTGCCGGTAACGGTGACCGGCTTCGCGAACGTTTTTGACAATGCCCCTCGGACGCTGAGTGATCTCCCGGCAGCAGCCCTACAGGCCGCAGGACAGGGACCGCCCTACGGAACCGGACATGGTGCCGATGGTTTAGGACGCAAGTTTTGACAGGCGCGGAATGCACACCCGTCTGCCGATAGGTTTCATGCGCAGAGCGGTGAAATGGCGCGACGCGCTGCGCGCCGCCAACTAGACCGTGATGATCTGCCCCGCGCCTACCGACGAAAGAAACGTCGCAACGCCGGCGACTTCGACGCCTGGCATAAGCCGTGTCGCGCTGATGCCTTCGACCCGCAGGCCCGCCTCGCAGGCGATCATGCGCACGCCGAGCTCGCGCGCCGCGTCACGCAGCTCTTCAAGACCAGCGACGCCTGCCGCGCGAACGCGTTCGTCACGCGCGGCATCGGAAAGACCGGACCAGTCAGTCATCAGTGCATGGCAGCCGGAATTGGTTGCGAACAGAACGACCTGCCGGCCGATTGCCGCGGCTCCCGCGGCGAGCACGAAGGCGTAGTGCGCCCGATCATGCGTGCCGGACAGCAGCAGGATGCCGAGCGGCTCAGCCGGCACAAGCGGCCACAGCGTGTCGGTGCTGCGACAGGTCCCTGATCGTCGCGGCCGGGCTGCACAGCGCGCAGTTCGGATCGGGCCGCAGCCGGACCGTGCGGAAACGCGTCGCCAGCGCATCCCAGATCAGCAGCTTGCCGGCCAGGCTCTCGCCGATGCCCAGGATCTCCTTCAGCGTTTCGGTCGCCTGCAACGTTCCCATCACGCCGGTGACGGCTCCCAGCACGCCGGCCTCCGAGCACGTCGGCACGACCCCTTCCGGCGGCGCCTCGGGATACAGGCAGCGATAACACGGTCCCTCGATATACGGCTTGAACACCGAGAGCTGCCCCTCGAAGCGCAGCACCGCCGCCGATACCAGGGTGCGGCGCGCGAGCACGCAGGCATCAGCGACCAGGAAGCGCGTGGCGAAATTGTCGGTGCCGTCGCAGACGATGTCGTAGCGACCGATCAGGTCGGTTGCATTGTCCGCATCGAGCCGCAGGTCGTACGGCTCGATATGCACCTCCGGATTGATCGCGAGCGCGGTCTGCGCGGCCGAAACAGCCTTGGGCTGGCCGATGCGGTCGGTGGTGTGGGCGATCTGGCGTTGCAGGTTGGAGAGTTCGAGCCGGTCGTGGTCCACAAGGCCGATGGTCCCGACGCCGGCGGCTGCGAGGTACAGCACCAGCGGCGAACCGAGGCCACCGGCGCCCACCACCAGCACGCGCGCTGCCTTCAGCCTGGCCTGGCCAATGCCGCCGACGTCCTGGAGCAGGATGTGGCGGGAATAGCGGCGGATTTCGTCTTCGGAGAAATCGAGGTCCATGACCAAAGGATAAGATGCGCCGCCCCTCATTGCGAGGCGCCTCGCGACGAAGCAATCTCCGGCCGTTCCACCGCACCACGGGATTGCTTCATCCGCCCATGTCGCCTGACCACGCCCTCGTCCTGTTCTCCGGCGGCCAGGACAGCACGACCTGCCTCGCCTGGGCGCTGGCCCGCTATCCGCACGTGGAGACGGTGGGCTTCGCGTACGGCCAGCGCCATATCGTGGAACTCGATTGCCGCGCTCCCATACGGGCGGCTATCGGCGCGATGTGGCCGGGGCGGCTCGGGCACGATCACACCGTCGATCTCACGGCAACGATCGCAGGCCTCGGCGCCACTGCGCTGACGCAGGAAACGACGATCGCCATGACCGAGGACGGGTTGCCGAACACCTTCGTGCCTGGCCGCAATCTGCTGTTCTTCACCAGCGCCGCGGCCCTGGCCTATCGCCGTGGCCTGCGCCGTATCATCGGCGGCATGTGCGAGACCGATTACTCCGGCTACCCCGACTGTCGCGACGACACCATCAAGGCGATGCAGCTTGCCCTGAACCTCGGCATGCAGCGCCGCTTCGTGCTGGAGACGCCTTTGATGTGGCGCGACAAGGCCGCTACCTGGGAACTGGCGCGGACGCTCGGCGGCGATGCACTGGTCGAACTGATCCGGCGCGAGACCCACAGTTGCTATCTCGGTGACCGGTCGCGGCTCCATGACTGGGGCCATGGCTGTGGCACCTGCCCGGCGTGCGAACTGCGCGCCAAAGGCTGGGACCGCTGGCGCGTGGGCGCCGCGTCGGGTTCAATCAGTGCCTCATCCGCTCCAGGAGACCTTGCATGAAGTTCGTCGTTCCTCTCGCTCTGCTGGCCGCCGCACTCGCCGCGCCGACGGCCCAGGCGCAGCGCGCCATCAACATCCAGGCGCGCACGGCCGGCGAACTGGCAGAGCTGTGTGCGGCCAATCCCAAGGATGCGAAGGGCGACGCGAAGATCGACTTCTGCCAGGGCTATGCGCAGGGAGCTCTATCGACCGAGCTGCGTCATACCGAGGCCAAGAAGCTTTTCTGCTTCCCAAGCCCGGCACCGACGCGCAAAGAAACCATGGCGCAATTCGTCGATTGGGTGCGCGCAGTGCCCGACCACAAATCGCTGCCGGCCGTTGACGGGTTCTTCCGTTTCCTCAGTGAGCGTTTTCCTTGCAAGTAGGGCCGCGCAAGGCGCTCGGTTGATCCAGGTCAATGTTCCTGCCTCTTTGACGGCCCTAATGTCGGCGCATCCCGTTCACGAGTGTGCCGTCCCGCGGATGAGGAGGTGGAGCGACGGATGTCCTTGCGACTGCTCATCGTCGACGACGACAGCCGGCTGACCCGCATTGTCTCGCTCGCCGCGACACAACTCGGGATGGAAACGATGCAGGTCAATCGTCCGGCGGAAGCATTGGACGCATTTGTCTCGTTCCGCCCCGACGTGATCCTGCTCGACGTTTTCATGCCGGAACTGGATGGCATCGACGTGCTGCACGAGGTGCTGCTGGCGAATATTCCGACCCGGTTGATCCTTACCTCGGGCAGTGGCGAGGAACTGCTGTCGGTCGCGCGCGACGCGGCACGGTTTCACGGGGTAGAGGACGCGATCGTCCTGCCGAAGCCATTCCGCCGCAATGAACTGCTGGCCGCGCTCGCACAGGCCGTGGAATAGCCCGCCGTCAATGCGTGGGGTACGAGCGGGGATAGGTGATCTGGTCCGGCGGCCCAGGCGGTACCGGCGGCCCCTTCTTGCCACAGGCAGCGAGGATCAGCAGGGCGGCTAACGCCATGATGGCCGCATGTTTCATGCCAGGGTCGCGCGCCAGCGGGCGGCCTCGCGGGCCACGTTGGCGGGGGCGGTGCCGCCAAAGCAGGTGCGCGAGGCAACAGAGGCGTCCACCGTCAGCACGGAGAACACGTCCGCCGTGATGCGCGCCTCGACCGACTGCATGTCCGCGAGCGGCAGATCCGCCAGATCGACGCCCTTCGCCTCTGCCATGGCCACCAGCCGGCCGGTCACATGGTGCGCGTCGCGGAACGGCAGCTTCAGCATCCGCACCAGCCAGTCCGCGAGATCGGTGGCGGTCGCGTAGCCGGACGCGGCGAATTCGCGCATCCGGCCAACGTCGGGTGCCATGTCGCGCGCCATGCCGGCGATCGCCGCGAGCGACAGTGCCCAGGCTTCCGCGGCGTCGAACACCGGCTCCTTGTCCTCCTGCATGTCCTTCGCGTAGGCCAGCGGCAATCCCTTCATCACCGTCAGCAGGCCGACAAGCGCGCCAGCGATGCGGCCGCTCTTCGCGCGTACCAGTTCCGCAGCATCCGGGTTGCGCTTCTGCGGCATGATCGAACTGCCCGTGGTGAACGCGTCGCTCAGGCGAATGAAGCGCCAGGGAGCCGAGCACCAGATCACGATCTCCTCGGCAAAGCGCGACAGGTGCATCGCGGAGATCGCGGCAGTGCTCAGGAATTCCAGGGCGAAGTCGCGATCGGACACCGCATCGAGCGAATTGGCGGTCGGGCGATCGAAACCCAGCGCCTTGGCGGTCATGTACCGGTCGATCGGGAACGAGGTTCCCGCCAGCGCCGCACTGCCCAGCGGACACTCGTTCAATCGGCGCCGGCAATCCCCCAGGCGGCCACGATCGCGGTCCAGCATCTCGACATAGGCCAGGAGGTGGTGGCCGAAGGTGACCGGCTGCGCCGTCTGCAAATGGGTGAAGCCCGGCATCGGATCGCCGGCATGCGCCGCTGCACGATCCGCGAGCGCGCGCATCACATCGGTGACCTGCTCGGTCAGGCCGTCTATCGCATCGCGCACCCAAAGCCGGAAATCTGTCGCCACCTGGTCGTTGCGGCTGCGCGCAGTGTGCAGCCGGCGGCCGGCCTCGCCGATGCGCTCCGTCAGGCGCGCCTCGATGTTCATGTGGATGTCTTCCAGCGCGGCGTCGAACGGGAACCGGCCGGTCTCGATCTCTTGCGCGATCGCGGCTAGACCCGCGCCGATGGCCTGCTCATCTTCGGTCGTGATGACACCGACTTTCGCGAGCATGGCGGCATGCGCCAGCGATCCGCTGATATCCTGCCGCCACAGCTTCTGGTCGAAGCCAATGGAGGCGTTGATTTCCTGCATGACGACCGAGGGGCCCGCTGCGAAGCGTCCGCCCCATTGGGGGTTGGCGGCGACGTTGCGCCTGTCCTGTGTCTCGTTCAAAGGAGGGTACCCATGATGCTTCGCCGGACCATGCTTGCGGCGGGCGGGACCCTAGCCGCCACCCTCATCGCGCGCAAACCGCGCGCCGAAAACCTGGACGACCTGGCGAAGGTGCTGAAACCGCTCGATCCGCCGAGACAGGCGACCGACATCTCGTTCCTGGCGGCCGATGGCAGCGAACACCGCCTGCATGATTTCCTGGGACATGGGATGGTGGTGAACCTGTGGGCGACCTGGTGTGCGCCATGCATCGAGGAGCTGCCGTCGCTCGCCGCGCTGTCGAAGCGGCTGGCGCCGGACGACATCGCGGTGCTGCCGCTATCATCCGACCGCGGTGGCGCGAAGACAGTGCAGGCTTATTTCCAGGCCCACGCGATCAACGGGCTGCCGGTGTTGCTGGACCCGCACAGCACGTCGGCACACGCATGGAACGTGCGCGGCATTCCGACCAGCTTCGTCATCGACAAGAAGGGGCGCCAGGTGGCGAAGCTGGAGGGCTCTGCCGACTGGTCGACACAGGCGGCGGCATTGCTCGTGCGGAAGCTGGTTGGCACGTAGCACGCAGGCGGCCCGCTCATCCTGGCCGCCTGCCTTCGGGACTGTGGTCAGGCTGACGCCGTCACAGTGCGACCTCGACCTCCTGTGCCGTGCCGCGCAGGTGCACGCACTGCCACGTCGCCGGGCGGCGCGGTACGCTGTTCGGACCGCCGAACATTTCGAACATGCCGATCGTGGCCACCGACACCTGCTGGCCGAGTGTGACCTGCACGTCGGGCAGGAAGAAGCCGAACCGGGTGCCGCCCGTGTCGACCGACTGCACCAACGCCACTGACACAAGGGTGCCAAGGCCCGTGGTATCAGTGGTCACCTGCGACGCGGTGAAATTCGTGGTGTCGCTGCCTTCGGTGAACGAAAGGGCAGTGAAGCCCGGATTGCCGCCGACGGTGTAGACGATCTGAATGCCATCGCCGTGAAGCACGTAGTGATTCGCCATGAGGGTCCTCCGCTCGCATCGGTGCCGGCGGGAAGCCGTGGCCGGCGACGCTCACGGTACGGCGACAGCGAAGGGCCCCGTGTGACGCGGCTCACACCGGGCCAGAGTGGCCCGTCTGATCATCACGATGTGAAGGTGAGACGGGCTGCCTACGCCGTCACCTGCTCGCCCAGCCAGTCGATGGCCGCCTGTGCGCCGCCCTTCCCGTGCGGGATGTTCAGCGCGGCCAGCGCCATCTCGATGACGCTGAGCGTGCCCAGGATCATCGGCGCGTTCACATGGCCCATATGCGCGATGCGGAATGCCTTGCCGGACAGCTCGCCGATGCCATGCCCCAGGATCACGCCGCATTTCTCGTTGCAGTAGGCGCCCAGCACCTCTGGGTTCTGGCCGTTCGTCAGCACCGGTGTGACGGTGTTGCTGCGTTCGCCTGGCTCGATGACGTTGAAGCTCAGCACCTGGCCCTCCGACCAGACCCCGACGGCACGGCGGACTGCCTCGGCCAACAGCGCGTGGCGGCGGAACACGTTCGGCAGGCCCTCCTCGAACATCAGGTCGAGCGCCTGGCGCAGGCCATACAGCAGGTGTTCCGGCGGAGTGCCCGCGTATTTCTGATAGTGTTCCTCGCCTTCGCGGCCGGTCCAGTCCCAGTAGGGCGTACGGAGATCGGCTGTCTTGTGGACCTCGCGCGCACGGGCATTGGCGGCGACGAAGCCGAGACCGGGCGGCGCCATCATCCCCTTCTGCGAGCCGGACATCGCGACGTCCACGCCCCATTCGTCCATCTCGAACGGCACGCAGCCCAGCGAGGCGACGGCATCGACCATCAGCAGCGCGTGATGCCCGGCGGCGCGGATCGCCTGGCCGATGGCGGCGATGTCGTTCACCACGCCTGACGCGGTGTCGATCTGCGCCACCAGCACCGCCTTGATGGTGCCGCCCTTATCGGCTTTCAGGCGGGCTTCCACTTCCGCCGGGCGCACCGCCCGGCGCATGTCGCCTTTCAGGATTTCCACCTCGACGCCCATGCGGGCGGCGGCATTGCCCCAGCCGATGGCGAACCGGCCACTCTCCAGCACCAGGATATTGTCGCTGCGCGACAGCACATTGGTGAGCGCGGCCTCCCAGGCGCCGTGGCCGTTCGAAATGTAGATGTAGGCGCGGCCCTCCGTGTTGAACACGCGCGCCATGTCGCGCATCAGGCTGTCGGTCAGCGCCAGCAGCGGGCCGGAATAGATGTCCACGGCGGGGCGGTGCATCGCGCGGAGCACTTCGTCGGGGACGGTGGTGGGACCAGGGATGGCCAGGAACTCGCGGCCTGCTCGTACGGTCATGTCTGGTTCCGGGCGTTAGCCCGATCTCCTATGGTTATGGCCGGGCTTGACCCGGCCATCTGGGGACGTTTTCTCGACGCCGTTGTGGCGCTGTCACAACCATAGCACGTTTGCCGATTCAGGCATCCCGCGAGTCTCAATGATCGAAATGCATTCTCAGCTCGACCTGATGCGCCTGTTCACGCGACTCCACCCGATCGGCATGCTGCCTGATCAGGTAACCTGCCAACCGCCGGTGCCCATCGTCAGTCTCGATGATCTCGTCGTGGCTCGGCGCACGCACCGGCAATTCGAGCGCCACGCCCTGGTAGCCGATGACAACATCGATCACGAATTCGTCGAAGCTGATGGCGAGACTGACCGGCCCGGCGGCAATGCCGTCCGCAAGCAGCAGGTCCGTCGCCTGCTGCACGGCGAACTCGACCCGGCTCGTCACATCGCGCCGCGCCCCCCAGACCCCTGCATGGTGCTCGATGAACCCTATGATGGTCTGGGGATCCGATGCCCCCGCACCCACCGTCATCTCCACGCGGCGCCGAATGCCAATCCGGAACAGCAGGTTGAGCGACAGCGCAACCAGGGTCGCCAGCACCAGCGGCGTACTGACCAATGGCCGCGCCCATTGCGGAACACCGTCGAAAACATGCGGATCGACCGCATCGACCAGAAACGACAGGAGCCCCATGCCGATGACCAGCGTACGGCGCCCGTCCAGCACACGCGTCGAGATGATCTGGACACCGCTGATCATGATAAACACCGAGGTGAAGATCATCGGTGCCGCCATGACCGGACGAGGCATGATGGTGAGGATGCCGATGAGTGCCGGCTGCACTGCCGCCACGGCAAGCATCGCCGCAATCGCAAACGCGATCACCCGGCTCGCCACGCCCGTTGCCGCCACCAGCCCGACATTGGCGCTCGAAACCGTCAGGCCATAGGTTCCCAATAGCCCCGACAGCGTGCCCGCAATGCCATCCGCGAGCACACCACGCCCGATCGACGCCATGTCCGGCCGCGTCCAATCGGCATCGGTCAGCCGCTGGTAGGTCGTCAACACCGCGGTCGTATTCATGGCAGCGGCAAGGCCCGTCACGGCGAACGGCACCACCAGGGACACATCGAACGTCCACGATGTCCACCCGAGTGTGGGAATGGACAGCAGCGGGCGATGCACGACACTGGCGATATCGCGCCATGTCAGCAGTCCAGCCGCGGCGGCAACGAAATACCCGACGACCATCCCGATCAGGATGCAGAACAGCTTCAGGCGTCCACGATTCCACACATTCAGCCCGGCCATCACTGCCAGGGCGCACCCTGCGACAATGCCGTCCTTCGCGGTCAGCGCACCGGAGGCACTGTCCTCCACCATGACGCGCACCGCGGCCAGTCCAATGATGAACCCGACCAGCACAATCACCAGTCCAGCCGATTCCGGAGGAATGAAGGGGCGCATGCGCGACCACGCGCGCGACAGCGCTATCTCGGCAAGGCCGCCGAAGACCGTCATGCCCCACATCAGCGGCAATCCGCCGATCTTCAGCGCCAGCAGCGAGGGCGCGAGATAGACGCCTGTATAGATCGACGGCGCAAGGAAGCGGCTGCCAACCGGCCCCCGCGGCAGCGCCTGCAGCACCGTGGCGATCGCCAGGACAATGAAGCCCAGTTGCAGGAGGTTGGCCACCTGGTTCGCCGGCAGCTTTGCCTGATCCGCAATGATCAGCGGATACACCATGAAGATCGCACAGACGCCCACATGCTGGATCGCGCTGATCCAGATCACGCTCGACGGCGGTTTCTCCTCGAGGCCAAAGGCAAGCGTGGCCGGCTTCTTCAAGGCTCAGTTTCGCGGCAGCCGCGCCACCGTCGGCGCATCCGGATTCTGCGCCCGGTGCCGCAGCAGATGGTCCGCCAGGACACAGGCCAGCATCGCCTCGCCCACCGGCACGGCGCGAATGCCGACGCAGGGATCGTGCCGTCCCTTGGTGCTGATCTCGATGTCCGCTCCGTTGCGATCCACCGTCTGCCGCGGTGTCAGAATGGAACTGGTCGGTTTCACCGCGAACCGCGCCACGATCGGCTGTCCGGTCGAAATCCCGCCAAGGATTCCACCTGCGTGATTGGACGCGAACTCGACCATCCCGTCCCGCATCCGCATCTCGTCGGCATTCGCCTCGCCTGACAGTGCGGCGGCGGCAAATCCTTCCCCGATCTCCACGCCCTTCACCGCGTTGATCGACATCAGCGCTGCGGCGATGTCCGCATCCAGCTTGCCGTAGATCGGCGCCCCCAGCCCGGGAGGCGCGCCGTCCGCCACCACCTCGATGACCGCACCGGCTGACGACCCCGCCTTGCGGACCCCGGACAGGTAACGCTCCCATTCCGCGGCCATCATCGGGTCCGGGCAGAAGAACGGATTGTCATCGACGGCGTCCCAATCCCACCGCGCGCGATCCACCCGATGCGGCCCGATCTGCATCAGCGCTCCGCGGATGCGCACCCCGTCCCCCAGCACCTTGCGCGCCACGCCACCGGCAGCGACGCGCATTGCCGTCTCGCGCGCCGAAGACCGGCCGCCGCCGCGATAATCCCGCACCCCGTATTTCAACTGATACGTCAGGTCCGCGTGCCCCGGCCGGAATTGCGCCGCTATCGCCGAATAATCGCGCGATCGCTGATCGACATTGTCGATCTGCATCGCGATCGGCGTGCCCGTGGTCACCCCATCGAACACACCCGAGAGGATGCGAACCTGATCCGGCTCCTGCCGCTGCGTCGTGAACCGCGACTGGCCAGGTCGTCGCCGGTCCAGCCACGGCTGGATATCCGCCTCCGACAACGCAATCCGCGGCGGGCAGCCATCGACCACGCAGCCGATCGCCGGCCCATGGCTTTCGCCCCAGGTCGTCACGCGGAACAGGTGGCCAAAGCTGTTATGGGACATGGCGTAAGATTGCGCACCCGATCGCGCTAAACATCCAGCAGTTCGTCGAGGGTCATCGGACAGTCCGGAGCAACCGCTTGCGGTGGCTGCCCATCCATCCGAGCAGGCAGGGCCTTCAGAGCGTCGCGATAGAGGCCGGCAACATCGATACTTCGCCGCATGGACGGCACGAACCGCCGACGCGCCTGAACGCGGAACCCGCGCGCATCGGACAACCAGTTCTCGACATCGCGCGCCTGCGGCCACCCCTCAGCCTTCAGCATGTGCAAGAGTGCCTGGAGCAGCAGCGACTCAACCGCGTGCAGTTGCTCGCGCCCCACGCTCTCGACCTCCTCGATGATGTTCGCCCAGTCGGGCCGCTCATTCACCGGCTCGCCCGCAGCAAGGCGGCGCAGCAGTTCCGCCTGGTGCTCACTCCACAGCAGGATGTCCTCGTCATAGAGATCGCTCACGACGTGCCACCTTCGACGATGCTGATATCCGGCGCCGCCGGGTTCTTCATGCCAACGATATGGTAGCCGCAGTCCACGTGGTGCACCTCGCCCGTGACACCCGACGACAGGTCCGACAGCAGGTACACCCCTGCCCCACCCACGTCGCCGATCGTCACATTCCGCTGCATCGGCGAGTTCAACTGGTTCCAGCGCAGGATGTAGTGGAAATCGCCAATTCCCGCTGACGCCAGTGTCCGGATCGGCCCCGCGCTGATGGCATTCACCCGGATGCCAACCCCGCCCAGATCCGCTGCCATATACCGCACGGACGCCTCCAACGCCGCCTTCGCCACGCCCATCACATTGTAGTGCGGCGTCCAGCGCTCCGAGCCGAGATAGGTCAGCGTCAGCAGGCTCCCGCCAGGGCGCATCATCGGCACCGCACGCTGCGACACCGCGACGAACGAGTAACAGGAGATGTCCAGCGCCTGCACGAACGCCGCCCGAGGCGTGTCCAGGAACCGCCCCCGCAGATACGTCTTGTCGGCAAAGGCGATCGCGTGGACCAGGAAATCCAGCCCATCCCAATGCTCGCGGAGCGCGGCGAATGCCGCATCGATGCTGGCCTCATCCCCCACATCGCACATGAACAACCGGTCGCCCGCGCCCAGCGACTCCGCCAGGGGCCGCACGCGGCGCCCCAGCGCCTCCACCTGATAGGTGAACGCAAGCTCCGCTCCCTGCGCCGCGCAGGCCGCGGCAATGCCCCAGCCCAGCGAGCGGTCGTTCGTCACTCCCATGATCAAGCCGCGTTTGCCTTGCAATAGAGTGCCTTGTAGGGGGGCGCTGTCGGGCATGATCGATCCTTCAGGAGCCGGTCTGCCGTGGTGGCATACCGTCATGACACTGGGCAAGTCCTCCGCCGACGAAGGTCCGTTCGGGTCGAGTGGATTTTCAGCCCCGACCCCACCAGCGGGTATGCCGGCATGCTCACGGTCCGCGTCAAGGCGATCCAATTGATGGCCGCGAAAGTCAGCTTCGCCGACCGGTGGGGTCGGACCTGGTTGTGGCGATGACCTACCTGCGCGCAGCCACCAACAGGAACGGCGGGCGCTGCCGCTCGTCGGCCCAGATCGGCCGCCCAGCGATCTGCGCGTCGGTCGGACCCCACTCCTCGACATGCGTCAGGTTGAACCCCAGCCGCAGCATCAGGTTCAGATACGTCCCGATGGTGCGGTGCTGCTTGATCACGCCCTTCGCCAGCCAGTCGGTCGTGCGCGGCCCCTCCACAAGGTAGCCATCCACGGGCCACGCCCGCTGCCCTGTTTCGCCGACTATCCAGCCAGGATGCGATGGCGCCGTGTAGATCGGATGCTCCACCGAGAACACCAGCGAGCCATCCGGCTTCAATGCCCGGTGCAGGGTCGCCAGCAGTGGCTCCAGCCGTTCCACGTAATGCAGCGCCAGCGAACTATAGGCGAGGTCGTACCCTGCCTCCGCCAACTCCAGCCGCTCCAGGTCCGCCCGCTCATAGCTGATCGCTGCATCGGTGGTTTCTGCCCGCGCGCGCGTCAGCATCTTCTCCGACACATCCAGCCCCAGCACCCGCGCCGCGCCCTGCTCGCGCGCCCAGCGACAGAACCAGCCGAACCCGCAGCCAAGGTCCACCACGCTGCTCCCCCGCAGATCGGGCAGCAGCGCGCGCAGCGCCGGCCATTCCGCCGCGCCCTCCAGCCCCTCGACCGACCGGCCCAACTGGCTGTAGCCGGCAAAGAACTCGGGATCGTCGTAGATGTTCTGGGTCATGATTGCTCTCCATTCATGATGCCGGAGAGACGGAAGCGTTGGATATAAAAATGGCCCCGTCCATCTCCGGCGGAGCCTGCGGATTATGCGTCAGATCTCAGGATCAATGCGCATGATCACCCGGCATCCCGCCAGCTGGCGTGCCGGTCACTCTCGATACAATCAGCACATCGATCTCGCGCATGCGCCCCATCTCACACACCGCTCGCGAGCCGTCAAGGAACCCGGTGTACCGTATCGACAAGGTCCGGAGATTCCACCCAGCCCGGCTTCACGCCCGTCATATCCGGCAGCTCATGCGCAATGCCCTTGTGGCAATCGATGCAGGTGCGCTCGCCGGACAGCAGGTACTGCTGGTGGATCCGCGCCGCCCGCGGGTTCTGCCTGGTCAGGTCCATCGCTGCGGCGGTATGGCAGTTACGGCACTGCAGCGAGTCGTTCGCTTTCAGCCGTCCCCATTCATGCTCGGCCAGCACCAGCCGATGATCCAGGAATTTCTGGCGCGTATCGATGGTGCCGAAGATATGTCCCCATACCTCCTTCGAGGCCTGCATCTTCCGCGCGATCTTGTCGGTCCAGTTGTGCGGCACATGGCAATCCGAGCAGATCGCCCGCACGCCTGACCGGTTGGAGAAATGCACCGTATGCGACAGCTCCTGGTACGGATTGCTGCGCATCTCGTGACACGACAGGCAGAACGACTCCGTGTTGGTATATTCCAGCGCAGTGTTGAATCCGCCCCAGAACACCACCCCGCAGGCGAACCCGCCCAGCGTCAGGAAACCGAGGCTGAGTGTTCTCGCCGGCGAAGACGTTGCCGACCACAGCCTGCCCAGCCAGGCGAACAGGGCGCGCATGCTACGGCTTCTGTGTCGCGTCGCGGAACGTATTGGCGACCAGCGGCTTCGCATCGGTCTGCGGCACATGGCACGCGGTGCAGAAGTACCGCCGCGGAGTCACGTCGGCCAGCACCTGCCCGTCGCGATCCATGAAGTGCGTCACGCTGATCATCGGCGCACCCGATCCTTCGACGAACTGACGCGCATGGCAGGTCAGGCATTTGTTGGTGTGCAACGTGATCTGGTAGCCGTCGATCGCATGCGGAATGACCGGCGGCTGTTCCGGATAGTTGCGCCCCCGCCGCATATCGTCGGTGACGTCACGCGGTACCGGCGGCTGTGCGACAGGTGCCGTCGGTGGCGTATTCCCGCTCAGCCGAGGCACCTCCGGCGACTGCTGCGCCAGCGTGGCCAGCAGCACCACCGCCAGCAGCGCAACCCGCCGCATCATACCGGCACCACCTTCACCGCGCACTTCTTGAAGTCCGTCTGCTTCGAGATCGGATCCGTCGCATCGAGCGTCGCCTGGTTGATGAGCTGGCTGGCATCGAACCAGGGCACGAACACCACGCCCTCGGGCATCCGGTTGCGTCCACGGATGTCCACACGCGACCGAATCTCGCCACGCCGCGACACCACGCGCACCTCGGCGCCCTGGTTGATCCCCAGCGTCCGCGCATCCACCGCGTTCATGAACACGCGAGCCCCGGGAACCGCGCGGTACAACTCCGGCACGCGCATGGTCATGGAACCCGAATGCCAATGTTCGAGCACGCGCCCCGTCACCAGCCAGAACTTGTAGTCGGCATCGGGTGATTCCGCCGGAGGCTCATAGGGTGCCGCGAGGATCACCGCACGCCCATCCGGTTTCCCGTAGAACCGGATACCCTCGCCCGGCTTCACATACGGGTCCCACCCTTCGCGATAGCGCCAGCGCGTCTCCTTCCCGTCCACCACAGGCCAGCGCAGCCCGCGCACATGGTGATACGTATCGAACGACGCCAGGTCATGGGCATGTCCGCGCCCGAACGCCGCGTATTCCTCGAACAGGCCTTTGTGCAGATAGAACCCGAAGTACTGTGCCTCCGCATTTGCGTAATCGGGATCGCATTCGCTCGCCGGATAGCGATCGACCTGCCCGTTGCGGAACAGCACATCGTACAGCGTCTGTCCCCGGAACGATGGATTGGCCGCCAGGATCTCCGCCGGCCACACCTCATCCGTGGTGAACCGCTTGGAGAACTCCACGATCTGCCAGAGATCCGACCGCGCCTCGCCCGGTGCATGCACCAGCTGATGCCAGAATTGCGTGCGCCGTTCGGCATTGCCGTAGGCACCTTCCTTCTCCACCCACATCGCCGCCGGCAGCACCACGTCGGCTGCCATCGCGGTCACCGTCGGATACGCGTCGGACACGACAACGAAGTTGTCCGGATTGCGATAACCCGGATACGTCTCATGCCCGCTGTTCGGCGCCGCCTGCACGTTGTTGGTGGTCTGCGTCCAATACCAGTTCAGCTTGCCGTCCTTCAGCATCCGGTCCTGCTGCACTGCATGGAAGCCCGGCTTGTCCGGCAGCAACCCATGTGGCACGCGCCACAGCTCTTCCGCGTGCTTGCGATGCTCGGGGTTGGTCACCACCATGTCCGCGGGAAGCCTGTGCGCGAACGTGCCCACTTCGCGCGCCGTGCCGCAGGCAGAAGGCTGCCCGGTCAGCGAGAACGGCCCGTTCCCCGGTTCCGCGATCTTGCCTGTCAGCAGGTGCAGATTGTAGCAGAGCTGGTTCACCCACACGCCGCGAACGTGCTGGTTGAATCCCATTGTCCAGAGCGACACCACTTTGCGCTTGGGATCGGCATAGAGCTCGGCCAGCGCGCTCAGCTGGTCGGGCTCGACGTTCGACAGCGCCGACACCTTCTCCAGCGTATAGTCCTTCACGAACGCGGCGTAGGCATCGAAGTCCATCGGCGTCGTCGCCCCCGGATCACCTGCCCCCTTCGCCTGCTTCTCCCGCGGATCGTCGGACCGCAGCCCATAGCCGATATCGGTCTGCGCCCGCATGAACGTCGTATGCCCGCGCACGAATTCCTGGTTCACGCGCCCCGTCGAGATGATGTGGTTGGCGATATAGTTCAGGATCGCGAGGTCCGTTCCCGGCCGGAACACCATCGGCAGATCGGCCAGATCGGAGCTGCGATTGGTGAAGGTGGAAAGCACCGCCACCCGCACATGCGGCGCCGACAGCTGACGGTCCGTCACCCGGGTCCACAGGATCGGGTGCATCTCCGCCATGTTGGAGCCCCACAGCACGAACGCGTCGGCCTGCTCGAAGTCATCATAGCAGCCCATCGGCTCGTCCATGCCGAACGTCCGGATGAACGCGTACGCTGCCGACGCCATGCAATGCCGCGCATTCGGATCGAGGTTGTTCGACCGGAACCCCGCCCGCATCAGCTTCGTCGCGGCATAGCCTTCCCAGATCGTCGACTGCCCCGACATGAACATGCCCAGCGCCGTCGGCCCCTTCGCCTTCAGCACCCGCTTCGCCTGCGCGGCCATCACGTCGAACGCCTCGTCCCACGAGACCGGCGTCAGCACCCCGTCCTTCGCGTAATGCCCGTCGCGCTTGCGCAGCAGCGGCTGCGTGAGCCGATCCGCGCCATACATGATCTTCGAAAGGAAATACCCCTTCACGCAGTTCAGTCCGCGGTTGACCTCGGCCAGCATGTCGCCATGCGTTGCCACCACGCGGTCGTCCTTCACGCCAACCATCACGCCGCACCCGGTGCCGCAGAACCGGCATGCCGCCTTCGACCACTTGATCTCCAGCGATTCGATCCCGCCCGGTACCGGCTGCGCACGTGCCGGCAGCACCACCCCGGCCGCCAGCGCCGCCACCGCCGCGGCATGCGCCTTCAGCAGGTCGCGCCGGTTCATGCGAGCTCTCCCATCGCTTCGGAATGTTCGAACACCAATGTCGCCGACAGCACGTCCCCAAGCGCCGCAATGCGATGCAGCGTCTCGGCGATCCGGTCCTGCTGGCAGGCCTCCAGCACCACGACGATGCGGCCGCGTTCCACCGCCACCACGTCGGTCCCGTTGAGCGATGCGATGCGTTCGGCCACGTCCTGCTGCGATTCCGGCCGCGCCATCACGACAGCGGAGGCGATGTGCAGCATCGGTTCATGCATGAGCCGTCTCCCGCGTCATGGTGATTGCGTCAGCCGGACACGCCGTCGCGCATTCACCGCATCCGGTGCAGCGCTCGGCAATGATCGATGGCAGCGGCGGTCCCCCGACGCGCGGCGTGAATCGAATGGCCAGTTCAGCGCACGCATCGCCGCAGGACTGGCAATGCACGAAGCATCTGGCCAGACAATGATCACCAATTGCGACAGGTGCCGCCGCTCTCCGACCGGTCAGGAAGGCGCGCCGCGTTGGCATGCCTAGTGTCCCGCCGGCCCAGGTGGTCCATACACCTGCTGATACATCCAGACGGCAAAGCCCCAGCCACCCACCACGCCGACCGTAGCGACCGGCCAGACCAGGATCGCCAGGATGGCGAACACCAGCAGTTCAAACCGACGACGCCGCAATAAAATGCGCTCCTTGGACCCACCCCAAGGGCGAGTCACCCCAAACGTACCAATTTTCGGTTAACGCCCCGGTGGGGTATGCGCATTGACGCAGGTGAATGCAGCGGACAACGGGAGCAGCCAGTCGTCGAAGGCTGCCCCCGTACGTCCCCTCTTACGCTGCTTCGGCCAGTTGCCCGTTGATCGTCAGGCCCTTCGGTCCGGCCGACACGTGCACCGTGTCACCCTCCTTCACCGAGCCTTCCAGGATCAGCGACGCCAGCGGGTTCTGCAGCCCGCGCTGGATCACCCGCTTCAAGGGGCGTGCGCCATACGTGCTGTCGTAGCCCTCGGACCCCAGCCACTCCAGCGCGCTCCGATCCAGTTCGATCGCGATCTTCCGATCGGCCAGCAGCTTCCGCAGGTGTTCCAACTGGATGTTGACGATGCTCGACATATCGCTGCGCTGCAGCCGGCGGAACAGGATGATCTCGTCCAGCCGGTTCAGGAACTCGGGCCGGAAGTGATGGCGCACGATGGTCATCACCTGGCCCTGCACCATCGTCGTCGGCTCGCCCTCCGGCTGCGCCGCCAGCACGTCCGAGCCGAGGTTGGACGTCAGCACGATGATCGTGTTCTTGAAGTCCACCGTGCGGCCCTGGCCATCGGTCAGCCGCCCATCATCCAGCACCTGCAGCAGGACGTTGAACACGTCCTCATGCGCCTTCTCGACCTCGTCGAACAGGATCACCTGGTACGGCCGGCGCCGCACCGCCTCGGTCAGCACGCCTCCTTCGTCATAGCCAATATAACCCGGAGGCGCCCCGATCAGCCGGGATACCGCATGCCGCTCCATGAACTCGCTCATGTCGATCCGCACCATGGCGCGCTCGTCATCGAACAGGAATTCAGCCAACGCCTTGCACGTCTCGGTCTTGCCCACCCCGGTCGGACCCAGGAACAAGAACGACCCGATCGGCCGGTTCGGATCCTGCAACCCGGCACGCGCACGGCGCACCGCGTTGGCAACCGCCGTCAGCGCCTCATCCTGGCCGACCACGCGCTGACGCAGCATCTCTTCCATGCGCAGCAGCTTGTCGCGCTCGCCTTCCATCATCTTGTCCACTGGAATGCCGGTCCAGCGCGAGACGACCTGAGCAATCTGTTCCTCGGTGACCGCCTCGTTCACCAGCTTGCCATCCGCGGACGACGCAAGCTGCCGCTCGATATCCGGGATCACGCCGTACAGCAGCTCCGATGCGCGCGCGAGATCGCCGCGACGTTGCGCGATCTCGACGTCGTTCCTCGCCGAGTCCAACTGCTCCTTCAGTTTCTGCGTCTCCTGCACCTTGCCCTTTTCCGCTTGCCACGCGGCGGTCAGTGCATTCGACTCATCCTCGGCCTCGGCCAGCTCCTTCTCCAGCTTGCCAAGCCTGTCACGCGACGCCGAATCTGTTTCCTTCTTCAGCGCCTCGCGCTCGATCTTGAGCTGGATCACCCGCCGGTCCAGCTCGTCGAGCTCCTCGGGCTTGGAATCGACCTCCATGCGCAGGCGGCTCGCCGCCTCGTCCACCAGGTCGATCGCCTTGTCGGGCAAAAATCGGTCGGTGATGTAGCGGTTAGAGAGTGTTGCCGCGGCCACCAGCGCCCCATCTGTGATGCGCACGCCATGATGCAGCTCGTACTTCTCCTTGATCCCGCGCAGGATCGATATGGTGTCCGGAACGGACGGCTCGCCCACGAACACCGGCTGGAATCGCCGCGCCAGCGCCGCATCCTTCTCGATGTGCTTGCGATACTCGTTCAGCGTCGTGGCACCGATGCAATGCAGCGTGCCGCGCGCCAGTTCCGGCTTGATCAGGTTCGCCGCGTCCATCGAGCCCTCGGCCCGTCCGGCGCCCATCAGATTGTGCAGCTCATCGATGAACAGCACCACCTGGCCTTCCGCGGTCTCGATCTCCTTCAGCACCGCCTTGAGCCGTTCCTCGAACTCGCCGCGGTACTTCGACCCTGCGACCATCGCGCCCAGGTCAAGCGACAGAAGCTGCTTGCCCTTCAGCGCCTCCGGCACGTCGCCGTTGACGATACGCAGCGCCAGCCCTTCGACGATGGCGGTCTTGCCCACGCCAGGCTCACCGATCAGCACCGGGTTGTTCTTCGTGCGGCGCGCCAGCACCTGGATCGTGCGGCGGATTTCCTCATCGCGCCCGATCACCGGATCCAACTTGCCGTCCCGTGCCAGCGCGGTCACGTCGCGCGCGTACTTCTTCAGCGCGTCGAACGTGGCTTCGGCGTTCGGACTGGTGACCTTGCGACCCTTGCGGATGTCGTTGACGGCCTTCTCCAGTGCCTGCGGCGTCGCCCCTGCCTGGCGCAGCGCGCGCGCCGCCGGACCGTCCGAGGCGGAGAGTGCCACCAGCAGCCGGTCCTGCGCCACATACTCGTCGCCCGCCTTCGTGGCGGCCTGCTGCGCGGCATCCAGCAGCCGCACCAGGTCAGGCGTGATCTGCGGCTGGCCGGCGCCGGAACCCTGCACCTTCGGCATTCTTGCCAGCTCGGCCTCGACGGTGCTCAGCGCGCCTTTCGCGTCACCCCCGGCAGCCCGGATCAGTCCTGCCGCGGCGCCTTCCTCATCGTCAAGCAGCGCCTTCAGCAAGTGCTGCGGCGTGATCTGCTGATGGAATTCGCGGATCGCAATGGTCTGGGCAGCCTGGAGGAATCCACGCGCCCTCTCGGTGAATTTCTCGATGTCCATTCTTCGTTGTCCCTTCATAGGCGACAGGTCGTGTTCCCACCCCTGATCAGGCGACGGAAACGTGACCCTTTGGCAATCCAATTGGGTGAGGGCAGACTGTCCCTCAAGAGGGCATAAGCGATGCGAATTGAATATCTCTATCGTTATCCGGTGAAGGGCCTGACCGCCGAGGCGCTTGAATCCGCCGAGGTCGAGGAAGGCGGCTGCATCCCGTGGGACCGCGCCTTTGCGCTGGCCCAGGGCGACTCCGGCTTCGACCCCGATCACCCGGCATGGCTTCAGAAGCAGAACTTCATGTGCCTCATGAAGAACGCCCGGATCGCCTCGCTGTTCTCATTCTTCGAGCCGCGCTCCGGCATGCTGGCCATTCGCGCCCCCGACGGTTCAGCCGTGGTGGAGAACGCGCTCACCCAGGAAGGCCGCGACCGTATCGGCGACTTCCTCGCGGCCTATCTCGGTGAAGAAACTCGCGGCGCCCCGCGCTTCCACCACGTGCCCGGCCACAGCTTCTGCGACCAGCGGCACAAAGTGGTCAGCCTGATCAACGTCGCCAGCCTGCGCGACTATGAAGGCAAGGTCGGCGCCCGCCGCCACCGCCGCCGCTTCCGCTCCAACATCTGGTTCAGTGGCGCCTCCGCCTGGAGCGAGCGGGGATGGGTCGGGCAGCAGATCCAGGTGGGTGGCGCTGTCCTGCGGGTCACCAAGGGTATCACCCGCTGCCCCGCCACGCAGGTGAACCCCGAGACCGCCCTCCGTGATGCCGACCCGGTCGAGGAGCTGCGCGGATTCTACGGCCACGTTGAACTTGGCATCCACGCCGAAGTCATCGAGGGCGGAAAATTCGCCGTGGGCGACGCAATCGAATTGATTTGACAACGAAAAATTGATCGCGATTTCGTGATAATTAACTTGCCTCCTCACGTTTTCGCGAGGTAGATAGTCCTCGTCCCGACTACTTTGAAGCGAGCGTAATTTCAGATGGAATTCGCACAATTCAAGAACGACAGCGTGTCGAGGTCCGCGCCTGATACCAAATGGATCCGCACGCCAGCATTTGCGTCTTACTTTATCGCTGTGACGATTGCAGTGGGTTTGATTTTCATCTGGGTTGGCCTTTGCGCCGTCTGAGACTGTTTGGCCGCTGACGGAACCCCGAGCCGTCAGCGGCCAGCCTCACCCCATCGTCGTTGCGCCTGTAACGGCAAAGCCCGCACAACTGTCGCGAACGTTGTCCTGCCATGCGCAATGGACGTGCCTCCTCTCCTACCCGCCGGTAGCTAGGTCAGCATTGCTGTGGTAACCGGAAATCGCGAGTTCCACACTGGAACAAAGCGAAGCCGTAAGGAGACGACGTGCCGACCCACCAGACCGAGACTCCGCCCCGCGTCAAGTCCGTTCAGCGCACCGCACTCACCGTCCTGGTACTCGCCGGCACCCTGAATTACATCGACCGCGCCACCCTCTCCGTCGCCAATCCGCTCATCCGCAGTGAGCTCGGCCTGTCGATTGCCGACATGGGCCTGCTGCTGTCGGCCTTCCTCTGGGCCTACGCCTTCTTCCAGCTTCCCGGCGGCGCCTTGGTGGACCGCATCGGCCCACGCCGCCTGCTTACCGTGGGCCTCACCGTTTGGTCGGTCGCCCAGGCGTGCGCCGGCCTCGTCACCAGCTTCGCCCAGTTCAGCATCGCGCGCGTCTTCCTCGGCTTTGGCGAGGCGCCGATGTTCTCCTCCTGCGTCCGCGTCGTGCGCGACTGGTTCAGCCCGCGCCAGCGCGGCCTCGGCATGGGCATCTGCAACACCACGTCGTCTCTGGGCCCCGCCATCGCGCCCCCGATCCTCACCTTCCTGATGCTGGAATTCGGCTGGCGCTGGATGTTCGTGCTGATGGGTATCCTCGGCGTCGTGATCGCCGCGATCTGGTTCGCTGTCTTCCGCGATGCCCGCGACACGACCTTCACCACCGAGGAGACCGCTTTCCTCACCGAGGGCGAACAGCCCTCTCCGCGCAACGTCACCTTCAAGGAGTGGAGCGGCCTGTTCCGCTTCCGCACCACCTGGGGCCTGATCATCGGCTTCTTCGGCATCGTCTACATGACCTGGCTGTTCCAGGGCTGGCTCCCCGGCTACCTGGAAATCCAGCGCCACATGAGCATCAGGACCACCGGCTTCGTTGCCGCGATCCCGTTCATCTTCGGGGTCATCGGCAGCGTCGGCTTCGGCTGGGTCACCGATCGCCTGATGGCTGCCGGCTTCTCGCCGGTCAACAGCCGCAAGCTGCCGATCGTCTGCGGCCTGCTCGGCATGGCGGTCTTCACCTATATCGCCGCCGAGACCGACAGCAACGTCATCGCCGTCGCCTGCATCTCGGCCGCCGTGTTCTGCAACGGCGGTGCCAGTGGCATGTCCTGGTCATTGGCAAGCGTCGCCGCCCCCACCAACTGCACCGCCTCGCTCGGCAGCATGATGAACTTCGGCGGCTATATCGGCGGCGCACTCGCCCCCACCGTCACCGGCTTCATCGTGCAGCGCACCGGCAGCTTCGAGCAGGCCCTGATCCTCGGCGCCGTCATCGCCCTTGTCGGCGCAGCGTCCTACATCCTCATCGTCCGCCAGGCACCGATCCTGGCGACCGAACTGGAAGGCCACCTCGCCACCGCCTGAACGGAGCCGATCGGTGCTCCCTGGCCGGTCATTGGCGCAGGCTGACGGAGACTGCGCGCCCTTTCCAAAGGCGGCCACGCCTTTTGACATTCAGCGGTAGGCACGCAGGGGAGGAAACAACCTCACTTAGGTTCCGGGCGACGACCACGGAACTCGTGCCGGGAAGTCAACCGCTAACAATATCGCTTCATTCGAGTGGCTACGGCTCTGTCATCGTAGCCATTTCCTGGTCGAGGATGGATACGCCAACATTCATTGACTGTATGCCAGTCACGCTCGCTAACTCCAGTGTCTCCAAGATCTCCTGCAATGTGGCCCCATTGTTGATGGCTGCCACACCATGCGCTCGTATCCCACTATCAAATAGATGGGTCGCTGATCCGTCGATCGCCACGCAGATAAGCTCGACTGTTTTTCGATCGAGTGGCCCATCAATGCGAGGAGCATCGGAGAAATTGGAATAAGCAGCGACGAACTCTGGATCGAGCGCCAGAAGCGGATCAAAACTCGATGGCCAATAACCGCGTTTGGTTATCCACATCTCCTGCACTTCCGTCGCACGCGCCGAGAGTATCAGTTCAACGGGCTGACCGATGCGCTCCATCTCTTTCAGCAAAATCCCAAGCGGATAGTTTACAGAATGAATGCCGAGTACAGTGCAGATGCCGAAGACTTCCAGGATTTCCTCGCGCGTCGGTCCAAGGCGCAGCGCATTTTTGACGTCGACGCGGACGGCAGGTTCATTCATCAGAGTCATGGAGATATTGATCGCAATTGAAATCAATTCCCTGACCTTAGGAGACAGCTTCCCCTTGCGATAGGGGACCGCACTGAATTCAACATATGCCGCGAACTGTTGAGGAAGCGCTTACAGGACCGGCTCCCAAAGAGGATTCCAGTAACCATGTGCCTGGACGAACTGATCTTTTAGCTGTTATTGGGCGTTCGCGTGAGCCACTCCGATCTCCTATGGCAAGCTACGCTGGCCCCTCGCGTGGTTCATCGAGAAAAACCGGTTGTTGGTCGGTTCCGTCGCTTGCCACGGCGTGCTCATGAAACAGAGCGATCCCCGCTGGCAGGAATGTATATGGACGTGCAGCGTCGATGAAAATGTGGCGTGTGTGGGCTACGTCGAGCACAAACCAAGCCGGATCATCATATGTCCCGCTGTAAATGCCACAGGTGTTGGGGAACCGCTCGAAGGTAACATAGAGCTTAGTGGCGCAATTCGAGCAAGAATGGATATGAAGGCGCTTCCCGCTGCCTTCGGAAGTGTGCGTGTAGATCGCGGGATCGCCACGCGTCACACTCATATTGTCTAAAGGGAAGATCGGTTCGACCATAAACGCTCCACCGGTCGCCCGTTGGCAGAACCTGCAATGGCAAATCGTGATGCGGATCGGTTCTCCCAGCGTCTGGTAGCGAACGGCGCCGCAAAGGCATCCGCCATCATGAATAGTCATATGCGTAGCCCCCAACCGCGGTCACGCCACAGCTTACGGATGCTTATGCATTGCCTGAAGGTCAAATGGCCGACTGTAGCGAACGTAGAACACGCACGGCTCCTCGCCACACTCGATCGCATGCGGCGGCGCATTCCCTGGCAAACTGATATAAGCAGGCGCATCCATCTTCTGCCGCGTACCATCGGCGGCGATATAAGTCAGTCCGCCTTTCAACCATACGTATACTTCGTCACTGGTGTGGCTGTGATTGGGCACCACATATTTGGGCGGCGTTCGCAACAGAATCTCAGCGCCCCCTTTGGCAAGGTCACCGCGAAGCAATGCGATCTCAATGCCCGGAGCAAAACCGTCCAGCTTGAGGGGCGTCCAATCCATCTTGCTGACGTCGGCGATCGTCTGATCCGGACCGAATGAATAAACACCTTTGGGGACGACTGCGGTCTGTGCGATGGCTACACTCGCGTGCAGGCAGAGCAAAGTTGCTGCGGCAAATCGCATGATCGTTCTCCCCATTCTAATCCTGTTCGCCAATGGCTGATATCTGGACCATAAGGGCCGGATGCGTATCCGTTTGAACCTTACTGCAACAGCCTGAGGCGCCGGTGGTTCTCGACGGTGCGCGCACCGCTCAATGTATCGGAACGTAACTCACCTGATCAAGGAGATCAAGCGAAGGACAGATGATGCTGAGAACTCCATTGGTCATTCAGCATTGGCATACGCTGAGGGGCGAGGCTCGTAACTCGCGCAAGGTCGTCGTCTTCTTCATCGGCGAGCCGCCAATCAACCCGCTCGACACCGCCACCGCCATCACGACGGCACCGCCCTGATCAAATGACGCCGCCCCGTCACACCGCCGAACCCGCCGGAAACGACGGCCGCCGTTTCTCCTTGTGCGGTGCCAGCCCTTCCTGCGCCTCCGGCCCGCTGAACCCCAAGAACTCCAGCGCCAGCGCGGCATCAAACGACTGCCCGGCCAGCCGCAGGCAGTTGTTCAGCGCATACTTGGTCCAGCGGATCGCGCTTTGCGCCCCTTCCGCCAGCCACGTCGCGCCACCTCCAGCACCTTCGCGTCCAGCTCCGTCATCCACCCAGCGACACCAGCCCGATCCGCTCCGCCTCCGCCTCGGAAACGGCGTCGCACAGCAGCGGGTCCGGGCGACCAAGCTGGAAGGCCACCTCGCCACCGCCTGAACAGCCAGGCGCGCATCGCTGCACCCCGTCAACCTGGGCGCACCACTTTGCCAACGCTTGCCTGTGGCCCAACATCTCGCTCCGCGCGTAGCGATGCCAACCCGGCTGGTTGGGTCTGACAGCCCAGACCCCATTTCACACTATGTTAAACCTGCCTCGCATAGCATGCAGCGCTGATCGGAAGCCCGATCCCACAAGCTGCCGCCCCATGAAAGAGCCACCATGCGAGCAAACTTGACGATCGCGGCGAAGCTGCTCATCGCCTACGCTCTGTTCTTTCTGCCAATCTGCTACCTCGCCTACCAACTGATCTCCGGAACGGAAGCCGATATCGGCTTCGCGCGAAAGGAGCTTGTTGGCATCGACTACATAAGGCCGGTCCGGGTAGTTCAGGATGCCATCGTGCGCGGCGCCGACATGGCCTCGCTGGCGGCGCAGATTGAAGCAAATCAGCAGGCGCGTGGCTCCGATCTCAACACGGCCGCAGCCGTCTCGGCTCTCTCGCAGGCACTCAAAGGCACGGACCGTAACGCCGCCGCGCAGGCGGCCGCCGATCTGATCAGCAAGGCGGCCGACGGTTCCAACCTGACGCTCGATCCTGACCTTGACAGCTTCTACACGCAGGATGTCGTGACGGTGAAAGTGCCCACCGCGGTCGCCGGTGCAGCCTCGCTGGCCGCGGCCGCTGCAGGCACTGCGGGACACGATGTTACTGTCGCCCAGCAGGTCAGCTCCGGTGTAGCAATGGGCTCGTTGCAGCCGACGCTGGACGGTATCGCATCCGACATCGCCAGTGCGGTGGCTGGCAATCCCGACAAGACGGTCGGACCGGCTCTCAGCGTCACGTCGGAGAAACTGACAGAGCAAGCGAAGAAGGTCCTCGCCGACCTCAGCGATCATGCCAAGGCATCCGATGCCCAGACGATCGTTCGCCCTCTGCTGGACGGCCTGACAGCGACAGGCACTGCAAGCGCCAATGAGTTGCAGCACTTGCTGGATGTGCGCATGGCGCATTTCCGCACGACAGAGATCCTCAACGGCACCGTCACGGTGCTGCTATTTCTTTGCGCCGTCGGCTACGTCCTGATTGTCGTGCAGCGAGGTACCGTCAGGCCTCTGAAGGCGCTGACCGTCACGATGCGCAAGCTATCCGATCATGATCTGACCACCGAAATCGATGGCCTGAATCGTGGTGACGAAGTTGGCAGGATGGCGCGTGCCGTGCAGGTCTTCAAAGACAACATGATCACAGCCGATCGCCTGACGGCTGAACAGGCTGCCGCGCGGACCATACGGGAGCTGCGCCAGGCCGCCATCGAGCGGCATACGCAGGATTTCGGTCAATCCATCTCCGGCGTGATGTCATCGCTGGCCAAGTCGGCCGAGTCCATGCGAACCGCCGCCGAGGCCATGGCGACGGCCGCAGCCGCGGTCAATATCGAAGCACACACCACCGCAACTGGCGCCGCCAAGTCATCGCAGGACCTCACAGCCGTGGCTGCCGCGGTTGAACAACTGTCCGCAACTGTCGCCGAGATCGCCCGTCAGGTCACGGCATCAGGGGATGTCGCACGTCACGCCGTGCAGCATGCCGAGGCGAGCCACGGCACCATGCAGCGCCTGACCGAGGCAACCGCCCGCATCGGCGATGTGGTGCACCTGATCAACGAGATCGCGGGTCAGACCAACCTGCTGGCCCTGAATGCCACGATCGAGGCCGCGCGCGCAGGCGATGCCGGCAAGGGCTTCGCCGTGGTCGCAGGCGAGGTAAGGGCCCTGGCATCGCAGACCGCGAAGGCCACGGCCGAGATCAGCAGTCAGATCGACACCGTACGCTCGGCCACCGAAGAAGCGGTGAGCGCGATGAGTGAGATCACCGGTGTCATTGGCCGCATCGAGGAGGCCTCAATAGCGATCTCCTCGGCCGTCGAGGAGCAAAGCGTCACGACGCATGAAATCGCCAACAGGGTGCAGGCCGTGTCTGCCGCGACGGCTCAGACCGCGCAGGCCATGGAGCAGGTGGTGGTGGTTGGCGAAGGCTCCAGCAACACCAGCCGCGAGGTACTGACCAGCGCCGGAGCCATCGCACAGGAAGCGGGCACGCTGCGTAGCGAGGTCGATAACTTCCTGATCGCAATCCGCTCCGACACGGGCGATCGCAGGGAGTATGAGCGGGTTTCCGGCAATGGCGCACGCGTGTCATTCGCAGCCCAAGGCCGCGCGACGTCGGTTGAATTGCGCGACTTGGGCCGCGGCGGCGCATCCTTCGAGTGCGATTGGTCTCCGGCGGCGGGTACTGCGATGGAGCTCGAGCTTCCGGGGGGCAATGGCAAAGTGGCCGGCCGCGTTGCCCGCAGCGTTGGTCGCGAAATCGGGGTCGTCTTCAACGACGACCCGGCAAACCTGGCTCGCATCGATCGGGCACTGACTGCGCTGTCATCACAAGCAGCGGCATGAACATGGCGATACGCGACCAGGCTCCGCGTTCCTTCACACCGCAGAACCGGGCGGAAACGCCGGCCGCCGCTTCTCCTTGTGTGACGCCAGCCCCTCCTTCGCCTCCGGCCCGCTGAACCCCATGAACTCCAGCGCCAGCGAGGCATCGAACGACGGCCCCGCCAGC
>DATJJM010000328.1:0-8199 GCA_035492535.1 Acetobacteraceae bacterium | reverse complement strand
GCGCCGCCCTACCAGGGCAAGCCCGGCTTCTTCCGCCAGGGCAACCTTCCGGACACGCTCGAGCGGCTCGGCCGAGCCGGCCTGCGGGATTACTACGAGGGCGAGGTGGCCGCATCGATCGCCGCCGACATCAAGGCGCTGGGTGGCGTGCTGTCTCTCGATGACCTGCGCGCCTGCAAGGTGCGCACGTGGGAGGCGGAGCAGATCGGCTGGCGTGGTCGGACATTGCAGCTCACCGGCGGCCTGACCGCGGCACCGACATTGAAGCGCGTGCTGGAGGGCATGGCTGACGCACCGTACGGCGGCGCCGAACCATCCGCGGAGTGGTATCGCACGCTGGCACGCGTGATGAAGGCAGCCTACGCAGAACGTCTCGCGGGCCTGGGCGAATCAGAGCCTCTGGCGGCGGAAAGTTGCACGACGCACCTGACCACATGCGACGCCGAGGGCAACACCGTCGCAATGACCACGACGCTGATGTCCTCGTTCGGCAGCCGCGTGCTGCTGCCTCAGTCGGGCGTGCTGCTGAACAACGGCATGATGTGGTTTGATCCACGGCCGGGCGTGCCGAACTCGATTGCGCCGGGCAAGCGCGCGCTGTGCAACATGCTGCCAATCATCCTGGCGGAAAACGGGCGGCCGTTTGTCGCGGGTGGCGCGTCGGGCGGTCGCCGCATCCTGGCCTCGGTGTTCCAGCTGATGACGTTCATCGCCGACTTCGGCATGGACGTGGAGACGGCGGCGCATCATCCGCGCATCGATGTCTCCAGTGTGGACAAGGCAAGCGCTGACATACGTCTGCCAGCTGCGGTGCTCGATGCGCTGGCGGCGGACGGCCCGGTCGAGTTGGTGGAGCACAACGCCGTGCCGATCAACTTCGCCTGCCCGAACGTCATTGTGCAGACTTCAGACGGGCTCCGCGTCGGCATGAGCGATGCTGCGTCGCCATGGTCGGGAGCGGTCGCGCAGGGATAGGCGCAAACTACGTCGCCGTACCTGCCGGGGCGACGCCGATATACCTGAACTGGTGCGCCATGTCCTCGGGTGGATAGGCTGTGTCGCGCTTGATCTGAAACACGCTGATGACGCGTGTCTTCAGGTCGCCGTTCTTGTCGAACGAGATAGGCCCCTGTAGCGTTTCGAGATGGGTCGCTTCGATCGCATCGCGTATCGTCGGCCGCTTCAACTCCTTTCCCGACGCAGCGACACGCTCGATCGCGTCGACGATCACCAGCACAGCGTCGTAGGCGGTAATGCAATAGTCGTTGGGTTGCTTTTTGTAGCGCGCCACATACTGCTTCACCCAATCGGCCGACTTCGGATCATCCAGCAGATGCGGTGCGGCGATTGTGGCGTACCATCCTTCAGCGGCCGGGAACCCGCCGCCAATGAGGATCTCCGGTTCATAAACGCCGTCACCGCCGCCCTTGATGACGTTGGGAATCACATCATACGACTGCTTCACGATCTTGATGCCGGCTTCTGCACTGCCACCATAATAAATCGATGCCGCGTTCAGCGACTTGATCTTGGTCAGCACAGGCGTGTAGTCGGCGGTCTTCGGATCCACGCGGTCGCGGCCAAGCACGTTGATGCCCTTCTTGGCCGCCTGAGCCTGGAAGGTATCGGCAATACCGACGCCATAAGCGCCGGAATCGTCAATCACGAACACGCTCGGTACCTTCAGCACGTCATGATAATAGTTCGCCATATACGGCCCCTGGAAGGCATCCGTCGTGACGGTGCGGAAATAGATGGCGGGCCCTGCCGGCCGGAAGATCTGCGCGAATTTGGGGTCGGTAATATCGGGATTGGTGGAGCTAGGCGTGATAATTGGCAGATTGGCTGCGCTGAGTATCGGCGACATCGCCTTGCCCGAGCCACTGTTATATGGACCAAGTGCTGCGAGAATGGTTGGATCTGTAACCATCTTGCGTGCGTTTGTAGCAGCCTGTCCGGGGTCGTAGCCCCCCGCAGTCGAGGTGCCATCGTCCATCAGGACGATCTCCAGCATGTAGCCGGCGACCCCGCCCTTCGCGTTGATCGCTTCCACAGCCAGCATCACGCCGTTCTTGATTTCGGTCGCGCCTTCTGCCTCGCCACCGGTGAACGGCAGGTTCAGCGCGATGCGAAACGTCTTGCCGGCGGCGCGTGCGTGCCGAAGCGCAGCGGTGGTGGCGAACGATGCGCCAAGGGCAATGGCAGTGCGACGGCTGAGCAGAGGCACAAGGGCGTCCATGTCCGATCTCCTTCGCTGTGCGACAAGGGGACGGACGCCTCCTCCTATTTGCTCTTTATCATTATAGCTGGAACCCTTGCAAGCACCCAGCTATTTTCTAGGCGTTCTCCTTGCACCACCGCGCGATCTGCTCATGCGTCGCGAACCAGCATTTCCCGCGTGCCTTCATGTGCTTGATCAGTCGCTCCAGCACCGGTATGCGTGAGCGGTGGCCGGTGATGTGCGGATGCATGGTCAGCAGGAACAGCCCGCCCTCCTCGTAGGCACCATCGAATTCTGCCATGAAGATCTCTTGCACAGCCGACGGCGGTGTATATGGGCGCAACGCAGAGAAGCGGACGAAGTTGTAGTACACCGCGTCATCCCGTATCCATTCCGGCGGCAGTTCCACGATCCCCGTCGGTTCCCCCGCGTCTATCAATTCGTATGGATCGTCATCCGCCATCAGTGAACTGTCGTAGAGCAGACCGAGTTCGCGCACGATGTCCAGCGTGTTGACCGAAAAGTCCCAGCTCGCTGTCCGCATGCCCACCGGATTGCGTCCGGCAATGCGTCCCAGCGTCTCCGCGGCGCGGAAGGTCAGGTCGCGCTCCGCCTCGCGGGGCAGACTGGTGTTGGCCTCATGTATCCACGAATGTATGCCGATCTCGTGGCCGTCATCGGCGATGGCACGGACCTCGTCGGGGTGCAGCAACGCGGAGACGGCAGGATAGAAGAACGTCGCGGGAACCGACTCGCGCTCCAGCAGCGCCCGGATCCGAGGCGTGGCCTGGCGGTTGCCATACTGCCCCTGACTGATGCGCATCGGGCTTTCGTCGCCATCGCGCAGCGGGATCGTCTCGTGGTCCGCGTCGAAGCTGATCGCCACGGCGCAGCGCGCGCCCTCGGGCCAGGCCTTCGGCTTCAGGCTGCGCCCGGCACGCGCCCGGCCGACGATGCGGCGCCAGGTCGCCTCGGACCACTGCCAGGGTTGCTCTTTTGGCTGCACCTGATCGTTCATCGCTGTCTCCTTTTGGGGTTGCGTCGCCGCAGACACGCTTCATGCTGCGACGGAACACCGCTGATAGGAAAGAGGCCATGCCCGCAACCGACGCTGCCTTGCTAACCGCCGAGGACATGCTCGCGCTCTATGCCCGCCGGTTGCTCAGCCCCGTGGAGGTGCTCCAGGCCGTCACGGAGCGCATTGCCCAGTTCAATCCCGCACTGAATGCCTTTGCGGTGCTCAATCCGCGTGCGCTCGAGGCGGCCGGTGAAAGCGAGATGCGCTGGCGCGTCGGCCGCCCGATTGGCCCGTTGGACGGCGTCCCATGCACGGTCAAGGACCTTGTGGATGTGGCGGGCTTCCCGACCCGGCGCGGCAGCCGTACCTCGGATCCCAATCCGGTGGCCGACGACGCGCCATCCGTCGTCGGATTGAAGGCAGCCGGTGCCGTCATCGTGGGCAAGACCACGACGACGGAATACGGCTGGAAGTCGCCCGGCGACTGCCCGCTCAACGGAATCACGCGCAACGCGTGGAACCCGGCGCACACCACGGGCGGCTCATCGTCCGGCGCCGGGGCTGCGGGCGCCGCAGGTTTCGGGCCGTTGCATATCGGCACGGATGCCGGTGGTTCGATCCGCATTCCCGCGGCGTGGTGCGGCCTGGTCGGGCTGAAGCCGACGCTCGGACGCGTACCGATCTGGCCGGCGAGCGCGTTCCCTGGCGTCTCGGTGCTCGGACCGATGACGCGCACCGTGCGCGACGCTGCGATGATGTTCGCGGCGATGGCGCATTACGACGTACGCGATCCGTACTGCGTCCCGGACGAAGGCCGCGACTGGCTCGCCGGCATAGAGGACGGCGTTGCGGGTCTGCGTATCGGCGTGCTGCGGCGGCCCGGCTTCGATGCGCCTGTCGATACGGACGGCGTCACGGCGGTCGAGCGCGCCGCAGCACTGCTGGCCGAAGCCGGCGCCATCATTGAGGAGGCTGTACCGAACCTGCCCGACACGCGCGAAGTATTCTCGCGCGTCTGGGGTGCCACCCTGTCGCGCCTGGTCGCCAACACGCCACAGCAGCAGCGCGACTGGCTCGACCCCGGCATTCTTGAAGTCGCGCGCACGCTCGGCAGCATGAGCGCGATCGAATACCTCGATGCCGAGGCCATGCGGTCCACCACCGCGCACGAGATGGCGCGACTGCATCAAACATTCGATCTCGTCCTGTGCCCGGCCGCGCCTGGGCCGCCTCCGCTCGCCGATGCGCCACTGAGCGACCCGGTGACTGCGCTATGGACCGAATGGGCGCCGTGGACCTTTACCTTCAACATCACGCGTCAGCCGGCGATCTCCATGCCACTTGGCCAACGGGCAAGCGGACTGCCGAACGCCGTGCAGCTTGCGGCGGCGCAATATCGCGATGACCTGGTGCTGCGCGCCGCGCGCGTGTTGGAGCAGGCGGTCCCCGTCCCTGTGGCCGAGCTGTCGGCAGCATGAGCTACGAAATGACGTGCAGCGGAATGCTCGCGCCAGGCGGAGGCAGAGAACCCAATATCACCACCCCCTGATTGGTCTGCTCCAGGTTGAACCCGCTGCCTGGGTTGACCCGAACTGCGTCCTCGAATGCCTTCCCATGAAAGAACAGCAAGAAGTCATCAATGAGGAAGGCACTCGTCGCATGAAGACCCATAAGGGTTACGGTGCTACCGAGGCCGCCCGCAGATGGCAAATCGATCTTTCCGAAGAACTCGTGCGGATGATCGATTTGCAGGCTTGAGGGCGGTCCGCCGGGCTCGATTTCGAAGGTGAGCCCAGGTCCCACGAACCCGTTGACCTCCATGTGCTCGCTGCCGCCGGAGCCGTTACTGCCATGCGAGACGTCGATGGTGCCTGAACCGATAAGGGTGCTGTGAAAGACCGTATCCGATCCCTTGAAGGTGCTGGTCCCGATGAAGCGTATACTTCCACCGGTGAAGTTGACGTGCTCGCCGAAGAAGCCGTTCACTTGGGCTGTAAGGTCCAATACTCCATGGACGTCAACATTGACCGTCGGCAAGCCCCCCGCGGACAAATGAAGCTCGGCTCCCTGCCTCGCATCGATTGTAACGGTGCTGCCGGCGGGACCGCTGACCGAGAGCGTATTTCCAGCCAAGGCGTCCCCTGCGAGTTTCATGGTGCCATGGGTCATGGTCAGGCTGTCGCCCGGCTGAGGTGCTCCGCGCGGACTC
Organism: Acetobacteraceae bacterium; assembly: GCA_035492535.1. GTDB lineage: Bacteria > Pseudomonadota > Alphaproteobacteria > Acetobacterales > Acetobacteraceae > JAMXLO01. Next base: position 2,751 of record DATJJM010000328.1, on the reverse strand, counting down.
CAGTCCTTGGGATTGCTGGCTTTATTATTACCACCCCCGACCCAGGTCTTGCTTGTTGGCATGATGTCTCTCCCGTTTATAATTATGGCATCGTCCTGGCATTTGCCGCGTGGAGAATATCTGGGCGCACTTCTTGCGGCATATTGAGACTGTATTCGTATCCCAAACAAGTATGTGACGCGAAAGTGATCAATCAGGACAGATGAGACCTTTGATATGGTCGGCGGTTCGGGTCAGATCATTCACTGGAACTTCTGTCCGAACTGTGGGTCCTGGTGTGACCGGCACGAATAACACCGACTTCATAAGCCGTATTGGCCGGGACGCTCTCGACAATCCCATTGATTTCGTGCCGACGTTTGAATGATTTTGCGACTCTGCTCGGCCCCGGGTGATCGCGGGGCTCAACGGGACAGGTTTCCCGGGAAGCGAGCCTTGATCTTAGCAAAGCCAGGAGAATTACGATGGATTTTGCATTACAACCCTGCACCACATCTGGATTACGCTTCGCCGAACTGGCTGAGAACCATGCTACTGACTTCGCAATTCGTGCGGCCCAGCACGATCTGGAGGGTAGCTTCCCCTTCGAGAATGTTGAGGCCATGCAGCGAAGCGGCGTCATGGGCGCCTGCGTGCCCGTCGAATTCGCGGGCCTGGGCGTCGAATCGCTTCATGATGTCATGCTTGGGATCAGTCGGCTGGGCCGCGGAGATGGCTCGACAGCGATTGGCACGGCGATGCACCTCCTTTCTTCGTGGGTGATCACCCGCGGCTGGCGATCCGCTACCGCCGCGGGCGACACGCCACTGGCTGAGCGGATGGCCTCATTGCTCCGTCGGATCGCCGCTGGCGAAACTGTGCTTTGCTCGCCGCAGTCCGAGCCTGGCACGGATATGCTCCACCCGCTGGTCGAAGCAACAAATGTGACGGACGGCTGGCGCCTCAATGGTCGGAAGATCTTCGGAACCTTCTCGCCTGCCGCATCCCTGTTCGCCATCTCCTGCCGTGTGGGAAATCAAAGCGTCGGCTTTCGCCGTGTCATGGCCATGGTCCCTGCAGGCAGCCTAGGCATGGTCGTCAAGAACAATTGGGATGCCCTTGGCATGCGAGGTTCAGGCAGCCATGACATTGTGTTTCAGGATTGCTTCGTGCCGGAAGGGGCTGTGCGAGATGACTGTCCGTGGGGGGAATGGTCAGAGCGCTCCCTATCGGGTCAGATGGCTTTCAACATGGGATTGGTAGGAGCTTTCCTGGGTATCGCCGAGGCGGCTCGCGACCTTGCCATAACAGCGGTCACATCCCGGCGGCGTGGGTCAAGCGGCCCGTTGCAGTCCGACCGTCCAGCTATTCAGCATCTGATTGGGGAAATCGAGATCGATCTAGCGGCCGCCCGGGCAATCCTGAGCCGCAACGCGACAACTGTGGATGCATTCTTTAGCCGGCACCCTGCAGGGACTGCGCCTTTATCCGAACTTCATGCGCTGATGAAGGACTTTCAGTGCGCCAAGTGGTTCGTTAATCGAAAGGCGATAGAAATCATCGATCGCGCGATGGCCGCTTCGGGGGGCGCCGGCTATCTGAGCACGAACCCTCTCTCAAGGCTCTATCGAGATGTGAGAGCAGGCCCGTTCATGCAGTTGTTCTCGCCGAATGAGGCGTTCGGGTATATCGGGAAAGTCACGCTCGGAATCGACCCCGCACTTGCCGATTAGAGTGGAACGGTCATTCCGTGCGCCACTCGCCCACCGCGCTCCCCTTGCCCGTTCCGGCACCATTCACGCGATCTGACTGCGTATAGGGGTATCCATGAGCACGACAACCGAGCAAAACAAGACCGTGATCCGGCGCTTCTTCGAAGCCTGGAACAACCGTCAGCCCGAAGTGTTCGACGAACTCATTGCACCCGATGTTGTAAGGCATTGCCAGGCGACTCCAATCGAAGTCCGCAGCCTGGATCAGCTGAAGGAATTTCTGCAGCGAGATACGGCGATCTTCCCCGACTCCACGCAGGCGATCGTGCATATGGCCGCCGAAGGTGATCTGGTGGGGATTTGGGCGACGTATGAAGGGACGCAACGAGGGCCAATCGGTCCGCTGCCTGCGTCGGCAGCCACGGCGCAGTTCGACTTCGGCGGCATGTTCCGCATGTCCGGCGGCAAGATCGCCGAGTGGTGGGTCACCTGGGACAATATGACGATCCTTCGGCAACTCGGCCATATGCCGAGTGCTTGAGCGGCTAGGTTCTGGCAAGAAACCAACGAATCAAGATAACCGGAAGAACGCAGGGATAGAATCGCAAACTGGTATCCGCGCCGCGGGGGCGGGACGTAAGTTTGTGGATCGGATCCTACACATGGCGCCCTCTTTAGACGGCAGCGACGGCCAGGGAGCGGTGCAAGTCGGATGGCGCCGACGATGGTGGTAACTCGTGGTAGAAGGCCTTGTATTATCTGCCACCACCAGCACTCTACGCCATTGGAAAGTCTTCAACTCTCCAGTTCGCTATCCCAATACAGGTAGTCGCGCCAGCTCTCGTGCAGGTAATTCGGTGGGAAGGCGCGTCCGTTGTCCTGCAGCTCCCACGTGGTGGGCTGTCGCGGATATTCGCGCGGGAACATCGCGCACTCGCGCGGCAGGCGCGAACCCTTGCGCAGATTGCAGTCGCCGCAGGCGGTGACGACGTTCTCCCATGTCGTGCGGCCGCCGCGGCTGCGCGGCACCACGTGGTCGAACGTCAGGTCGTGCGCCGGG
>DATJJM010000327.1:0-18385 GCA_035492535.1 Acetobacteraceae bacterium | reverse complement strand
CGCAAGCTGGACGAGGGCGCGCAGGTCTACTGGATCTGCCCTCTGGTCGCCGAGAGCGAAGTGGTTGACCTGGCTGCGGCCGAAGCCCGCTTCGCCGAGTTGCGCGAGCGGTTCGGCGAGCGCGTGGGGCTGGCCCATGGGCGGCAGGATCCGGCGGTGCGCGATACAACATTGGCGGCGTTCTCCCGGGGCGATTGCCGTCTGCTGGTCGCGACGACGGTGGTCGAGGTCGGTGTCGATGTGCCGGCCGCGACGGTGATGGTGATCGAGCATGCCGAGCGCTTCGGACTGGCACAGTTGCATCAGTTGCGCGGGCGCGTCGGACGCGGGGCCGCGGCCAGCTTCTGTCTCCTGCTGCATGAGGATTGGGTGAACGACTCGGCAAAGCGGCGGCTGACGCTGCTCCGCGATACCGAGGACGGCTTCGTCATTGCCGACGAAGACTTCCGGCTGCGTGGCGGCGGCGATGTGCTGGGCACGAAGCAGTCGGGACTGCCTGGCTTCCGATTGGCCGACCCGATCGAGCACGAAGGACTGCTGACGATGGCGAACCGCGATGCGGCGGTGCTGCTGGCGAATGATCCGAAGCTGACCACTGAGCGCGGGCGCGCAGTGCGCCTGCTGCTGCGGGTCTTCGAAAAAGCCGCAGCTATGCGGACGCTGGCGGCGGGGTGAAGAGATGATCCATTCGCCAGGACCTGCATGTTCACCGGGCCAGGCCCTTGCCACACCTAATCCGTATCACGCGGGAGGAGACCTCACCGCTAACCGAATATGGCGCCCACCTGGATCCGCGCATCGGGAACCGCGCTGATCGTCAAACGGTCAGCACGACCGGCGCGCATGACAGACGTGTACCCGTCACCGACGGGCGATCGATAGACCTCAACCAGCTCCGCCGCCAGATCGACAATCCAGACTTCTGGAATGCCGCTGCTTGCGTAGAGCGCCAGCTTAACGGTGCGGTCATAGTCCAGGCTGGTGTTGGCGACTTCCACGGCGAGCAGCGTGTCCTCGGGTCGCGGCAGCATTGCTCGGTAATCGCGGAGTTTGAGCACCGCGAAGTCGGGTTGCGGCTCGCTATGCTGGGTCAACCGCACCGGGTTCTGCACCGACACGATGGCGCGGTCGCCTACCGCTAGCACCAGCAGGCGGTTAAGGGCGTTCGTCGCGGCGACATGTTCACTGCCGATCGGCGCCATCGCGACGAGTTCTCCCTCGATCAGTTCGACACGATCGTCTTCTGTCAGGATGCCCGCCTCGCCCATCCGGTGGTACTCATCGACCGTCAGCAGACGGCGCCGTGTCGCCGGATAGCGGGAGAGCAGGCCCAGGTCGCCTTGATCCACGGCTTGCCTCTCCTTTTCACTTCACCCAATCATCAAACCTAGCACGATTGTTGACTGCCGATCACCTGTTCACCGCCTGCCGATCCCAGGTTGCCGCGGTCACGCCACGCTCACGTAGTCGGAACTTCTGCACCTTGCCGTTCTCTGTCATCGGCAGCGAGGTTACGAACTCGATGAAGCGAGGAATGGCAAAAGCGGGCATCCGGCCCTTGCAGTAGTCGGCCAACGTCGCAGGTGTCAGCGTGTGGCCCTCGCGCGGCACAATGGTCGCCATCACTTCGTCCTCGGCCAACTCCGATTGCACGGGGAACGCCGCTGCCTCGGCGACATCCGGATGCGACAGCAGGACCTGCTCGACCTCATAGGACGAAACGTTCTCGCCCCGCCGTCGGATCGCATCCTTCATGCGGTCGATAAAGCGATAGTAGCCTTCCGCATCACGCACCACGCGATCGCCCGTGTGGAACCACAGGTTACGCCACGCCTCCACCGTCTTTTCCGGCATGCCGAAATAGCCGGTGGCGAAAGCGAAGGGCTCGTCGGCGCGCAGCACAAGTTCGCCCGGCGTGCCGTCGGGCAGCGTGTTGTCGGCATCATCCACGACGCGCGCATCGAACCCGTCATAGACCGGCCCCATCGCACCGCCACGTTGCCGCGACAGCGCACAGCCGAGCACGAAATTCGTTTCCGTCGAACCGTAGCCATCCAGCAGTGCGATACCGAAGCGATCGCGGAACTCGGGATGGAATCGCTCCGGCACACCCGGCGCCAATGCGACACGCACGCGGTGCGCTCGGTCCAGTTCGCCGGGCGGCCGTGACAGCAGGATCGGCACCATCGCACCGAGTAGATACGTGACGGTGGCCCCATGGTTCGTCAGCGACGGCGCGAAACCAGAGGCAGAAAAGCGCGGCTCCACCACCAGAGACGCGCCGGTCAGCAGCGCCTGGTAGAACGTGTTGAGCGCATTGGTGTGGAACAGCGGCAGGGTGGTCAACAGCACGTCATTACCGCGCACACCCAACAGGTGCGCCGTATTGACACCCCACCAGAAATACTGCGCATGTGGACAACAGACGCCTTTCGAGACCCCCGTCGTGCCCGAGGTGTAAAGGATCGCCACCGTATCGCCAGGTCCCAGCGGCGCCTCGGGAACGGGTTCGGCGGGACTGGGGAAGCCGGCAATGTTCGGCCAGCGGTCCGCGACTGGCGCATCGCCTATCAGCCAGACAGCGCGCAGCGAAGCCGGCACGGCATCGAGCGTCTCCAGCGCCTCGGCGTGTTCGGCTTGCACGACCAGAAGCTTTGCCTGCGAGTTCGACAGGATGTGCGCGAGTTGCGCGCCTCTCGACGCGACGTTGATCGGCACGGTGACGGCGCCGATCCAGCCGCAGCCAAGATAGACCTGGAGCAGTTCGGCACGGTTGCCGCAGATCACCGCGACGTGGTCACCGCGTCCGATCCCCGCGGCCCGCAATGTGCCGCCGAACCGGGCGGCCGTGTCCAGCGTATCGGCAAAGGTCCATACGTAACCGCCGATGTCGAGCAGTTTCCGATCGCCATGCAGTGCCGCCTGCCGGCGCAGCAACTGCGGCAACGTTCGCGCGTCCGGAGCGATCAGGGCAGGAAGTTCGGCAGGGTCGTCCATGCGGGCAGGGTAGCAAAGGGGGTGCCAGTTGGCAGCACCCCCTCCCTGCCTCTCCCCTCGCGGGAGAAAGCGAAGATCAGTCCTTGTAGTCGGGCTGCTGCTTGTCGAGGATCCGCTTCAGCGCATCGAAGTGCCAGTGGTACGACGAACGGCCGCCGTATTTCTCGCTCTTGCGATATTGCGCGAAAGTCTTCTCGATCACATCGTCGGGCAGCATTTTCAGTGGCCGGCCGCTCGACATCGCCAGAAGCTGCACCTGGGCCACGCGCTCGGAGTAGTAGAGCAGGTCATAGGCCTCGGCGACCGACTTGCCGACGGTGGCGATGCCGTGCCCCGCCATCATCAGCACCTTCTTGTCACCGATCACACCGGCGAGGCGCTCACCCTCGGCTGGCTCGAAGGCCGGGCCGTCATATTCGAAGTCGTATCCCGTCACCATCATGATACCGAGCTCAGTCTGGCCAATCGGCAGGATGCGCGGATCCTCCAGTCGGGCCAGGGCGCTGGCATAGGGCTGGTGCGTGTGGAACACCGCCGCGGCGTCCGGCAGCAGGCGATGCATCGGCGCGTGAATGCAATATGCCGAACGCTCGATCTCGCCTTCGCCCGCGAGCAGCGTCCCGTCATAGCCCACTTCCATCAGGCAGCTCGCTGTCACTTCCGACCAGTGCAGGCCGAACGGGATCTGGTAGTAACGATCGTCGCGGCCGGGTACGCGGAGGGTCAGGTGATTGAAGATGCCCTCGTGGAAGCCCTCCATCACGCAAATGCGGTGCGCCGCCGCCAGGTCGACACGCGCCTGCCACTGCGCATCGGCTAACGCGACTTCTTTGGTTTCCAGCGACTCAAGCGGCATGACCAGGGGCTCCTCGGATTGTGCTGGACCAGGATGATCTATCGCAGTGCACCATCGGTCAATGGCGCTCCGCCGGCCCAGCGTTCCGGGGGTGCAACACCCCGTATGATTCGCTTGCGGTCGGATTAAGCCTTCGTCACTTCCGCAACGCTGGCTTGCAATGACGCTCAATTCTTGTATTCCCGCCGCCCGACAGGAATCCGTGGGGAGACGCGGCGTGCCCGCCGAAGGCGAACCTGTACTGATCGAGATCGCCGCGCTGACCAAGCGGTTCGGAGGCTTCACGGCGGTGGACGATGTGTCGTTCAGCGTCGCGCGAGGCGAAGTGCTGGGATTCCTGGGGCCGAACGGCGCCGGAAAGTCCACCACCATGCGGATGCTGGCGGGATTCATGATCCCGACATCCGGCGTAGCCCGGATCTGCGGCCATGATGTGCAGGCCGATGGCATCGCGGCGCGGCGCGCGCTGGGCTTCCTGCCCGAAGGTGCTCCCACGTATCCGGAAATGACGGTGGGCGGCTTCCTGACGTTCTGCGCCAAGGTGCGTGGCTTCGGTCGCAAGGAACTGGCACAGCGAATCGATCACGCGGTGACGCTGACGCGGCTCGAGAGTGTGATGCTCCAACCGGTGGAAACGCTCTCCAAAGGCTTCAAGCGCCGGGTCGGTCTGGCGCAGGCACTGCTGCACGACCCGCCCGTGCTGGTGCTGGACGAGCCTACCGATGGTCTGGACCCGAACCAGAAGCACGAGGTGCGGGCCCTGATCGCGCAAATGGCCCCGCACAAGGCGATCGTCATTTCAACCCATATCCTGGAAGAGGTGGACGCCGTGTGCTCGCGCGCCATCATCATCGCGGCCGGACGCATTGTTGCGGACGAGACTCCGCAGGACCTGATGGGGAGGCATCCATCGGGAAGGCTCGAGGACGTGTTCCGGCAATTGACGACCGAGGTGGCGTGATGCAGCCCCTCCTCCCCGTCCGTCAGGCCTGACCCATGCGCAACGTGTTCATCGTCGCGAAGCGCGAACTCGCGGCCTATTTCGCCACGCCGGTGGCCTCGGTGTTTATCGTCATCTTCCTGGTGTTGCAGGGCGCGCTGACATTCAACCTCGGCGGCTTCTTCGATCGCGGCCAGGCCGACCTGAACCCGTTCTTCACGTTCATCCCGTGGGTCTTCCTGCTGCTTGTGCCGGCAATCACCATGCGGCTGTGGGCCGAAGAACGGCGGCTTGGGACGATCGAGCTGCTGCTGACGCTGCCCATCACCCAGCTCCAGGCAGTGGTTGGCAAATTCCTTGCCGCCTGGGCGTTCTGCGCCATCGCCCTGGCACTGACATTTCCCTTCGTCATCACCGTCAACATCCTCGGCAATCCCGATAACGGCGTCATCGCCTCGGGTTATGTCGGATCATTGCTCGTGGCCGGGGCGTTCCTCTCGGTGGGCTCCGCCCTGTCGGCACTGACCAAGAACCAGGTCATCGCATTCGTCCTGGCCGTCGCAGTCTGCTTTGTGTTCGCCGTTGCGTCCTACCCCGTCGTCACAGATTTCCTGTCGCGCAATACGCCCGTATTGGCGGACATAGCCCGGCGCATCGCGGTGATCGACCGCTTCCAGGACTTCACCCGCGGTGTGGTCAGTCTGCGCGATCTGATCTTCTTCGCGACATTCATCGGCTTCTGGCTGTTCCTGAATGCCGTGATCATCGAGCAGCGGAAGGCGGACTGACATGCGCCGCTTCTGGACATCGTTCGTCGGTGTGATCGCGGTGGCGGCGATCGTCATTGGCATCAACATGTTCGCCGATGCGCGTCTGGCGAACGTGCACATCGATCTCACGCAGAACCATATCTATACGCTATCGAAAGGCACGCGGCAGATCCTTGAGGGACTGAAGGAGCCGATCACGCTGCGGCTGTTCTACTCGCGCCAGCTTGGCAGCGCGGTGCCGGTGTATGGCGCCTACGCGGATCACGTGCGGGAAGAATTGCGTGAATATGCGGCGATGGCCAATGGGAAGATCAAGCTCGAGTTCTACGATCCCGAGCCGTTCAGCGATACCGAGGACCGCGCGCTAGCCTACGGCCTCCAGGGCGTCCCGCTCGATCAAGGCGGCACGCAGGTCTATTTCGGCCTGGCCGGCGGAAATCTGGAAGATGACGAGCGAACCATCGCGTTCTTTCAGCCGGAGCGTGAGCGGTTCCTTGAATACGATCTGACCAAGCTGGTCTACGATCTGTCGAACCCGAAGCGACCGGTCGTCGGTATCATGTCGTCGCTGCCGCTGGACGGCGATCCGCGGATGATGATGGCGATGCAGGGCCGGAGCGGCGCCGGCGCACCATACGCCTCGACCATGTTGCTGCGGCAGACCAATCAGGTGAAGCCGGTGCCGACGGACGCACAGGTGATCGATCCTGACATCCAGGTGTTGCTGGTCGCCGAGGCGCAGAACCTGTCGGAAGCGACGCAGTACGCGATCGATCAGTTCGTCATGCGCGGCGGACGACTGATGGTGATGGTGGACCCGTGGAGCGAGGCCATGGCCGCGACGCCCTCGCCGAACGGCATGCCGCCCACAGATACCGGCTCCAACCTGAAGAAGCTGTTCGATGCCTGGGGGATCGGGTTCGACCCGTCGAAGGTGGTCGGCGACCTGACAGGCGCCTGGCGTGTACGGGCCGGACAGGGCGAGTCGAACCAGGCGGTGAACTATGTCGCATGGTTCAATGTCCGCGATGGGATCAATCACGACGATCCGGCGACGGCCGATTTGCAGCAGGTCACGGTGGCATCGTCAGGGTACCTGGAGAAGGCGCCCAAGGCGACATTCGATTTCACGCCGCTCTTGACCAGCAGCCCCCAGTCCGAGGTGCTTCCGGTCGATCAGGTGAAGACGCCGGACCCGACGAAGATCCTGGCGGCATTCAAGCCGTCGGGCGGCCCACGCGTGATTGCGGCTCGCATTCATGGCGAGCTGAAGTCAGCGTTCGCAGGGCCGCCGGAACTGGCAAAGGATCAGAAGCAGCCAGCGAATTTCCCTCCCTACAAGGCGCAGACGGATGGGCCAGCCAATCTCGTTGTGGTAGCTGACAGCGATATCCTGGCGGACCGGTTCTGGGTACGCATCGCGGACTTTTTTGGCCAGCAGACCCAAACGCCGTTCAGCGACAATGGCCCTTTCATCGCGAACCTTATCGACACCTTGGCCGGCGGCAACGCGCTGATCGGCTTGCGCGCACGCGGTGAAACGAGCCGCCCGTTCGTACTGGTGAACCAGATGCGGAACGAAGCCGAGGCGAAGTTCCGCCGCACCGAACAGGCGTTGCAGCAGCATCTGAATGAAACAGAGCAACAGCTTCGTTCCCTTCGTCAGGGTCAGGGAGGCAACGCCAAGCCCACCGACGATGTGGTGATCACGCCTCAGCAGCGTGCGGCGATCGATGCGGCGCGGAAGGACATTGTGGATACACGCCAGCAGTTGCGTGCCGTGCAGTTCGATCTGAACCGGAACATCTCGACACTCCAGACGGAACTCCGGCTGTTCAATATCGTGCTTGTGCCGGCACTGCTGGCGATTGCGGCGATCGTTCTGGGGATCATGCGCAGCCGCCGGCGCGCGAGGGCACGCGCGTGATCAAGGCACGAACACTCGCCATTCTGATTGCGCTTGGGATCGTTGCAGTGGCGGGCGGTTGGTATTTCGGCACCGCGCAGGAGCCTGGCGAACAGGTATCCTACAACACCGGCAAGCTGATGTTCCCCGATCTCGCGCCGAAATTGGAGAACGCCGCGCGGATCGAGATCGTGCACAAGGGCAAGACGACGGCCATCGTCAAACATGACGGCGTCTGGGGCCTGGAGGAACGCGCCGGCTACGTTGTGCAGTCAACCAAGCTGCGCGGCATGCTCACCGCCCTGACCGAGTTGCGATTGGTGGAGCCTCGTACCAGGAACCCGGCCGAGTTCACCCGACTGGGCCTGGAGGACCCCAACGCCCAGAACGCCGAATCCAACCTGTTGCGGGTGCTGGATGCGTCGGGAAAGCCGATCGTCTCGCTGATTGTGGGCCACCGGCGGGTCCGCACACAGGGCAATGTGCCAGAGCAGGTTTTTGTCCGTCTGCCAGACGACGACCAGACCTGGCTGGCGGAAGGCAGTCTGGAGGTGGACGCCGATCCCCAGCAATGGCTCGATCGCGACATCATGAACATCGACCATGCGCGTATCACCAGCGCCGCCGTCACGACCGGTAACGATACGCTCGATTTTGCGCGCGATGGGCAGAAGCTGGTGCTGAAGACGCCGGCGGACCATCCTGCGTTGGATGACTACAAGCTGGACGATGTGGACCGCGCGCTCGAGCTGCTGACGTTCCAGGACGTGCAGACCGACAAGGCTCCGGTCGGGGACAAGATCGGACAGTCGGTGTTCACAACTGACAACGGGCTTGCAGTGACGGCGACCGTGTTCAAGGGTGACAAGGATATCTGGGCACGGTTCGCCGTGACCGGCGGCGACAAGACAAAGGATGAGGCGAACAAGTTGAATGCGCGGCTCGCCGGATGGACCTACCAGCTTGGCTCATGGAAGCAGAAGGCATTGGTGCCCACGCTCGATGACCTGAAGGCTCCGCCGCCCGAGAAACCCGCCGCCGCGGAACCGGCCAAGCCGTGACCACATGAGCGACCGCGAATACCCCGCTCGTCCGATCGTCGGCATCGGGATCGTGGTGATCAAGGACGATACTGTCCTGCTGGTGCGGCGAGGCAAGCCGCCGAACGTCGGTGCCTGGACACTCCCCGGTGGCGCGCAGGAACTCGGCGAAACGACTGAACAGGCCGCGCGGCGCGAACTGCTGGAGGAAACTGGCCTGGAAGTGAATACGCTGCATTTCGCGGCGACCGTGGACAACATCCGGCATGACGCCGATGGCCGCATTCGCTTCCACTACACCATCATCGACTTCGCCGCGCGGTGGGTATCAGGCGAGCCGGCAGCGGCCACGGATGTGACCGAAGCCGTGTGGGCCAGGCTGGATGCTCTTGAGGAATACGGGCTCTGGAGCGAGGCACATCGCGTCATTGCCATAGCGCGCCGGTTGGTGGCCTAATCCTCCCGCCAGGGAGGCAACCATGAGCATAACGCACGGCCTGCGGCGCGCGCTGCAGATCAATGCCGATGGCACGGCCATGTTGTTCGGCGATCAACGGCGGACCTGGTCGGACGTAGGCGAACGCGTGGCCCGCCTCGCCGCCGCCCTCCAGGAGTTGGGGTGCGCTCCCGGCGAACGCGTTGCCGTGCTCATGTTGAACCAAGCGCGCTACCTGGAGCTCTATTTCGCGGTGGCCTGGGCAGGCGGTGTCATCGTTCCTGTCAATACCCGGTGGAGCGAAATGGAAATCGAGGATTCGCTTCGTGATTGCCGCCCCCGCGTACTGGCGGTTGACGATGCGTTCGCCGAGATGGGCGTCAGGATCACCCAACGCCTGGAAAGGCTGCAATTGGTGCATGCCGATGACGGACAAATCCCGTCCAGCGCCGCGGGGTATGAGGACATGATTGCGGCGGCAGCGCCGGTCCCGGACGCCATGCGAGGCACCGACGAGCTCGCCGGCATTTTCTACACCGGCGGCACGACCGGACGATCGAAGGGCGTCATGCTGAGCCATCGCAACCTGATGGCGAACGCATTCAATGCGCTGGCCGAAGGGCTGTTTCCCGGTGACTCGATTTATCTGCATGCCGCACCGATGTTCCATCTAGCCAACGGAGCCGCAATGTACTCGCTCATGCTGAGCGGCGGCACGAATGTATTGATCCGCGGATTTGCCCCAGAACCGGTGATGCAGGCAATCGAGCGCTATCGCGTGAACGAGATACTTCTGGTGCCGACGATGATCCAGATGCTGGTGGATCATCCTGCCATCGGCTCGCACGATCTATCGTCGCTGCGGCGCATCGCCTTCGGTGCATCGCCGATGTCCGAGGCGTTGCTCGACCGGGCGATGGTGGCGTTGCCCAACACGAAGTTCGTGCAGGCTTACGGCATGACGGAGCTCTCGCCGATCGCCACAATCCTGCACCATCACGAGCAGACAGGCGATGGCCGCGCGCTGGGGCGACACCGCTCAGCGGGACGCGGCACGTTCGGGGTCCAGGTCCGGATCGCCGGCGCCGACGACGAAACCGTATCATTGGGCACGGTAGGCGAAATCTGCGTCAGCGGCGACGTCGTCATGCAAGGCTACTGGGAGCGGCCGGAAGAGACTGCGAGGGCCATCGTCGATGGCTGGATGCACACCGGCGACGGCGGCTACATGGACAAGGATGGCTTCGTCTATGTTGTCGATCGAATCAAGGACATGATCGTGACCGGAGGCGAGAACGTCTATTCGGCCGAGGTCGAGAACATCGTCTCGCTGTATCCTGCCGTTGCGCAGTGCGCGGTGATCGGCATTCCCAGCGAACAATGGGGCGAGGCGGTTCACGCTGTCGTGGTGCCGAAGGCAGACGCGCACGTAGATGCCGATGAACTCATCGCGTTCTGCCGTCAGAGAATTGCCGGGTACAAATGCCCGCGCAGCGTTCAGGTGCGGGACACGCCAATGCCCATGTCAGGGGCAGGCAAAATCCTCAAGCGGGACCTGCGGCTGCCGTTCTGGGAGGGCAGGAAACGCCGGGTGAACTGACGGCACCGCCGCTCATACCCTAGCTGCGGCGGTGAGACCGATGTGCGGACTTGCGATTCGACAGGGTGACCGCCATGCCGGCGCAGATGAGGCCGAGCGCCGCCGGCACGAGCCAGGCCGGCCGGACCATCACGGGAGCAATCAGGTAGGCCCAGATCCACGACGCCAGATGCGTCTCTATCGCGCTTCGCATCGCGTTCATCAAATCGTGGTCGATCATGAACACCATCTGGCCGAGCGGCACCTCCGGCGGCCCGAGCATGGCCACAGCCACTGCTCCCACCAGCAGTGCCGCGGCCAGAACAGCGAAGATCCGTTGCGCTATCACATGAACAGCTTCTCGTTCGTCCGGTTCGTGTAGAGCGAGGCTACGAATTCGCCATACCCATTGTAAATCTCCGTCGGCACGGTCTGGTCCGTACCGATCAGCCGCTCGTGCGCCTGGCTCCAACGCGGGTGGGCCACTCCCGGGTTCACATTGGCCCAGAAACCATACTCGGATGGCTGGATTGCTTGCCAGAAATTTACTGGTCGCTTCTCGGTGAACGTGATCTTCACCAGCGCCTTCGCAGACTTGAAGCCGTATTTCCAGGGAACCGTCAGGCGAATCGGGCCACCGTTCTGCGGCGGTAGCGGCTTGCCGAACAGCCCCGTGGAAATGAACGCCATGTCGTTGCCGGCCTCGTCGATCGTCAGGCCCTCGATGTAGGGCCAGGGGTAGAAGGGCGAATCCAGGCCAGGCATCTGCTTCTCGTCCTGCAATGTCTGGAACACCACGTATTTGGCCGAACCAAGCGGCTCCGCGATCTTCACGAGCTGGCTCAGAGGAAAGCCGGTCCAGGGCACCGTCATCGCCCAGGCCTCGACGCAGCGGTGGCGATAGATGCGCTCCTCGAGTTGCACCTGCTTCAGCAGGTCATCCAAGCCGATGGTGCGTGGTTGCTTGATCTCGCCGCCAAGTTCGATGGTCCATGGGCGCTGCTTGAGGCGTTGGGCCTCCTGCCACAGATTCTTGCCGTCACTGAATTCGTAGTAATTGTTGTAGGTGGTCGCCGCCTTCTCGGAGGTCAGCGCCCTGCCCGGCTGGTATTTCGGGTTACGTGGCGGGACGCCGGTGGTCTGCGCCTTAGCCGGCAACGCCGCCAGAGACGCCAGCAGGCCGGCTCCCGCCAACGCGCCGCGGCGGTTCAACACCAGCGACTCTGGCGTGACCGCCCGCTCCGGAAGTTCCCAGCCCCGACGTCGGATAATGTGCATCGCTCACTCCACTCCAGCCAACAGGTCCAAATCTGGGGGCGCCCGGGAATTTGTCACTGTAGCGCGGCCCCACTGCATTGTCCGACGCACAAGGATGGAGGACATTACATCCACCCGCCCGAATTGGTAGGAGATTTCATGCATCTCGCCCGTTTTCCTCGCGTCCGGCTGTTCCCGGCTCCAACCCCGCTGGAGCCGCTGCCCAACCTCAGCAAGGAGCTCGGCGGCCCGGAAATCTGGATCAAGCGCGACGATTGCACCGTGGTTGCGACCGGCGGCAACAAGGTGCGCAAGCTCGAATGGCTGGCCGGCGAGGCCCGGGCCCAGGGTGCCACGCATATCGTGACGCAGGGCGCCGTGCAGTCGAACCATGTCCGCCAAACCGCGGCGGTGGCACGACGGCTCGGCATGAAGTGCACCGCGCTCCTGGAACACCGGATAGAGACCAACGACCGCGACTACCTCAACAGCGGCAATGTGCTCCTCGATCGGCTGTTCGACTGCGCGATCGAGTATCGCCCGGGTGGGGCGGACATGAACGCCGAGGCCGAAGCAAAGGGGAAGGCGCTGAACGCCGAAGGGGAGAAGGCCTATGTGATCCCTGGCGGCGGATCGAACCGGGTTGGCGCGCTGGGCTATGTGTCCTGCGCCCAGGAACTGATGCATCAGGTCGATGAGATGGGGCTCACCATCGACCGGCTCGTGACCGCGACCGGCAGTGCGGGAACGCAGGCAGGACTCGTCGTTGGCCTGGAAGGCATGAATGCAGGCATCCCCGTACTGGGAGTTGGCGTGCGCTTGCCGAAGGACCGGCAGGAGGCCAACGTGCACAAGCTGGCCGAAGCGACCGCCGACTATGTCGGCATGCGCGGTGGCGTCGCCCGCTCGGCCGTTGTGGCGAACAGCGACTATGTCGGCCCGGGTTACGGTCAGCCGACACCCGGCATGATCGAGGCGGTGAAAATGCTGGCGCGGCTGGAGGGCATCCTGCTCGACCCGGTTTATTCCGGGAAAGCGATGGCCGGACTGATCGACCTGATCCGCAAAGGCGAGATCCGCAAAGGTGAGCGCGTGGTCTTCCTGCACACCGGCGGCGCCGTGGGACTGTTCGGCTATACGGGCGTATTTGAGCAGGCAATGAATTAGTCGGTTATCACAGGGGAACGCCGCGAGATGCTACTTGGACAGAACCGCATCCTCACCACGCACACCGGCAGCCTGCCGCGTCCGCCTGAGCTGACCGCGCTCTATGTGCGCCGCTCGCGTGGCGAAGCAATCGACCCGGCGGAGCTGGACACGGTCGGCAAGGCGGCAGTGCATGAAATCGTAGCCAAGCAGATCGCCGCCGGCATTGATATCGGTAACAACGGCGAGCAGCAACGCGAGGCCTTCTTCCTCTACGTGCGTCACCGCATGAGCGGCTTCGGTGGCGGGTGGACCCGCAAGGTGTTTGCCGATGTCACGCACTATCCGGCGTTCAGTGCGTGGAAAGCAGCGCATGACGCGGTGAATGAGTCGATCAGCAACACGGGTGGCGTGCCGGAAGCGGTCGGCGAAGTGCGTTATCTGGACAAGGCCTTGGTCGAGGCCGAGTGCAAGGATTTCCGCACCGCACTCGATGGCGCGAACGAAGGGTTTGCCGAGCCGTTCATGACCGCTCCTTCACCAGGCATCATCGCCGCGGCGATGCGCAACGCCTGGTACGACACAGATGACGCTTACCTGGCAGCGCTCGGACGCGCGTTGCAGGTGGAATACGAGACGATCATCGGCCACGGTTTCCTGCTCCAGATCGATGCACCCGATCTCGCGATGGAACGCCATCTCTCGTACCAGGATCGACCGCTCGGCGACTTCGTGGATTTCGTCGAGCGCGTGGTCACAACGATCAACAATGCGCTGGCAAACGTGCCGCGCGATCGGGTGCGGCTGCATGCCTGCTGGGGCAATTACGAAGGTCCACACGATTGCGATGTGGCGCTCCCCGAGATCCTTCCGGTGATCAAGCAAGCCAAAGTCGGCGGTTTCGTCCTGCCGTTCGCGAATCCCCGCCATGCCCACGAATACCGTTGCCTGAAGGACCTTCCGCTGGACAACGATCAGATCATCGTCGCGGGCGTGATCGATCCTCTGACCAACTTCGTCGAACACCCTGAAGTCGTGGCCGATCGCATCGAGCAGGTTGCGCGCGTGGTTGGTGATCCGACGCGTGTTCAGGCAGGCACCGACTGCGGATTCGATACCTCCGCAGGCCGAGGACGCGTCGCGGACGATGTTGTCTGGGCGAAGCTCGCGGCGATGGCCGAAGGCGCAAAGCTCGCAACCCAGCGGTTGTTCTAGACGCCTTCCAGCTCAGGGGGCACCACACGATCTGCTCAAGATCGTACGCTAAACCGCTGATGGCTGGAACGTGGTTGAACATCGCGTACCCGCCGAAACGGCCCGCATGTTGGCTAAACGAGGCTGGGCGCGATTATCGATAAGGTTGGTTCGCACTCGTTCGGCGGTCTCTGACTTTTCTCGCTGATCGTCGTATCTACGAGATCGACGGCGCGGTCGCGATGCGGCGAGGCAACGGTCCGCCACTCACGACATAAACGCCGATGGAAATCACGAATATGGCCACCCAGTCTGTCACGGGTGGCCACTCGCCGAGCACCGGGATGCCAATCAGGCCGGTCATCACTGGCGTTAACGCAACGAAAGCGGCCCCGCTCGTCGCTCCCAACAAGCTCACCATACGACCGTACAGCAGCAGAGCGATGATCGCGGTTAGAACACCCTGAACGACCGCCTGCAATGCGATATCGAACAACGGTGCTTTGAAGACGGCGGTCCCTGCGAAAATCGCATAAGCGGGGAGATAAATTGCCAGCGATAATCCAGCCGCGATAGCGGCGGCATGGAGGCCATCGAGACGCGCGCGCCGCATGGCCACGGTGTAGGCGGCCCATGCGAGACCCGCGACCAGGAACAACGCGTCCCCGACGGTCTGTGCCGAGCCCACGGCACCGCCGCGTCCCCAGACGATTCCCAGGGCACCGGTCACGATAGCCGCAAGGCCGATCCACTTTCGGGCCGAAAACCGCTCTTTCAAAACTATCGCGGCAAGAACGGCGACCATCAACGGCATAACGCCTGGGAACAACGCTCCTCCGTGGGCGGCTGGGGCGAAAAGCAATCCGGCGTTGACCAACAGCACCATCGGCGCTCCGCATCCGGCGACAATCGCGCCCACCCCCGTCCAGCCAAGCCGGTCGAGGGCGATCCCTCTTCTGACCAGATAAGGCAACAACAGCAGACCGGCGACTGTGAATCGAATCGCGGCAACGTCCCAGGGTGTTATGCTCGTCGTGACGCCCAGCCGAGATACGACGATGAAGGACGCCCAAATACACACGGCGGCAAGACCGTAGAACGCGCCCCGAGCGTAGGGCGAACCACTCCTGGCATTCATGATGGGGGGACCTCAGGCTTCGAAAATCAGGCTGGTCGTGGTGCCGTGGGTCAGCAATCGGTCATTGCGATCCACGATTCGTCCCTCAGCAGTGCTGATGCGTCGTCCTCTGCTCAGTACGGTGCAACCATCACCGAGTTACCTCGCATCGGCCATCCGGTCGTTGCTCCCACTTCCTGACGTTGCCGGGGGCCGTCCGCCGGATTGTTCAAAATCGCCGGTTACTGTTGGAAATACCCGAACCCTAACATAATCTGGTGGCTATCGGTTTGGCGCGTCGATGATCGCCAGGCCAGCGCAGCGGGCAAAGTCCTCGCCGCGCTCAATGAAGCTGCGGTAAGTGCCGTAGCTCGGCGCCGCAGGCGACAGCAGCACGACACCACCAGGCGGAGTGATGGCTTTGGCCAGATCCACTGCCTCGCGCATCGATGCTGAACGATGGACGAAGTCAATGCTGCCAAGCTCTTCGAAGATTCGTTGTCCGCTCGCACCGATCGTGATCACCGCACGAGGCGGCACGCTGCGCAGCCTGCTTAGCAACGGCCCATAGTCGATGCCGCGATCATGCCCGCCAACAATAAGCGTGACCGCGTCATCAGAGTAAACATCAAGGGCCGCGATGGCAGCTTCGGGCGTCGTGGAAATGCTGTCGTCGACGAACAACAAGCCATCGGCCTGGCCGATTTCCTGCTGTCGATGTGGCAGGGGCGGAAAGGTTTCGGCGGCACGCAATGCAGTCGCCTGGTCCACGCCGAACAACCCTGCAACGGCGAGCGCGCCGGCAAGGTTGGACAGGTTGTGCCTCCGGCGGAGATAGCGATTCGCTACGCCGACATGTGGATCGGGGGCAAACGTCGCGTAATGCAGTCCATCGAGCGGCAGCGTTGTAGCTACAATCGGCATGGCATCCTCCGCGATCAGGCAATCGCGCGCGTGCCGCAACAGGTTCAGCTTGTCACGCTGATAGACGGCAACGCTGCCGTGCCAGTCGAGATGTTCCTGAGACAGCGCAGTCAGCACCGCGACATCGCACACGCCGTCGAAATCGGCGGCCTGGTAACTGGAGACTTCGATCACCGCTACATCCAGGCCAGCGGCCGGCAATTCGGTCACTGCCACGCCGATATTTCCGGCGGCCATCGCATTCCGTCCGGCGCCCCGCAGGATGTGGGCAATCAGAGCGGTGGTCGTGCTCTTGCCTTTGGTGCCAGTGATGCAGATCGTGCGGCACGACGGCCGTTCTGCGAACCAGAGGTTGAGCAGCGAAGTAAACCTCACTCCCTTTCCCTGTGCGTCGAGTATCACGGGGTCGTAGAGACTGATGCCGGGCGACTTCACCACGGCATCGAAGCTACCAAGGGCTGCGGCAATCGCGGCGCGTCCGGCAATCAGTGGCGCATCCGCGACAATCGCACCGTCATCCAGGACCGTCGCTTCAACACCGCGCTCGCGCAGGAACTGCAACGCGGCCCGACCTTCACGACCATAGCCCCAGATCGCGATGCGCTTGCCACGCAACTCATCCGCATGCATCGAGCATCGCCAGGTAGCGTTCGGGCACGAAGTGCGGACCTCGCAGCACAAACAGGGAGTCGAAGGCGCCTCCGTGGACCTGCGGCGCCAATGCCTGAACCACAGCCGCATCTCGCCAGTCCGGCATATCGCCAAGATGACGCAACGTCGCCGCACTTTCCTCGATTTCGCCCACGCATTCGAACGGCTTGTGCGCGTGCAGGCCACACAGCTCAGCAAAGCCGTCGATTTGCGACGCGTCGTCGAGCATGTTGCGGCCGAACGTTGCGATCAGACGTGCCTTGTCAACGAATGGTGCCAGGGCGAGGAACACGAAGCGGCATTTCGGGCAATCGCAACACCAGTTCGTGCTGCGCCGCTCGGGCGCCTGCCGAAATGCCGTATTACAGCTCATGAATACCGGCAGATAGGTCTCCTGGCGGGCGAAGCGCCGGGCGATCGCAACCTCCGTCAGCGGGCGAAGAAATGAGAAGTAAGTGATGCCTTGCACCACATGCGTCGCAAGATGGTGGCGAAAGGCCCGCTCGAATTCGAACGACTTGCTGTACTGGTGGTTCACGTCGGCAACCGTCGGCTGGCTCGCCGAGTGTTCGTTCGACATCGCGATCGCATCGAAGCCAGCAATGATCGAGCACGCAAGCACGATCATGCTGAGGATACCGGTGATCGGCACATGACCATTCAAGGCTCCGGCCGCGTTCAGCTCCAGCAAACGGCGATCGAGCGACCGCGTGGCGCGGATGAACGGGAGCCCCGACTGACGGATGGTCGCGTCGATCGGTGCGGCATTGCCGAGTGAGAACAGCACAAGTGGCTCGCCCGCCTGCTTCAGGCACTCAACGGTCACGATGGAGTCTTTGCCGCCCCCCACAGGCACGCAGGTGCGACGCGGCAGCTCGATTTGGACCGGGCTTGCGGGTGCACCATCATCCGTCTCTATGTGCAGTCGTCCGGCCAGGTCGATCCCGTTGCGCCAGGCGTATTCGGCAAGCCCCTTCACATAGAAATCGGTGAAGAACGCCGCCGTCGCCGGATCAACCGGAAATGCAGCACAACGAATCCGATCAGGCGGCGAGGCCTTGTAGTAACTGACGCCGCAAGCCAGCAGCAGCAGCCGGAATACCCTGTCCAGTGCTTCGTGCTCCAACCCCGACAGGTTGCGCACCGGCGACGGAAAAACGATGCGCTCCTCGAAGCCCGACGTGTCGTCGAACCTGTAATGCAGGGAAAGCGCGCCGGTCTCGGGATCGAAGCGATAGGCCTCGCACACGAATTCAGTGTACTGCGGCATCGCCTTCTGCCACTGCCCTGATCGCCCGCAACTTGGTATGGTGAACCTCCATAGGCAGGCTATCGACCGTCAGCGTGCGCAGCCGGGTGACGCCATCGACGGCGGGGCCGTCATCCACCATGGCACGCAGGATCGCCTCGTCACGCGTCGGATCCAGGCTCTCGAGCAGCGCCATGCGCCAGTCCTCGCGCAGCACGGCAAGTGCGGCAATCAGCGCGTAGGCCCCCCAGTTCGACACGCCGGCAACCACCAGGTGATCTGCCGGCGTCGCACAGGCGATCTTCTCACCATGCGCGACAAAC
>DATJJM010000326.1:0-4422 GCA_035492535.1 Acetobacteraceae bacterium | reverse complement strand
GATCTCCGGCAGGCTCAGGGGCGTGGTGTGGCGCGCAAGCCACATGCCGACCTGGCGCGGGCGCGAGATCGCGCGTCCCCGGCGGCGGGACAGCAGATCCAGGTGGGTGACGCGGAAATGCGCGCAGACGGCCGCCTGGATAGCGGCAATGCTCGGATATGTCATAGGCACAGCCCTCTTGCTTCGGCGCTCAGGCTGTGCAAAATGGAGGGTATCAGTCGCTCCAGTTTGCGTGCCCAAGCACCGCTTGGTTAAGTACAGGCCGGCTCCCGCTCCAACGGGGGCCGGTTTTTCATTGTGCGCCACCGTGATTGAGTCGGCAACGGTCATGCGGCCTTCCCATGGCCATTGCCGTTGCCACGCCGCCGCAGATAGATCGCCTCCACCTCGCCGAACAGTTTGTCGGGATGCTCGCGCCAGATCGGCGCCAGTTCCCGCTTCGCCTCCTTCAGCCGGTTCAGGTGCGCCGCGTCGTCCTCCAACTGCTTCTCGCGGATCGCGATGATCCGGTCGAATTCCAACTCGCTCAGCCGCTCGGTGTCCTTGAACACCCGAGCATCAATGTCGAGCGCATACCGCTCGCGCAGCTCGAAGAACGACCCCTGGCCGTTGTCCTTCGCGATCCTGCGCATAGCCTGCGTCGCCTGATCGTGGATCATCCGCGAGGCCGCCACGTAGCGCGCTTCGTCGGTTGCCTCCTCATCACTGCGCAGCAGATCAACGGCCGCAGCCACCGCCTTCTTCTGGTAGGTCACGCCCATCACGGTATTGAGGCTGATGGCGCGGCCGATGATGTTACTGAGCTGCATGCATTTCCTCCCTGCTCATCATCTGCACCTGCTGCCAGCGCACCGGCTCGTGCTTGCGATAGAGCGCCACGAACTCACCGAGCCATGCCAACGCGCCCTGCAGCACCTCGATTGGCTCGCCGTAGCTGTTGGACTTCATCCAGGCGTCGATGACATCGGGCGGCGGCGGAAGCTTGGCGATAGCCCGGATTGCATCCATCGCCGTCCGACGCACTTCGGCCGCGGCCCAGTCGAACGGCTCAACACCGGCAGGCTCAGTATCCGCATCAGGAGGCTCTAAGTCGTCCTCGATCCACGTCTCACCCTGGTCCCCGACTGGCTCTTCCGCCTCAGGAACGGTGTAATCGTTACAATCTTCCGCATCAGCAACGTGGTAACCGTTACCACTTCCCGCTTCCGCATCGTCGTCCTTTGGTGTCAGTCTGTCGCGGCGCTTTGCCACGAATGGGTGTGTCACCATGCAGATACGGGCGATCTCAAGGTCTGGCAGCTTCGTCCATTCCTTGTCCGCCAACATGATATCGACGGCGCGGCGCTTATCCTCGTTGGTGCGCCGATGCCCGTGCGATCCATTGGCACTCAGGGCAAAACGCAAGGCATCGCGCCGATCTCCATTGCGCACATCCGCACTGATGACATCAATGCCGGCCGCCTCTGTCGCATACACACGATGGAATCCGTCAGCCAGCCAGTAGCGTCGGCCATCAAAGAACACGACGACAGGCGGAAACGACGCACCTGCCGCCATGTCCAGCGTATACTCCTCGATCCAGTCCCGATGCAGTTCCGCGCGCGGCTGCAGCAGCATGTCGCGCTGAATCATCGTGACATTGATGCGCTCCGTGCTCATGCCACCACCGCCTCGGCCGCAAACCGGCCGCGCGCCCCCCTGCTGCGCTTCATCTGGGCCGCAACCCCGCCACATACGCGGCCACACACCCGCGTCAGCGGCTGCGCGATATACAGCGCGCCACACACCTCGCAGGGCCGCCCGACCGGCACCATCACAGCGCTGTCCTTGAGCACCACACCCTTCTGCCGCCGCGGCGTCCAGTCGCAGCGATAGGGACTCAGCTCCATCAACAGAGCCGCGCGTCGCATCCTGATCGGACCCGCCATCTCACGCTCCTGGTGAGCAGCAGCACCATTATGAAACCGCCACGACCGCGCCGCGATATGCAGCGGGATCCTGTCCGCAAACAACTCGACCAGATCACCCAGCCTCACCGGCTCACCTATGCGTTCAGTGAGGTAGTCGCGGAGGTCTCGCCGCCAGCCGGCATCTTCCGCCATGCCATCTCCTTTTCCACCTGTTCCAACCGACGCTCCTGATCAGCCAGCACATCGTCGATCTGCGCCCGCACCTCCTTGAGCTTCAGGATGTTCATGGTCACCGCGGCCGGGTCCAACGCATCGAGGTGCAGCTTGCGAACATCCCAGACAGGGATGATGCGCCACAGCCGTGTCAGCGCACCGAACCACTTCCCGCACGTCGTCTGCTTGGAGCGTCTGCCATACTTGGCTTTCGCCCGCTCCTGCTGCTCGATGAACTGACGCAATGCGTCCTGCAGCATTTTCGCCGCCGCCTGCTCGGTCTTTGAACGCCGCACACCCTCGATCAGATCGTCAGCGGCCTTGCCGGTGAGCTGCATCTGCTCCACGGCCTCAACTGCCATGACGAAGATGTTGTCGTTGGTGATGCGCCCCAGTTTCATGCGCAGGCCCTGTTGCGGTATGCGTGCCCATGGCTCGCCGACGCCGAGCCGGTGCGCCCGCGCCTCGTGTTCGATCAGCTTCAGATAATCCGAGATCACCGGCGTCTTGATATTGAACGCAAGCGCCATGTCGTTTTGCGTCGCGTCGGGGAACATGCGCAGGAGTTCGGCGATGTGCGCCAGGTCTTCCTGCTGCGTCGATGCCTTGCCCTCGATGCTGTTGATCGACCGCATCAGCAGCGCCCGGCGGTACGGGTCGTGCTCCACCACGACATAAGCGTCGAAGGAGCGGATGTCGGCGAGGTCAGCCGCAGAGCAGCGATGGAACCCGGTCACCAGCGAGTCGAACGGTTCAGCCTCATTGGCGAACACGACGATGGCGGGGAAATCAACCTTGTCCGCCATCGCCATCGCCATCTTGACGATGCGCTCGTCCTCACGGCGGCGGCCCAGCCTCGCCGGGTTCTGCGCCTCCGCGTTCAAGCTGATCCGCGTGAGGTCATAGCCTGCGACAAAGCGGTAAACATAGGCACCGCGATCAAGGTAATTTTCGGTCCTCTGATCCCGCATGTTCCTCCCCATCTATTGTTGTGATGCGCAATGTCGCCGGCACCTCGCCCGTCGTGCCGGTAACGACATATTCGCGCGACGCCTCATCGAATCGCCCGACAATCTCGATGCGCCATTGCCAGGCATCCTGTATCCAGCCGGTGATGGTGCCCGCCTCATCGCCCTTGCGGATGCGCCCGGTCCATTGCGGTGAGCCGGTCATGCCGCCACCCGCCCGCGCACCGGCACGCCGCCAGCCGCCACCGCGTCCAGCGCCTCGTCCACCGAGCGGCACACGGCAACCGGAAAGCCGTTGTCCGACAGCCGCGGATGCAGCACCCGCTGCGCCGGCGACAGCGCGCCGTAGCGCGAGCGCTTCAGCTCCAGCAGCACCACGCTGCCGCGATAGAACACTCCCAGGTCCGGCCAGCCGGGCAGCGCACCGAGCCGCTTGCGCCGTGCGCCCTCAGCGGCAGACGCGGCGTTGCGCAGCTCCCACGTCGTCCAGACCGCATCGAACGGCAGGAGGACGGCGAAGGCGTGCGCGACGCTGTGATGCAGCTCGTCCTCCGGCGGCACCGGCGCTGTCAGGCGGAAGCTCATGCCGGACGCTTGGCGCGGAGGTTGTTGATGCGCCCGATCACCAGCCGGTCCCTGGTGCCCAGCGTGTGCGCGATCAGCTTGTACGACGAGCCGTGGCTCCGGGCGTAGTTGATGAATTGGTCCTGCTCCCTGGTCCAGCCCTCGCCGTGGCGCGTCAGGTCAGGGATCGGCTGGCCGCAGCAGCCGCAGATGACCGCCGGCTCCGAATGCGCCGCCAATACGCCGTTGCCGCTGCTGCCTGACACACGCATGGGCCGGTCGCTGTTCATGCTGCCTCCCGCGCAATCGCCAGCAGCACGTCGCGGAATGCCGGGGGCGTCGCGTTCCTGATCTCCGTCTTGCGCTTGCCGCCAGCCATCGCGACCAGCCCGCAGCGACGCGCCCTGGCGTAGCCGTGACGCTGAAGCATCACCGGATCGAGCCGCTGTTCACCCCGGCCCCAGCGCAGCGCCGGCGGCTCGCCGACGCCCACGGCATACAGCCACGTGGGCTTGCGGGCGGCGTGGCCGTAGAAGCCCTGCTCGACCTGACAGCACCAGCCGCCGTGAATGTCCCGCTGCCAGCCACCGTCAGCCGGCGGCCACGGCAGCCCGTGCGCGAGCCATGCGTGGCTGTGCGCCGGATGCTCCAGCACGCCGCCCCAGCGGCGCACCGCCGCCAGTGCCGCGGCGAAGCAGCCACCATCGTCGCCCAGTTCAAACTGATGCGGCCTCAGTGGCGAACCGTGCCAGAACCGCCCCCAGCGC
>DATJJM010000325.1:0-27504 GCA_035492535.1 Acetobacteraceae bacterium | reverse complement strand
TATTCGCACGCGAAGGCCGCAGCGCTGGGCTATGCACCGTCGCCGGCACGCAATGCGCTGGTTGAAACGATCTCCTGGCTCGCCGCCTCGCCCCACATCTTGCGCGAAACGAGGATCAACATGCACCTCTCGCCTGACATCTATCGGTTCCGCGCCGCATGAAGACCTTCCGCAGCCTCGTGGTGCTGAAGCGCCCGAAGCCGGAACTGTGGCTTGCCATGCGCGATCATATGGTGGATTTCGCCGGCAACATCGCCGACATCGAAAGCATCCGCGAACTCGCGCGCACCACGGATGCCAACAACGTCGTGCACATCGTCAACGAATGGCGCGTTCGCCAGCAGATCCCGGCCATGCTCCGCTCCGTTCTGAAGGCCAGCGAACTGAGCTGGGTCGACCGCAACACCTGGGACGCCACCAGCGATGCCTGCACCTGGGCCATCGAGCCCAACTTCCTGACCGAATACATCGCCTGCTCCGGCACCACGTCGTTCGCCTCCGCGATGGGCGGCCAGGGCACCAGGGTCATTTTCACAGGCGAATTCGACCTGAAGCCAGGCTTACTCGGCAAGCTGAGCAGCATGGAGTCACTGCTGTCAGGCTTCCTGGAATCCATCGTCACCACCATCATCCCCCGCAATTTGCGCGCGGTGGTCGAAGCCGCCGCCGCGTTCAGGCTGCCGCAATGATATAGTTCGTGACTACCCGATCAGGGCACCATGATGAAACCCGAGCCTGGGATCCGCCATCGGCGACAGCCACGGTAAATACGTCTGTAGCTCCGGCATCGGCACCCGTAGCCTGATCTCGCCCGCGGGATAATCATAGATCGTGATGCAATTCAGACCCCGGTTCGCGGTGAACAGCAGCGATTGGTCGGTCGCAAGCTGGCACGCATAGACAGAGTCGAGCAGACTGAACCGGCTCACGCGCAGGGCACTCAGGAACAGGTGGCTGTTGGTGCCGAAATTTCCCCGCGCGAATATGTCATAGACCTGGGTCGCCACCTCGCGAGGCCGCGCCAGGTGCGCCGCCAGATCCGGCCGCTCATCGATCACGCGGAAGCGGGCAAAGTTCTCCAGTTCAATCGCCACGATCGACTGGCTGCCGCCGTTACAAAAGATCAGTTCGCGCTCCGACAGCGTGATGTCGGAGTTGATGTGCGCCGGCACCTCGCGCCCGGCTGCCCAGTGACGCACCACCTTTTTGGTCCGTGCATCGATCTCGAAGGCGTATTCCTTGCGGAACGCCATGCCCCAGTCATGGAAGTCCCGGTGATCCTGCGGCGCCACACGAAACGACACGGCGTAGAAGATGTCATCCCGCGGATGCACGGCCACGTGCCAGCACGTCGCCGGCAACTCCAGCACGGTCACCCGATCCGTCTGCCTGTCCCAGATGCCAACGTGCCTGGCTTCGCCCGCCTCGCCATCGGCGGGATTGTCCATCGAGCCATACACGACGTAGCGCCCCGATGCCGTGCGCTTCATGCCATGCGGCAGCTTGACCCCATGCCGCAACAGACGCTTCGGATTAGCCAGGTCCCCCAGCCTGAACGCATAGAAATGCTCGCCGATCGGCGTCACGATTTCCTGGTCGTTCAGCCAAACAACATGCGTGCTGCCTTGCAGGGACGTGCGCGCCGTCTCGAAGCGCAGAGTCGATATCCGCTCGATCTCGGCCAGCGTGTGGGCATCGTAGAACAGCAGGTGCTGCGCGGCATTGCCGAGATAACCCACGGTGCCGGATGGATTGACCGACACCGCATGGCCTGCCGCGACGCCATCATAATATACAATCTTATAGGCGTGCCGGTTGCCGGCGGGATCGAACAAGAACAGGCAGACGCCGGCCAGGCCCTCCAGGCCGTTCACGCCATTGCCATCCAATGCGATGTGGAACGCGTACGGATACCCTTTCACGGGCTCAGGCTTTGCCGCAGCGGGTACAGGCGCCGCCTGCGACGACCGCTTTCTTACCGCCCGGGCCAATCAGACAACCAGGCGCGCCGCCACAAGGGCATAGAAGGAAACCGGCAACGACACGCTTACGCCCAGCATGGTGCCGGCGGCCACATCGCTCGGATAGTGGTGTGCTGAGGCAAGCCGCGCCCAGGCCATCAGTCCCGCCATCACCACGGCCACGGTCAGCAAAGCCGGAAACGCCAGCACCAGCGGCACCAACGCCGCACTCAGCGTCATCGCGTGGCCACTTGGGAACGAGTGCTCGTCCAGCGCGCGCAGCAGCGGCACCAGCGTGCCGTCGCAGCGGTACGGCCTTGGCCGCGCCACCACACGCTTGATCGAAGGATACAGGCAGTGCAGCAGCCCGGCATTCAGCGCACCGATCGCGATCACCGGGAGCGCTCGCCAGCCGAACGCCAGGACTGCACCGGCCGCAATGACAAGATAGGCCCAGCCATTCCCCAGCCAGCTCAATCCGATCGCCAGAGAGCGCGTCGACCGCCACTGCGCGGTCCAGGCGAAGCCACGGACAATGCTCAGCTCGGCCGCGGAAAGACGGGCCCAGCCGAGGCGGTCGCGGGGAATCGCCTGATCCATGCGGCCATGTTAGGGCGCCCCCCGCCCGGGCGGAAGCCGATAATTGTGCGCGTGCGAAGAGTGCGCCGCCGGAAAAGCGTCAGCGCACCAAAGCCACATCAGAACCGCTGCGTCACCCCCGCCAGGATGGTGCGTCGCAGGCCGAACTGAGGCGCCCCCACACCCACGCCCGTGCCATTGCGGATCTGATAGACCGTGTCCCCCACATTGAGCACATCCAGCCGCAGTTCCGTCTTCGTCGGAAGTTTCTGCACGATCGACATGTTCACCACGCCATACGTCGGCAGTTCCAGCCCGTTCGGAACCGTATCGGTACTCGCCCGCAACCCGCTCTGGATCAGCACATCGACTGAAAACCGCGTCGGATGCCCGCTCTCCTGGTTCAGGATGTAAGCAATCCCCGCAGACCCATCCCAGGTCTGGTCATGATCCAGATGGATGAAGTTGTTGTCGATGAAAGCCAGCTCATCCACGCCGAAATTGAACTGCGCCGAGGTGATGTCCTTTCCCAGCGCCCGCGACCACGCAAAGTTGCCGTAGATCGACCAGGGACCGCGATCATAGCTGGCGGTGACCTCCACCCCTTCCTGCCGCCCATGGGCATAGTTGAATGCCGTCAGGATGACCGGCGCGCCGAACTGCCCCTCATCAATCAGGTTGTCGGAAACCTTGTAGTAGCCGTCGACCCCGACAGTCAGTCCCGGCACGACAAGCTGACTGATGCCGACATCGAAGTAGTTGGACCGCTCTGCCTTCACCGGGTCGTTCTGTGTCACCTGGGGGGCCGCGGTCGTGCCGACGAACTGCGTCACCGCAGCCGGCGAAACCAGCTCGAACGGCGGCGGCACGAAGTATCGCGCGTAGCCCGCATGCAGTGTCGTTGCCGGCGTCGGCTGCCACACCACGTTCACGCGCGGGCTGACCTGCTGCTCGTTGGTGAACTGTGCCACCGCATCGAACCGCAGGCCGCCATTGATTGTCACCGTCGGCAGAATGCGCCACTCGTCCTGCAGGTAGAGCCCATACAGGCCGCCGGTCTTGTGGAAGCTGTCGCCAATCCCGATCGGCGCATCCGTCGTCGGCATTCCGGTATCGTCGACCGGCAACACCTGCGAGAACGACTTCGATCCGGTCATTTCCTGCTGCAGCAGAAAGCCCGCCCGCAACGTGTGGTGCTCGTCGATCCGCCAGCTTGCATCCGCCTGCACGCCATACGCGGCATCGGAGCGCGTCGCCTGCTGCGCGATGCCGTTGAACAGCAGGTCGCCCAACGTATCGGGCGAGAAGCTCAGCCAACCATAGCGTGTATACGCGGCAACCTGCAGATCGATATCATCGACATGCTTCTGCAACGCGATGATGGCGAAGTCAGTGCGTTCGCGCTGGAACTCGTTGAGGTTGGCGCTGTTGAAATCGTTGACGCCGTTCACCGGGAAGCCCAGCGTTGGCTGCCCGGGATTGTTGGGGACCTGGAACTGGCCGTCGAACCCGCCAAGGATCAGGCTGATCCGCGTGTTCGGATCCAGGATGCCCGACACGTAGGCCAGCCCGTGGAACTGGTTGGTCGTGTCATGGATGGCGCCGAAGCTCGCAGTCGGGTTCTCGATGCCGCGATCGTTGTGCAGGTAGTCGCCGGTGATGAACCAGTCTACCGGCCCGCTGCGTCCACCATAGTCGAAGCTCGGCTGCGCCCAGTTCCAGCTGCCGCCATACACCGAGACCGCGAACCCCGGATCCGTTGTCCCCGTCCTGGTCTGGATATCGACGACGCCCGCCGTCTGGAACCCGTACTGCGCCGGCAGCGCCCCGGTGATCAGCGACAGGCTGCTGGCAAACCGCGATTCGATCGCCTGACCGAACACGGACAGCCCCTCGGGCAGTTCCACGCCGTTCAGACGGAATTGGACATTGGCGTGCTCCCCGCGCAAATGAATCTGACCGAAGCTGTCCTGCGCCACGCCGGGCGCCTGCAGCAGCACCTGGTTGAGCGACGCGTTACTGCCCTGGGGAATGTCCTGAAGTGCTTGCGGCGAAAACGTGTAGGTGGTGGCGCCGAGGCTTGGCTCGATCTCCTGCCGCGCGACGTCGAGCTGCCTGGCCACCACATCCAAATCCATCGACACCCCCGCGCCCGCGGGGGGATCGGCCGCCCAGGCGGGGATGGCGACAATCGCGAGGACCCACGACCATGGCCAGCACCCCATCCGCCCCCTCCCTGCCAGACTGCCGCAAAGGCTGCTAAACTCACATCAGAATGATACGATATAACATATCATTATTTCGGTCCAGAGAGGGACCGGCGCTGCCCGCCGCGCCGCCGCTGCCCGCCCACGCGTGCGGTCTGGCGCCGATTTCAGGCCGCCACCGGGTCCGCTGGCCGCTGATTGGCTCGATCGCTGCGCACATTGCTGCGCTGCTTGTGGCGGTCAGCCTGGTGGCCGACGAGATCCTGCCCGAGCCAACGCAACCGGAAGGCGTGGCGCTGGTATTCGAGCAGGCGCCCACGCCTGCCGCTGCCCAGCCGGCGCCGGGCGCGCTGCAGCCCGCCCCCCTGCAGGACACCACCCCGCCGCAACCGGCCGAGGCGCCACCACCGCTGCCGGCCGACACCCCTGCGCCGTCGGCGGAGGCACCGCCCTTGCCGGTGCCGCCTGCGCCGCAACCACCGCTGCCGACACCGCCGCCCGCGACCGCGGCATCACCGTTACCGCCCGCGCAGCCGAGCGCCGCACCGCTACCGCTGCCCGTACCACCTCCGCCAGCGCCTCCGCCGCCGCCTGAGCCAGCCCGCCGGCCACCGCCCGCACGCGCCGTCGCGAAGCCAGTGGCCCCACGTCCCGCACCTGCCGTGCCGAGCTCGCCGCCAGCAGCGGAATCCGCGCCGGCGGCCGGCCCGGCGCGCACCGCGGCAGCGGCCGCGGCTCCACCCGCACCGCTCAGCCCGGGCTGGCAAAGTGCCCTCGCCGCCTGGCTGGAAGCGCACAAGACCTACCCCGAGCAGGCCCGCCGACGCGGCGACCAGGGCCGTGCCGTCGTACGCTTCACCGTCGATCGCGCCGGCCTCGTTCAAGACGTGGAGATCCTCACCTCGAGCGGCTCAACCGTCCTGGATGGCGCGATAGACCGGATGCTGAGCGGCGCCCACGTTCCGCCATTCCCGCCCGGCATGACCCAGGCCGACGTCACCGTGACGGTGCAGATCCGCTACGCCCTGGAGTAGAAATCCGCGCCGGCTTGGGGCGGCGAGGTCAACCGGCTGGCCGCCGCGCACTCGCCGAGCGGCATGCGCCGCAAAGCCCCTCGGCCTCGATGGTCGCCCCGCTGATGCTGAACCCCGCCTCCTTCGCTGCCCGCGCCAATACCGCGGTCACGTCGGCATCCTGCATCTCGGTCACCTTCCCGCACTGGCGGCAGATCAGGAATTGCGCCGCATGGGTATGGCTTTCCCCCTCGCCATGCCCCGTCGTGCATCCCGCCACGCAGCCGACGAACGACGACAGCCGCTCGACCCGGTGGATCAGCCCCTGCTCCAGCAGGAAATCCAAGGCGCGGTAGACCGTCGGTGGCGCCGCCCCCCGCCTCGACTGCCGCAGCCGGTCCAGCAGTTCGTACGCCCCCGTCGGCGCGGCCGCATCGAGGACCAGGCCCAGCACATGCCGGCGCAGCTCGGTCAGCTTCGCGCCGCGATGCTCGCAGACGGTCTCTGCCTGATCGAGCAAACCCTCGGTCCGCCGTGAGAATTCGCCCGCCATCCGCTCCTCACTGTCCTCGCCAGCCTAGCATGAATGATTGCCTGCCCGTTGCGTAGCGGACGTTATAGCATTACAGATTATGGCCCATGTCGTGAGGCCGCCGTCATGTTCAAGCTGGTTCTGTCGATCACAGCCGCATGGTTGCTTACCGTTCAGGCCCACGCCCAGCCCATCGTCGCGGCGGAGAATTTTTATGCTGACGTCGCCCAGCAGATTGCAGGCCCAAGTGCCCAGGTCGGCAGCATCCTCAGCAACCCGGACCAGGATCCACATCTGTTCGAAGCCAGCCCCTCGGTCGCACGCCAGCTCGCCAATGCCGCCATCGTCATCTACAGCGGCGCCGACTACGACCCGTGGATGGCCAAGCTGCTGGCAGCGACCCGCGCCGCGAACCGCCACGTGATCATTGTGGCCGACCTGGTGCACAGGAAGGCGGGCGACAATCCGCACCTCTGGTATGATCCGCCAACCATGCCTGCCTATGCCACGGCTCTTGCAGCCGCACTTGCCCAACGTGACCCGGTGCATAAGGTCGAGTATGATCAACGCCTGCAAACCTTCCTCGCCTCGCTGCAACCTCTGCGGGACAAGATCACGAAGTTGCGTGCCGAGTTCCACGGCACCCCCGTCACCGCCACCGAGCCGGTGTTCGGCTACATGGCCACCGCGCTGGGCTTCACCATGCGCAACCAGCGTTTCCAGCTCGCGGTGATGAACGGCACCGAACCGCGCGCCTCGGATGTTGCTGCAATCGAGGACGACCTGCGCGCGCACCGTGTCCGCATCCTGTTCTACAACAGCCAGGCGACAGACACCGCCGCGCAACGCCTCGTCACGATCGCCCACCAGTCCAACGTACCCGTCGTCGGCGTCACCGAGACGGAGCCGACCGACAAGAGCTACCAGCAATGGATGACGGACCAGCTCGACGCCGTTACGCAGGCACTGAGCAACCACTCATCGTGAACGCTGTCGAACTCGCGCAGGTCACCTTGGGATTCGGCGATCGAACCGTGCTCGCCGGCGTCGATCTCGCCATCCGCGCCAGTGAATTCGTCGGCGTGCTGGGTGCCAACGGCGCCGGCAAGACCACGCTGATGCGCGCGATCCTGGGGCTGCTGCCCCCGCGCGCCGGCGGCATCCGCGTCCTTGGTGCCGCCGTCACGCGCGGCAATCCTGCCGTCGGCTACATGCCACAGATGCGCGCCGCGCTCGACCACGTGCGCCTCACCGGATGGGACTTCGTCGCCAGCGGCGCCGCGGGCCATCGCTGGGGCCTTCCGCTGCTCGATCGGAGCGCGCGCCGCGATATCGAATGGGCACTGGACCACGTGGCCGCCGCCGACCTGGCGCGGCGACCCCTGATCGAGACCTCAGGTGGCGAACGCCAGCGCCTGCTCTTGGCCCAAGCCCTGCTGGGCCGCCCCCGCCTCTTGCTGCTCGACGAGCCACTGATCAGCCTCGATCCGCATCACCAGGCCGCCGTGGTGGAACTGACCCGCAGCTTGCAGCAGGAACTCCGCATCGCCGTCCTGTTCAGCGCGCACGAACTGAACCCACTGCTGGGCGCACTAGACCGCGTGCTGTACCTTGGCCGAGGCCATGCCGCGCTCGGGACCATCGACGAAGTGATCACCGGTCCCGTGCTCTCCCGCCTGTATGGCTCCGACATCGACGTGGTCCGTGTGAACGGCCGCATCTTCGTCATGTCGGGCGGCCACGACGTGGAACGCGACGCGCATCAGCACGATCATCATGTTCACGTATGACTTCATGCAGAACGCGTTCGCTGCCGCCGGCATCGTGTCGGTGGTCAGCGGACTGATCGGCTTCTTCCTCGTGCTGCGCGCACAGACCTTCGCTGGCCACGCGCTCTCCCATGTCGGATTCGCCGGTGCCACCGGCGCGGTGCTGTTCGGACTGCCCCCGCTCTGGGGCCTGATCGCGCTGACGTTGATTGCCGGGGTGGGAATGGGACTGCTGGGTGAGAGGTTATATCAGCGCGATGTCGCCATTGGCATCGTGCTGGCCATGTCGATGGGACTTGGGTTGCTGTTCCTGACGTTCTTCACCGCCTATGCCACCCAGGCGACCGCACTGCTGTTCGGCAACATCCTCGGTGTGGATGCCACCACCGCATGGACGCTGCTCGCGCTCGGCATCGCCGCGCTTGCCGCGCTCGCCGCCATCGCACGACCGTTGCTGTTCGCCAGCCTGCAACCCGAACTGGCTGAGGCGAAAGGTGTCTCCATCCGCCTTGTCTCGGT
Source organism: Acetobacteraceae bacterium (assembly GCA_035492535.1). Classification (GTDB taxonomy): domain Bacteria; phylum Pseudomonadota; class Alphaproteobacteria; order Acetobacterales; family Acetobacteraceae; genus JAMXLO01. Next base: position 18,924 of record DATJJM010000325.1, on the reverse strand, counting down.
CCTCTTCCTCGCCATTACCGCGCTCGGCGTCGCCGAATGCGCGTCGATTGTCGGTGTGCTGCTGGTCTTCGCTCTGATGGTCGGTCCGGCCGCCGCGGCGCAGCGGCTCACCGCGCGCTTCTGGCACGGCATCTTGCTGTCCGCTCTGCTCGCGCTGGCCGAGGCATGGTTCGGCCTGGTCCTTGCCTACACCACCGACTGGCCCGCCAGCTTCTGGATCACCGCTATTAGTGGCGCCGTCTACCTGCTGGCCATTGCCGTGGGCAGCTTGCCTGCCTTTCGAAGCGCGATTACTGCTGTCGTGCGATGAGATCGGTCATCCGCTTCACCGTGATGTGGTTGGCAGCCTGGTGCCAGGTGCTCGTGGTCGCCACGATGCCGCTTGTACCGATCGCGATGGCAGCGGATCCGCTTGGCGACATCCCCATCTGCCACGCCGCAGGCCCGTCCGATTCCGGCCAGCGAAACCCGTTGCCCGAGCATGGCCAGCACGATTGCGCGCTCTGCGTGATGTGCTGCCAGATGCACGGGTCGCCAATGGCGTTGCTCTCGCCGGCGCCATCCCTGCCCCAGCGCCAAACCATCGCGATCGTCCGGCACCAGACGGCGCAGCCACGCGCTCCGCCGTTCCGCGCCGTTCTCGCCGCGCCGCCGCGCGGTCCACCCTCCCCGACCTGAGACTGACCAGCCACCGCCGGTGCCCCACGCACCGGCGCTCGTCACTCACGTCACAGGAGTTTCCAGGTGCCTTCTCGCAAATCGCTGGCCGCGCTCGCGGCCGCCAGCCTGTTACCGGCCCCAGACGCATGGGCGCATGGGTTCGCCGGCCCCCACATGTTCATCAGCACGCTGCTGATCGACGACCCGAACGTCGCTGATGAAGCCAGCCTGCCGACTTTCTTCTATCTGCCGCAGCCAACAGACGGCGGCGCGGCGCCGAAGCTGTATAATGCCAGCTTCGAATTCGATAAGCGGATCACGGAGAATTTCGGCTTTTCCATCGCCGATGGCTACAGCTGGCTGCGCACGCCGGGGACCAGCACCGCCAGTGGCTGGCAGAACGTCGAAGCCACGCTGAAATACAAGGCCTACGTGAACCCCGTGCACGAGTTCATGTTTTCTGTCGGCGTCTCGCGCGAGTTCGCCCGCACCGGTGCGACCGGCGCCAATGGCGCGACGCTCGACAACGACGACAGCAGTTCGACCACGCCAACGATCTACTGGGGCAAGGGCTTCGGCGACATTCCCGTGCCGGCGCTGCGCCCGCTCGCACTCACCGGCACGCTGAGCTACACGATCGCAGACAAGAAGCTGAAGATCGTCGGCAGCGATCCCGACAGCGGCGAACTGCTGTTCAATAACGGCATCGCCAACACATGGTCCGGCGGCCTGTCTCTTCAGTACAGCTTTCGCTACCTGCAGACCCAGGTGAAGGATTACGGCTGGCCGGAATTCGTCAACCGCCTGACCCCGGTCGTCGAGGTCTCGTGGTCATCGCCGGCAAGCAGGCCGAACCTCGACAGCACGCAATATCTCGTGGGCATCGGTGTCAACTACACCGCTGAATCGTATGCCGTTGGCGTCGAGGCGCTGATCCCCGGCAACAAGCAGACCGGCTCGCACGCGGGCGTGATCGCGCAGTTTCATCTGTATTTCGACGATCTGTTCCCGAACAGCCTGGGCAAGCCCATCGTGGGGTGGTTCCAATGATCCGATCAATCCCCTGGCTCGTGGCAATGCTGCTGGCAGCATCGCCGGCATTCGCGCACGCTTTCCTCGAGCGCGCCGACCCGCCTGTCGGCAGTGACCTGCCAACCGCACCGCAAACGATGACGCTGCGCTTCACCGAAGGCATCGAGCCGCGGTTCAGCACCATCGAGATCCGCGACGCAAACGGCGCCGTGGTTGCCATCGGCAAGCCGCACACGGCCCCAGGCAACGATCGCGAGCTGCGGGTAGCGCTGCCGGAACTCCACAAGGGGCGTTACACAGTGACCTGGCACGCCACCTCGGTTGACACGCACAAGACCGAGGGCAGCTTCCAGTTCAACATCGCCCCCTGACAGCAAACTCGCGGGGAAACAATGTCCCGATTTCTTGCAACAGTTCTGATCCTGCTGCCGGCTATGGCGTTGGCGGGCTCCAACCCGATCAAGGTCGATCAGGTATGGTCACGCGCCGCAATCGCCGGCCACGAAGGCGTGGTCTATCTCTCGATCACCAACTCCGGTCCCACCGACACGCTAACCGGCGCGTCGACGCCGATCGCCGCGATGGCGGGTCTTCACCAGACCATCAATGACAACGGTGTCATGAAGATGCGCTCCGTTCCGTCCATGCCCATCGAACCCGGCAGGACAGTGACGCTCGCACCGCAGGGCACCCATATCATGCTGATGGACCTGAAGCAGTCCCTTGCGGAAGGTGACAGCTTCCCGATCACTCTTACCTTCGAGAAAGCTGGCACCATCACGGCCGAGGCGAAGGTCGCGAAGGCCGGCGCGACGGTGGCACCGATGAGCGGCATGTCGATGCCCGTGCCCGGCCGCAAGCCGTGACGAGCGCGAACGCCGTGACGCCGGCCGACGTCGAGGCGGCGGACCGGGGGGCGCGCAACTGGCGATGGCCGGATGCGCGCCCGCTGGGGCCGGGCAGCGAGGAACACAAGCAGGCTGCCTGCCGGATGTTCCGTGACACGTTCAATCCGTACAAGCCGGCGGTGATCGACTGGCCGCAGCTCGATGCCGTGGCGCTCGGACGCCTGACCAGTCTGCCAATCTGGAACATCGCCGTGCAGACCGAAGGCAAGGCGCGGCTGCGCATGGCAGCCTACGCCAACAGTCTGCTCGATCCGGAATGGCGCGAGGCGATCCGCCAGAACGGCTGGGAGGAAGGCCGCCACAAGGAAGTACTTTCCAAGCTCGTCGAGGCCTACAGCATCCGGCTCGAACCCGAACCGGCGTATCGCGAACCTCGGGACCCGGAATGGGCCTATCTCGTCACCGGGTTCAGCGAGTGTATCGACAGCTTCTTCGCCTTCGGTCTGTTCGAGCTGGCGAAACGTTCAGGATTCTTTCCAATGGAACTCGTCGAGACGTTCGAGCCGGTCATCCAGGAGGAAGCGCGGCACATCCTGCTCTTTGCCAACTGGCTCGCCTGGCACCGCCGTCGAATGCCCCTGTGGAAGCGCCCGTGGTTCGAAGTACGTGTCGCGGCAATCTGGGTTTTCCTGGTGTGGGAGCGCATCGGCCTGGCCAAGACCGTTGATGGCGGCAGCAGCGACAACAACTTCACCGTCAACGGCAGCCGTTCCGTAAGCGACGCGGACATCAGACCTGGGACGCTGATGCGCATCTGCCTCGAGGAAAACGATCGCCGCTTCGCCGGCTATGATCCGCGCCTCCTGCGCCCGACCACCGTTCCCGGCCTCGTTCGATTCGCACAGCGGTTCATGCGACGCTAGCCGACGAAACTGCGAACGATGGGATCGATCCTCCATAGCGGAACGACGTCCTCTCCTCTGATCGCTGCGGTTGGAACATGACCCTGCTGGAGATCGTCGTCGCCTCCCTGCGTGGCCTGCACCTGATCGCGCTGGTATCGAACTTTGGCACGCTGATCGCCATTGCGATGACGCCGACCGCCCGGGAAGCGGCGTATCTACATCACGCGCTACGTCGCATCGTCCGCAGAGGTGCGGCGAGCGCCCTGATCGTCGGCATCGCGTGGCTCACCGCCGAAACGGCCGCCATCGCCGGCACCGACACGATCGGCAGCACACTCGCAGCCGTACCCGTTGTGGCTTTCCAGACTCAATACGGCCAGTGGTTCTCATCCCGCTGCGCCTTGCTGCTGATCCTCCTCATTACTCCTCTGACCCGACGCATCGGGCTTGCCATCGCGCTGATCCTCGCTGGCACCGCGCTCGCCGTGCAGCCGATGGTGGGACATGCCGGCGCGATCGGCGGCGCAGCAGGCGCCGAACTGGTCGCCTCCGAGACACTGCACCTGCTCGCTGCCGGCGCCTGGCTCGGCGGTCTCCTTCCCTTGTTCATGGCCGTCACCATCCTCCCCCACCAAGCCGCCGCTGCCGCGTGCCGCAACTTCACCCCTGTCGGCCTCTCCTCTGTGCTGATCCTGGCGGGCACCGCCATCGTACAGGTGACGGAACTGATGGGCGGCCTGTCAGGCCTGTTCGGCACCACCTACGGCCACATCGCGCTGATCAAGGTCGCCATCTTCCTCGTCCTCCTGACACTCGCCGCACTCAATCGCCTTGTCCTCACCGAACATCTCGCGCACGAGACAGCCAGCGTCACGCAACGCCACATGCGCCTATCCATTGCCGCCGAGATGCTGCTCGGGTCCGCGGTGATCATCACGGCCGGCTTCCTCGCCTCGCTCATGCCAGGTGCGCATGAACAGCCGGTCTGGCCCTTCCCCTGGCGTCCCAGCCTGTTCGCCTTCCAGGACCCGCTGCTGCGCCCCGAAGTCATCGGCGCCTCCCTCGGCGTCGCGATCGCTGTTGCGCTGATCGTCACCGCCGTCCTGTGGCATCGTCTCCGCTGGATCGCGCTAATTCTCGGGCTCATCATTCTGGCCCTCGCGCTTCCTCACCTCGATCTGCTGTTCATCGCGGCCTACCCAACCAGTTTCTTCACCTCGCCCACCGAATTCGCCGCCACCGCCATCACGCATGGCGCCAAGCTGTTCGCTGCGAACTGCAGCGCCTGTCATGGCGCCGACGCCCGCGGCGACGGTCCCGTCGCGAAATTGCTGCCGGTTCCTCCAGCCGACCTCACTGCCGGACACTTCTGGGCCCACACCGATGGGGAGCTCTACTGGTATGTCTTCCATGGCTTTGAAGCCCCCGATGGCGGCACCGCAATGCCCGGCTTTGGCAGCACGCTTTCCAGCGAAGCGATCTGGGACCTGATCGACTACCTGCGGGCCAACAACGGCGGCTTCAGCATGCGCACCACTGGAGCGTGGTCGCATCCTCTGCCAGTGCCACAATTCGATGTGCGCTGCGCCGACAAGCGGACACTCGACCTCGACGACCTGCGTGGGAAACCAATGCGCATCATTGCATCCTCGGGCGAGGAAGGTGCCGTTCCACTCCCTAACGTCACGACAATCTTCGTTGCCCGCGGCCGCGCCGCCACGCCAACCGGCACAGCCTGCATCACCGGCGAACCGGAAACCTGGACGGCATTCGCCATTCTGCTCGGACAATCGCCCGATTCACTGGACGGTTGGCAGATCCTGGCAGACCAGAACGCCTGGCTGCGCGCCGCCCGGCATCCCGGCCAACCTGACGACTGGACCAATCCGCAAGCCCTGATCGCGCACATCCACGACATCACGAGCCATCCGCTCGCGGACACCCTCCCCGGCGGTCACGTCCACGTCCACTGACCGCGCCTTGCCGACCTTCGTTCCCCATGCTGCACTGACAGGAAAAGGGAAAAGGGGTGGATGGCCCAATTTGCGCGGGGCATGCCGCTCACGCGCCAGCCAGTAGCCCCGCCGCGCGCCAGAGCCGATTGATCTGGGTCAAGGCAACGCAGCCGGACACTGATAACGTTATAGCACTTCGAAGGAGAACAGATCATGCTTGACGAAGCATCGGTCACCGCACGCGACTTGATGACCCGGGATGTGGCGGTGGCGCATCCAGAGACTTCGCTCCTGGAAGCAGTCACGTTGATGGCAAAGCGTCGGATCAGTGGCTTGCCGGTGGTGGACGACGCCGGCCATCTTGTCGGCATGCTCAGCGAGGGCGACCTGCTCCGCTGGCGCGAAGGGCACACGGAACAGCAGACGCATTGGCTCGAAATGCTGGCCGAAGGCACCGACCTGGCGGGTGAATTCATCGATGGCATCCGAGAACAGCGCCACAAGGTGAAGTCCGTGATGGCGCAGGGTGTGACCACCGTGACGGACGATACGCCTGCGCGTGAGATCGCAGGCCTCATGTGCGACAAGAACATCAAGCGGGTCCCAGTGATGCGGGACGGCAAGATGGTCGGCATCGTCGCTCGCTCTGACCTTGTGCGCGCACTGGCGCACAAGTTGAGTGAACTGCATAAGGCGCCAAACAAGCGGGAGGAGTTGAACGTCAACGCCGCATTGCGCCGCGGACGGGCGAAACCCGCGAGCTGATCGACGCCGGCCTCCAACGAATTTGTCGTGCAAGGGTCCCGGTGTGGTCGGCAACTTAGGGATCAACCCAGGTTGAACCGGTCCAGCCGTTCGCGTCGTAGTCGGCCATGCATTGCTCGACCATCGCCTCCATCTCGCGAAGGTGTCCACCGCGTTGCGCCCCTGTCAAAATTTGAGCGCGGACATCATCGCAGCCTCCGGAGTAATTGCGCTCATACAATTCGTGTCGGCCAGCAAATTCCGTGCCCACAGCGTCCCACAGCAGTTTCATGATCTTGATGCGCTCGATATGGCCAATATCGTGCGACCCGCGCACGTAGCGCCGCAATAGCTCGTTGATTGCCGGATTGGCAAAGTCCCTGACCGAGGAGGGCAAGTAGATCAGCGATGAGGTGACGGTCTTCTGGACAATGTCCCGAATGCGGGGCCAGGACTCCGGCCCAAACACCCGATAGGCATGGGCGGCGGTCAGGTCGGGCAAGACCGCATCACCGTTCCGTGGCTGCGGATTGTTGGTCATCGAGTCCGACAGCGACCAGAACAGGTGGCGCCATGCGAGAACCTCACCGAGAAGGACCTGATTGCCACGCGCTTCGTCACCACCTGTCGCACGCAGCGCTTTTGCGAGGAGGCCGGCAATAAAATCGAGTTTCACCGCGTAACGCGTGCAACCTTGGAACATCGCGCCATGAATGAAACCGGTTCCGGGGAAGAAAGACATCACCCTCGCGGGGTCCCGATAAATGAAGACGTCCTCCCATGGGATGAACACATTCTCCATAATGAAAATCGCATCGTTTTCATCAAAGCGGGACGACAATGGAGTCGTCGAAGACGGCCACCGAGGATCCAGATCTGTCGGTGATGTTCATGGTGCCGATCAGTGCGTCATTGCCGCCGAGGTCGCGACCACCTTGGCGCCCGACACGACTATGCCAGTGCCAGTCTCCTTCTTCACGCAGGCGTAGACGTTCTTGACTGCTTCGGCAGGCCGATGACGATCAATCGGGGGATTGACGATCGCGTGGTTCATGAACGGCATCGCTTCTTGCGCACGCTTGTACCAGTTACGCGCGTTGTCCGCGTAAGCGCCATAATACTCGGGGAAGCCACCGAGTGTGTTGGAAAATGCAGCTTTGAAATCGGGCGTACGGCCCATCCAACCATAGGTCAGGCGAGCCCATCCAGTGATCGCCCGTTGCGCCGCGAGCATGTCGTCGCGGGAACGAGCGACACGAAAATATCTGTGCGTGTAACCGCCGGAACCGGTATCCGTCGGGCAGGTCAGCATGTCCCTGGTCTTCGGATCATGGAGGGCATCATAAAGCCGCGCGATCGAGCGGACTGAATTGCGGAATGCAGGGTGCGTGGTGATGTCGGTGACACGCTCGCCGTCGAAGTATACTTCGCGGCCATCACGAAGGCTTTCCATGTATTCCGCGCCGGTGAAGGGGCGGCGTTGATCGGCGATGAAGTCCTCTGAACGCATGGTCGGGTCGGCTCCCCCCGGTCGGATAGCAGCCGCCTTGAATTGCACGTCAACAGCGCGGCTGCCAACCGAGCCTTGCTCGTGGTTGCCCTTGGTGAGCCTCGCGCCTCAGCCTCTTGGCGCTTAGGCCGAACGGTTCAATGCGGCACGGTCCCGCAGCGCGATTACTGCTTCAGCAACGACACGATCGACGATGTCTGAGGCAGACGGAATGTCCTCAATCAAATCCACCCCTTCGCCTGTCCAGACGACACGCGTTGAAAAATCATCCGCAGCTGCCGCGTCAGCGCGGTCTCTATGCGATGCATTTGGACGGACTCCGGCATGTTGACGTTGCTCCGATGCCATATGTCCGGTCACTCAGCAGTGCAAGGTGGAGGACACTCTGACTCGTGTCGGCCGGCAGACCGGCAGCAATCCCCGCTCGCGCGGGCCGGTCCGCGGGCACCCTGCCGCCGAGTGCCAGCGGCAGGGTGCACTCCAGGCTAGCGTGGACCGTTGTCAGCCATAAGGTACCGGATCGAAGATCCCGCGCTATTGCTGCCGGTGAACGCATGACACAAACAACGTGACCAACGCAGCAATTTCAGGCTGCGCCGTCTACAACCATTTGCCCCCCGATCCGAATTCAGCGCCTAGTGGTGGCCGCCGCCCGCCGCGTCCTGGATCTGTCGAAGCACTCCATCCAGGTTGAACGCAGCGGGCTTCTGCCGTGGAGGGAATTGCATGAACGCCTGAATCTGCTGCGCCACGATGGCTTGCATTCCGTAGAGCAGATACGCGTGCGAGATCACCCAATCCCAGTAGGTGTTCGAATTCTCATCGGCGCGCTCGAACGGGTCCCGACGCAGATTGAACATCTTGGGCGCCCGCAATTTCACAAATGGCTCGAACCAGCACATCAATTGCTTGGCTCTCTGCTCCGCTAGCACCATCTTCCAATCGCCCATGCGGATCGCGAGGATGTCACCGTCATCGCTGATGTAGAAGAAGGATTTGCGCGGACTTTCCTTTGCTTCTCCAGTCAGATAGGGCAGCAGATTGTAGCCATCGATATGCACCTTGAAGGTCTTGTCGCCGGCCGTGTAGCCGTTGAGCAGCTTTGCCGAGATATCTGGTTCTCCCGCCGCAGCGAGAAGCGTTGGGAGCCAGTCCTGGTGTGAAGCAACGTCGTTAAGGACTAGTCCTGCATTGATCTTGCCTGGCCAGCGCACGAAGATTGGTACACGCCAGCCGCCCTCCCAGTTGGTGTTCTTTTCGCTACGGAACGGCGTAATGCCGGCATCTGGCCAGCTATTGTAGTGAGGGCCGTTGTCCGTCGAGTACATGACGATCGTGTCGTCGGCGATGCCCAGTTCGTCGAGCTTGTCGAGCATTCTGCCGATGTTCTCGTCGTGAGCCACCATCACATCGGCATAGTCGCCCTGGCCCCCGCTCTTGCCCTTGTGCTTGGCAGCACAATGGGTCCTGAAATGCATGGCGGTCGTGTTGTACCAGAGGAAGAACGGCTCATCGTCCTTGTGGCACTTGTCGATGAAGGCGAGGGCATGATCAGTCACCTCCTCATCGATGGTTTCCATCCGCTTTTTGGTCAGCGGGCCAGTGTCCTCAACCCGCTGTCCACCTTTTCCATCAGCCCAGGCGTGCAGCACGCCTCTTGGTCCAAAGTGCTGCTTAAAGGCAGGATCCTTTGGATAATCCGGATCTTCGGGTTCCTCTTCTGCATTCAGGTGGTAGAGATTGCCGAAGAACTCGTCGAACCCGTGCATGGTGGGAAGGAATTCGTCCTTGTCCCCCAGGTGATTCTTGCCGAACTGGCCGGTGGCATATCCAAGCGGCTTCAAAAGCTCGGCGATCGTGGGGTCGGCTGCACGAAGGCCGACGTCGGCACCAGGCATCCCGACTTTGGTCAAGCCAGTGCGGATCGGGTTCTGCCCGGTGATGAACGCCGCGCGCCCTGCCGTACAACTTTGCTGGCCGTAGTAGTCGGTGAAGGTGCAGCCTTGATTGCCGATACGGTCGATGTTCGGGGTGCGGTACCCCATCTGGCCTCGATTGTTGTAGCTGATGTTCCACCAGCCGATGTCGTCACCCCAAAGAATGAGGATGTTAGGTTTGCCTGCTTTTGCCATCGCTCCAGTCCCCTTCTCTCAATCGTGGTAAATGTCACACCAGGTGCAGCAGCACCGCGCCGAATGCGAACAGTCCGATGCAAATGAGAAAGACTGCCACGGCGATGACTGGTGACTGCATCCCCTCCTTCAAGCCGGCAACCGGCGCAAAGGATCCGCTTCGCAGGTAGTTCACCGTCCACCTGTACTGCCAGATCGAGATCAGCAATGCCCCGATACCGCAGGCGATCAGCGACAGACCGAGATACTTGGGCGCCTCTGGGAAATAGGTGGTCGAGGTACCTGGCATCTGGCGCAGGCGCTCGAAGAACTGGACAATCGCGAACCCAAATCCGATCAGCGAGACTGCGGTCCTTATCCAGGACATCATGGTACGCTCAACACTGAGCCTCGTTCGCAGCCAACCGAAGTGGGTATCTGCTGTTACCCTCACTTCGAACCTGCCAGCATTGGCGGTGCTGTCTTGATCGGTCATCGAGTAACGCCTTCAGGTCCGCTCAGCCTGGACGCCATGCCACCATCTGCGTGCTGCACGTGTGATCAGACCGCGCAGCACCACATAGGGCACAACCGCCAGCAGCAACGCGACGATGACCGCTTCGACCGGATAGAACCTCTTGAACACGATGACCTGATAGATGATGTCCATAACGAGCCCAAGGAGAATGATTCTGGCGATCGCATTGAGGGCCTCGACCAGCCGGGCCATCCGATGCTGCGGTTCGAATATCAAGGCGCGAAAGAATGGCGACCGGATAGTCCGTGCATCCCTGAGGCCATCGAGGATCGCCGAGACCACCGCCATCAGCGGCTGAAGAATGAAGCGGAACGATAGCGGTCCTTCTGGTCGCTCTACCAGATCATGCCAGATGCGTTGGAAGACCCCGATCGAGATGCCGTGCCACACGATGCCAGCGACGACGAGCAATGCAAGCAACACCACGACCAGTCGTGCGATCAGCCGGAGCTCCTGAGCATCATTGTTCGGCATCAAGCGACGTCCATCTGTCGAACGATGCATCGGAACCCGACGTGGCTCATGCCGGTGTCGATCGGCTGGGAGTGGCGCGCCGCAGGACGATAACGGCGGCAATAGTTGGGGGCACAGAGATGCGAACCACCCTTGACGACTTTGCGCGGAATCCGAACTGACGAGTTGCACGCCTCGTAGCTGTCGGCCTCGCACCCTCCGCGAGGATCTTCCGGAATGCAGCAGGGGCTGGATGCGTCTTCAACGTGGCGAGACGAGAACCAGTCCGTGGTCCACTCCCATACGTTGCCAATCATGTCGTGTATGCCGTAACCGTTCGGTGGGAAGACACCAACAGGCGACGTGCGCGCATAGCCGTCAGCCGTCAGGTTTTCGAATGGGAAGCGTCCCTGCCAGATATTCGCCATATGGCGGCCGTTCGGCATCAGTTCAGCGCCCCAGGCGAACTCGGCTCCGTCGAGGCCGCCGCGTGCGGCAAACTCCCACTCTGCCTCTGTCGGCAACGCCTTGCCGGCCCATGTCGCGTAGGCGAGTGCATCGTCGAACGCGACGTGCACCACCGGATGATCATCCAGGCCTTGGTTCGAATGTCCCCGGCCGCGCGGCCGTCGCCAATTCGCACCAAATTCGAACTTCCACCACTGCGACCAGTCGCTCAGATCGACCGGGCCCCCGGGCGGCGAAAACACCAGCGAGCCGGGCTTCAGCATGTGCGGCAACGCGCCTGGATAAGCTTTGGCGTCGGGCACGCGTTCTGCGATTGTGATGTAGCCGGTCGATTCGACAAATTCACGGAACTGTCGGTTTGTGACCGGCGTCCGATCAATCCAGAACGGCGACACCATCGCACGATGAGCGGGTGCCTCTTCCGCGTAATGCTGGTCCGAACCCATCCGGAACGTGCCGCCAGGGATCGACACCATGTCCGGGCCGCAACACGCCTCTCGCGACCGCGTGGCCAAACCCGGCTCCGACGGAACTTGAGCGCTCATGTCACTTCCGTCCATCCAACATCACCACCTTACGATCCCACGAGCTGCAAATTCAACATATACGTATAGCCAGAAGAATTTCGCCCACCATCACCGATGGTCTGCCCGCGCAACCAATTGCACGAGACAGATGGTGGCAGACCCGTCAATTTGATGACTTGTTCCAAGTCTCGCTACTTCATTGTGATGGCAATGGCATCGCCACCAAGACTGAGCATCAGTCCTTCGCGTTTTGCCTTGAGGTGAAGAATCACCCCTGCATCGTTCTGCAGCCACAGATCCCCGCCACTGCGATCACCAAAGGCGAAGCCGTAACGACCCTGAATATATGCGCCGGGAAACTGCGCCAGCGAGTTGAGTTTGTAGACCTCACCCGAGGCGCTGATCGTGGACGCGCCGATTCCACCGACGCCCAGACCACCAATGGTGAAAGGATAAACGCCCCCCCGATAGAAGAGAGTTCCATTGCCACCACCACCACTGGCAAGATAGGCGACCTGAACCTCTTGCATGTCTATGGTGCCGTCAGGCGCCAGCCCCGCGACGGCTTGGGGGCCCACCTTGACCGAGCCCGTGCATCCACTGAGCAGTGACAAGGCCAACGTTGCCATGAAAGCCACCGCAAAAGACCGTCGATTGCACATAATCCCCCCGCTCGTCCTGGTTAGCGAATGAAAGCTATCCGCGCGCGCAACTGCAAGTCCTGGTCACAACGTGCACAAAACTAACACGGCAGGCGTAGCCATGTCATGGCATCTCTCGGGACACCAGCCTGGCTGCCCGATCCGGGGAGCACGCAGCCCCCTTTTGCCATTCCATACAAGCCCGGTGATCGCCAGATAATGCTGTCGCTTATTTCGGCAGGCATGGAGCGAAGACGACTTGGCACATCGATTGATTGCCTGAGAATGTAGCGTTGGTGAGGCGCGAATCCTCGAACACTGCGGCAACCGAACAGGACTCCACAGGATCAGCGGCAGGGCTGAGTGCGCCTATGGTCTGTCCTCGACTGAGATTGGTCGTGAACCACATGCGATCCTGGCTGCCCTGAGGAATTTCCAGCGACGGTGGGCCCGAGCACATGAGAAAGCGCGACTTTTCGATGCTTGATAGGGCCGAGCCAAGATCCACTTGGGGGCGTGGCGAGCAGGCCATCAACGCCAAAGCAGAGATGATCGTCGGACTTCCGACCGTATGACGCATCAATATCAGAAGCCCGTGGTCAGCGACAGACACAGTAATCCCTTCGTTCGATCGATGGCGGCACGCTGCAACCGATAGTCAGCTGGTGAACCCGATCGACATCGAGCATGCAAAACTTGATTACGCGCTCATTACACTCAGCATGGCTGAAAGCCGTCATACTGACTATGCAGAATCGGCAATTTTGCCCGTCTCCTTATCCACTGGACCAAGCGGAGGAAGTGGCGGTATTTCGGCCGCGTTCCAGTATCGCGAACTGGAGTAGAGCACGTGCCAGAGCGCCCGTTGGACAGCGCCATATGCTGCAGATTGCAAAGTCGCCGCATCAAGCTGGTTGCAGGCAAGTTGAGTGTACGGGCGGCTCGTCGTCAGTACTTACGTGGCGAGCAACGCCAGCGCCGAGAAAATGATCAGCAAGGCAATGGCACCGGGCGGGCAACCATTGCGATGCGCGGGCAATCCAGCGTGCCGGACAGGTCTCGTTGCAGACAGGCAAACCACCAGAAGCTGTGCTGATCCAGCTCGGATTATTGACTGAGCGGGCACTTGCCGAAGCATATGCAGAGCTGTTGGACCTGCCGATCGCAGATGCTTCACGTTATCCGTCGGAGACGCCGCTGCTTGCCGACTGCTTGCCTGCGCGCTTCTTGCGGCAGGCGCGGTCGCTGCCAATGGCGGTGAAGGACGATGTCGTCGTGCTCGCAATGGCTGACCCGCTTTACAAGTTCACATCCGCCGCGGTCGCCACAGCCACCGGACGACGCGTTCGAGTTGCTGGTGGCAATCCCAATCGAACTGGAAGCGGCGCTCGAACGCCTGTATCCGAGCGAGGATCCAGCCAACGATGGAGCGACACCGGATAGAGACGACGTTCCGTTGGAAGACGACACCGAGCGTCTGAAGGACCTTGCAAGCGAAGCACCCGTCATCCGCCTGGTCAATCAGATCCTCACGCGAGCGGTCGAAACGAATGCATCCGACGTCCATTTCGAGCCATTCGAAGATCGCTTTCGCGTTCGCTACCGCTATGATGGCGTACTGCATGAGGCGGAGAGTCCGGCCCATCGGCTTGCAGCCGCGATCACTTCGCGCATCACGATCATGGCGCGCCTCGATATTGCCGAGCGACGCTTGCCGCAGGACGGACGAATCAGATTGGCGGTGCGCGGACAGGAGATCGACTTACGCGTCTCGACAGCGCCATCACTGCATGGCGAGACGGTCGTCATGCGTATCCTGGACCGCAACGCGGTCGCGTTCGACTATGCCTAGCTCGGTTTGCCGCCGAACGTGGTCAGTGAATTCCGAGAGGCACTCGCGCTGCCGAACGGCATCGTGCTGGTCACCGGGCCAACCGGAAGCGGCAAGACGACAACGTTATATATCGGACTGCTGGAATTGAACTCCATCACCCGCAAAATCATCACCGTCGAGGATCCGATCGAATATCGCCTGCATGGCATCACCCAGGTTCAGGTGCACGAACAGATCGGCCTGACTTTCGGGGAATTCGTCAGCACCGTGGTACGGCAGGGCGCGAACGTCATCATGGTTGGTGAGATACGTAACCGGGAAACGGCGCAGGTTGCTACTCAAGCGGCCCTACTCGGCAGGCTGGTGCTCTCCACTTTGCATACCAATTCGGCTGCCGCCGCCGTGACCCGGCTTCGCGACATGGGCTTGGAAGATTATCTCATCGCCGCCGTCCTCCGCGGCGTCCTGGCGCAGCGTCTGGTGCGGCGCTTGTGTCCCGCATGCCGCAGCGCCGCGCCAGCGCCACCGGAGCTTGTGCAGAGATTCGATCTCGCCGCGCACGCGAACGGCAGGCCACTGGTGCTACACCATGCCGTCGGGTGCGCCGACTGTAGACACACAGGCTATCGTGGCCGCTTCGCGATTGCCGAGTTCCTGCGATTGGACCCGGAGATTGAACGCCTGATCTTTCAACGGGCCGATCATGGCAGCATCGAGCACGCGGCGGTGGCAAATGGTATGGTGACGCTGTTCCAATCCGGGCTGGATGCCGTCATGGCTGGGGAAACGACGATCGAGGAAGTTACCCGTACCGTTCATGCCGCAGCATGACTGGCTATACGAACCTTGTTGGTCCCGGTCGGTCCGCATCGGTATGCCTCTCGACGCCGCTGATAGCGCCGTGGCAATCCGCGCGGTGCGGCTGCGGTTTCGGCCGGCTCGCACATCCGTTGTTGACAGGCTGGCCGATCTGCTCGGTGTCCAGACGGACCTCCCGGGTGTGGCCGCCTTCGCTCCATGTGATCGAGACACTGACATCGTAGAGCGCAATCGGTACTTGCGATCCGCCATTTGATGCCGCGGTCGCTTGCGATATCGGCCTCACGTCGAGTTGCCAACGATAGCCTCCGCCATCGTCGCCGCTCCAGTTCCCGGGCATCAACGAGCCGCCATCGGTCGCCATCGCCAGATGAGACTTCGCGCGCACAACCGCTTCCTCGTAGCGCGCCGATATGGCGGATTCCTGCAATGAGTCCGTTGCGATCTTGAACATCACTCCCAGGGCCAATGCGGCGATGACGAATGCAACCACCATCTCGAGCAGCGTGAAGCCGCGTGCGTCCCTATGGCTCATCGCGGCGCATTGGCACCAAACAACCGCGTCGCTGACTCGATCACGCGAAGGCGGTAGGCTGCAGCCAGCGGGGGCGTATGAGAATTATAGTAGTCGATAGCCTGCAAGAGGTCGCCGTGCGCTTCATCGAGGAATATGCGCATGATCGCGCCGGCAACCGCGATGTTGAAACAGGGATCGAACAGCAGGCGCTGCTTTACCTGCGGTGGCGGCATGCCGGTCTGCAAGGCGAGCGGCTGCACCCAGGTTGTGTTCACCTGCATCACCCCGAGGTCTTGCGTGCCGTTCCAGTTGATGTGGATCGCGCCAGGATAACCACCTTCCACCGCGTGAATCGATGGCAGGACCCGAGGCGGCAGATGGTAGAATGCAGCCACGCTCGCCATGCAGGCCAGAAACGGTATTGTCATGGCCGATGTCCGCTCAGTGGGGCTATTAATCCCACATGCCTCCCCTATATCGCTTGCCACCCCACCGCCGGCGCACCGCCTCTGACGAAGCCGGCTTCACCGT
Source organism: Acetobacteraceae bacterium (assembly GCA_035492535.1). Lineage (GTDB taxonomy): Bacteria > Pseudomonadota > Alphaproteobacteria > Acetobacterales > Acetobacteraceae > JAMXLO01. Next base: position 2,831 of record DATJJM010000325.1, on the reverse strand, counting down.
TCTCGAACTGCTCGTTGTCATTGCCATACTCGGACAGCTGATCGGACTGGTAGCGCCGGCCGTGCTGCGTCAACTTGGCAACGCCCGTGTCTCCGTCGCCCATCAGTCGATCGAGCGTCTGTCCTCGATTATGGACATGTACAAACTCGATGTCGGAATCTATCCGACCACCGAGCAAGGGCTGGATGCGCTGGTGCAAAAGCCATCCGATGCGCCGAACTGGAACGGCCCGTACCTGCAAGGCGACAAATCGCCGGTGGATGCGTGGAACCATCCGTACGTTTACCGGTCGCCGTCGAGCCGACCGAACCATGACTATGACCTCTGTTCCCAGGGTCCCAACGGAAATGCGACCGGCGATGCGATGATCTGCAACAATTGAGCTCATTGCTGCAGTTCCTGCTGCACCTTGCGGACAACACGCGCATTCGGATCCGCTGAACCAGAAGGGGCCAACCCGTTCAACTGCACTGGCACGGCAGCGGCGTTGATCAGTTGCTCGCGCATGTCCTCGGTCAACGCACGTGCGTCCCGCTGATCGTGCAGCACGTGTGGCGTCAGCAGCATAAGCAACTCCGTGCGCCGACGGGTGTTGGTCTGGTTGCCAGCGAGCGCACCGAGGAGTGGGATGTCCTTCAGCCAAGGAATGCCCTGGTTGCCGGCCTGCGTATTGTCGCTGATCAGGCCCGCCAGGCCGACAGTCTGCCCGTCCTGCACCACGACCCGTGAACTGATGCTGCGGTCGAAAAAGGTTGGAGAGTTCAGTCCGGGTGTTGTCACTGCCGGTGCGACATCGCTGACCTCTTGCGCGATATCGAGTGTCACGAGGCCGCCCGAATTCACCCGCGGCGTCACATCCAGCACCACACCGGTCTGCTGGTAGTTGATTGAATTGATCACTGGGGCATTGTTGACGAGCGTGCTCTGTGCGGTCTGGCTCAAATACGGCACGACGTTGCCGACCTGTAGCTGGGCCGGCTGATTGTCGAGGACCATCAATTCAGGCGAGGACAGCACACGCACCGTGGTCACCTGCTGGAGCGCATTCAGCGCAAACGGTGCCCCGCCCTGGCCATGGCTGCCAATGAAGAAGCCGGGAAAGCTCAGGTTCAGCTGCGCCTGGGCCGGACTTTGAACGTTCTGCTGCGACGCAAACCTCAGGACACTGTTCAGCCCGCCAGCCCTGAAAAAGAACTGCGTGCCGTATTGCAGATTGTCGTTGAGCGTCACCTCTGCGATGACTGCGTCGATTGTTCCTGTCTCCTGTCCGGTACCATAGATCAGCAGGGCGTTGTTTTGCGGATCAGGAATGATGCTGAGGCCTTGGCCAGCAGTCTCGGTGGCGCCCCCAGATAGCGGCCCGGCCAGCGGCGCGGCGGCGGCAGGGATCTGCGGAGGTTGCGCCTGCGCAGCCGCCTGCGGTGCTTGCGCCAGCGGCGATGCGCCGGTTTGTGCCGCCCCGCCTAAGATGCCACCTGCACCGGTGCCCAATCCGCCAGCCTGACCGATGCCGCCGCCAAACCCTCCACCCTGCGCACCCGCTACGCCCAGTACGCCGCCGGCCCCTTGCATGCCCCCACACACCGGATACTGAGGTTCGTCGAGCCGACGGCTGTGCCGTCACGTTGTTCGGCGTAAAGGCTTGTTGCAGCACATAGGCTACGTCCTCCGCGTGGCTGTTCTGCAAATAGTAGACATGCCAGCTGCGGACCGTCCGTGAGCGCTCGCGCTCCACCAACTGGTAGACGCGACGCATCTGCTCGATCGACCGCGGGTTTGCGGCGATCACCAGGACGGCATTCATGCACTCCATCGGGACGACACGCACCAGGCCGGCCACTGGACCGCTCTTGTGTCCATGGAACGCATCCTGAAGCGCGTTGGCGAAATCCTTGGCACCACCATTCTCGACCGGCAGCAGCGCATAGGACTGGCCAGACAACACATCGATATCGAAAGCATGGATCAAGCTGATCAGCCCCTCGCGGGTCTCTGGTGTGCCGTTGACGAGCAGAACGTTACGGCCGGCATCGGCTGTGATCTTGCCATCCGCGCCAACGAACGGCTGCAGCACCTTGGCGAGATCTTCGGCCGACGCATAGCGCAGTGGCACCGGTTCGGCACCGGCCGTCCCTTCCGCCGCGGCGACTGCTGCTGCCTGCGCAATCGGCACAACGCGATACAGCGATCCCGATTGAACCAACGCAGCGCCGTTCTCGGCCAGCAGCGATTGCAGCACAGGCAAGAGTTGAGAGCGGCTCAGCGGCGTATCCGTCCGCAGCGTCGCCGTACCATGGACAGCGGGGTCGATGGTGTAATTCAGCTTGAGGGTGGTGCCGAGGATCTGTGCGACGACCGCTCGGATATCCGTATCTGCGAAATCCAGGGAAATGTCACCCGGTCCTTGGTTGCCGGGACTGCCGGCTGCCGATGCTTGCTGCTGGCGTGTACCGTACGACAACTCGGCTGGCGGGAGACCTTGCGGCGAGCCAACATTGCCATTGACGCGCGGTGGGGCACCTGCGGTCGTCTCGGGTAGCGACGGTAGCGCCATAATGGTCGGCGTCTCGGGATGTTGGCAGCCTGCCAACCAAACAGCGACTAGAACGGCGAGCACTCGCCGCGTGCGATCCACCGCAGTCCCAATCATTGCCGTTGTGACCGCCCGATGCGCTGTGGGAGTGCCTGACTGGAGTTGACCCGGTTCGGTGGACACCTTTCCACTTGAGGAGGAGGTGCTCCCAATGCCGAAGAGCCACACAGCCTATGCACCAGAGTTCCGACGACAGATGGTTGAGTTGGTCCGCTCTGGACGAACGCCGGAGGAGCTG
>DATJJM010000324.1:0-5807 GCA_035492535.1 Acetobacteraceae bacterium | reverse complement strand
CGATGCCGGGGATGTGGACTCGATGCGTGCCCTCGGACCGATGTATATCGGCGGCCGCGGCGTTGGGCGCGACGCCGCGTCGGGGATCGACTGGCTCCGACGCGCCGCGGAAAAGGGCTCGACAGGAGCGGAGCTCGACCTGTCGCAGCTTTATCTGAATGGTGCGCCGAGTGTTCCGAAGGATCGTCCGGAAGCCATGAAATGGCTCGGTGCATCGGCGGCTCATGGCGATGTCACGGCGATGGTGAATCTCGGCTACATGGCGGTGAACGGTTCGGCCGATTCGCCGGCTGATCTGGTGTTGGGATATTGCTGGCTGGTGCGAGCGGCAATGGTCGATCAACCGGATGCGCAGGAAAAGCTGAGCATGCTGTTTAGCGACGGCGCCAAGGACAATCATGGCGTGGTCATCGCGCCCGACCTCGTGCAAGCCGACCTGTGGTTCCGTGTCGCGGCACGCAGTCCGTATCATGAGAATACGCAGATCCGCGCGCACATCGAACCGCAGTTGACCACCGACCAGCTCAGTCAGGCGAAGCGCCTGTTCGAGGCCTGGCAACCCCGGGTGGTGGAGCAGGTCAGGACCCTGACGATTCCGCTGCCGCCGCTGGCGCATGGGGCGTGTCCGCCAATGCGCTGAAGCGTTGCCTAGGTCGTTGCGCTTTCTACGCCAGTTGCAGGCGCGCGGCTGCCGCGAAATACCAGCAGTGCCGTGGCTGCGGCAGCGATAAGCGCGAAGATGCAGGCGCTGAGGAAGATACGGGTCGGTGCCACTCCGATTGCCAGCAGCCATCCCCCGAGGGCGGGCGCCGCGATCCCGCCGAGCCTGCCAATCCCGAGTGCCCACCCCATGCCGGTGGTGCGCATCCGCGCAGGATAGAGCTTGCCGCAGGTTCCGTTGGCCCCGGTCTGGCTGCCGGTGATCAACATGCCGGCGACGAAGCTCGCCAGCAAAAGCAGTGCGTAGGGCAGGGCAACCAGCGCGATGATCGCGATGGCGATGGCGCCGGCGGCATAGTGGAGAGCCAGCGCGCGTTCCGGTCCGACGCGGTCGATCGCCAGGCCCAGGTAAAACACGGCGAACATCGCGCCGAAGTCACGCAGGCTGGAGGCGAAGATGGCCTGCGATGGCGTCATGCCGATCAGGTTCAGCACCGTCGGCATCCAGTAGGCGAACAGGAACAGGTTCATCAGGCTGCAGAAGTAGATGATCCACAACAGCACGGTCTGTAGCGCGTAGCCTCGGCTGAACAGCATCGCGACCGGATTGGCATGCGCGACGTCGACAGGCTCGTTATGAGCCGATGTGATATTGAGTCGCTCGAGCAGACTGGCGTGATGTGGCGCCAGGTTCTTCCGCCGTGCGAGGAAGCGCGGCGATTCGGGTAACCAGATCGCGAGTGCCACCACCAGGATCAACGGGAACACCCCGCCGATAATGAAGATGATCGGCCAATCGAAATGCGTCAGCAGCACAGCGACGATCTGCCCGCCGACAAAGCCGCCGGCTGGCGCGCCAGTGAACGTGGCCATGATCATCGTGGCGCGCAGGCGATGGGGCGTATAGTCGCCTGTCAGTGCTGCCGCGCCGGAAAAGCCGCCGCCAATGCCAATGCCGGTGAAGAAGCGATACACGGTCAGCGCGGTGAGTGAGCCGGCCGTGGCGGTGAGCAGTGAAGCGATGCCGAAGAGCGTCAGGCTGCCGATGAGCAATGGCCGGCGGCCGAAGCGGTCTCCGATGGGCCCGGAGGAGAGCGCGCCCACCAGGATGCCGATGCTCGACCACAGGAAAGCGGTGGTGAACAATGCTGGTGGCAGGTGCCATTCCCGGATCAGCGGCGGCACGGCCCAGGCGACGGAATTCAGATCATAGCCATCGCAGATCTGCACCAGGGTGCAGAGTGCGGCGACGCGCAATTGTAGAGCGCCGATCTTCTGGTTTTCCAGCGCGGCCTCGGCCGCCGACATCGCCGGGTTCGCCATTATTGGGCCTTTCGACGTGTTCTCCCTGTGGTTGCGATGTTGCCCTGCGCGGCGACGGGCGCGCAAGATGACAATCGAAGACGACGCCCCGGAGGGAATGCAGCGCATGATCAACAAAATCGTCCAGTCCATGGCGGATGCCATGGCGGGCATCAAGGATGGCTCCACCGTGCTGATCGGTGGCTTTGGTGCAGTCGGACAACCGAATGCGCTGATCGACGGGCTGATCGAACAGGGGGCGACCGACCTGACCGTTGCCGCCAACAATGCGGGCGTCGGTCACGTCGGGCTGGCCCGGCTGATGGAACTCGGGCGGGTGCGCAAGATCATCTGCTCGTTCCCGCGTTCGTCCGATCCGGTGGTGTTCGAGAACCTGTATCGTGCAGGCAAGATCGAGCTGGAAATTGTGCCGCAAGGCACGCTTGCGGAGCGCATGCGTGCAGCCGGCGCGGGTGTGCCGGCGTTCTTCACCGCAACCGGTGTGGGTACCAAGATGGCGATGGGCAAGGAGACGCGGGAATTTGATGGCCGCGCGTACGTGATGGAGCACTCATTGCCAGGCGAGGTGGCGCTGGTGGAGGCGTGGGAAGCGGACCGCTGGGGCAACCTGACGTTCAAGGAGTCGGGGCGGAACTTCAATCCTGTGATTGCGATGGCGGCGAAGCTGACGATCGTACAGACGCAGCATGTCCGCGAGCTGGGCGAGCTCGATCCGGACCATGTGGCGACGCCAGGCATATTCGTGGACCGCGTACTGCATGTGCCGTACGGGGATCCGTCCGGGTTCTAGGACCGCCATTCCGCGCCTGCTAGTCTGCCCCGAGACCACAGCCATTGGAGGGACCGCCCATGGACGCTCGTACGCCGCAACCCGGCGAAATCACCGATCGCAACCTGGCGCTGGAACTGGTGCGCGTGACGGAGGCCGCGGCGATCGCGGCGTCGTCGTGGATCGGGCTTGGCAAGAAGAACGAAGCCGATGGCGCCGCCGTCGAGGCGATGCGCAAGGCCTTCGACCAGGTGGAGATATCCGGCACCGTGGTGATCGGTGAAGGAGAGATGGACGAAGCGCCGATGCTGTATATCGGCGAGAAGGTCGGCGCCGGCGGGGCGCCGATGGACATCGCCGTCGATCCTCTGGAAGGGACCACACTGACCGCGAAGGGCGGCCCGAGTGCGCTTGCCGTGGTGGCGCTGGCCGAGCACGGCAACTTCCTGCACGCGCCTGACATTTACATGGAGAAGATCGCCGTCGGCGGTGGCCTGCCGGACGGAGTGGTCGATCTCGATGCGCCGGTTGGCAAGAACCTGCGGGAACTGGCACGGGCCAAGCAGTGCGAAGTGTCGGATCTGGTCGCTTGTATCCTCGATCGCGACCGGCATAAGGAATTGATCGCGAAGGTCCGCGAGGCAGGCGCGCGCATCAACCTGATCAGCGACGGCGATGTGACCGGCGTGGTCGCGACGGCCACACCCGAATCGGACATCGACATCTATCTTGGCTCCGGCGGCGCGCCGGAGGGCGTGCTGGCAGCGGCGGCGCTGAGATGCATCGGTGGCCAGATGCAGGGACGGCTGCTGTTTGAGAACGATGAACAGATTGAACGGGTCATAGCGATGGGTCATCCCGATCCGAAGCGGAAGTTCTCGCTTGAGGAGATGGCGAAGGGTGACGTGATGTTCGCCTGCACCGGTGTCACATCCGGCACGATGCTGCGCGGCGTGAGGCGGTTTGGCCACGGCGCGACGACGCACTCCATGGTGATGCGCAGCAAGTCGGGGACGGTGCGGTTTGTCGAGGCGCACCACAACTTCCATACGAAGACCTGGGTACGGGGATAAGAATAATGGAACCGCAGATGGACACTGATGGACACGGATATGCTGCAGCCGAAAGCATCTGTGTGCATCCGTGTTCATCGGCGGTTCGATCTAGATGAGCGATTGTGTCCTGGGCGTCGGGCGCAGCCTGAGCGGACGTCGCTGGGTTTGGCGGGGCGGCGAGGATCGTATCGGGCTTGGTATATGCCAGCGTATGGGCGTGCCGGAAATTGTCGGGCGGTTGCTGGCGGCACGGGGCATCGACATCGAGTCTGTGTGCCATTTCCTTGATCCGACCTTGCGAGCACTGCTGCCTGATCCGTCTGTTCTGATCGACATGGACGTGGCGGCGGAACGGCTTGCTTACGCGGTGCAGAGGGGCGAAACCGTTGGCGTCTTCGGTGATTATGATGTTGATGGTGCGTGCAGCGCGGCGCTGATGTGCACGCTCCTGCGGCAGCTTGGCTGCGAGGTGCTGCATTACGTGCCTGACCGCATGATGGAGGGCTATGGGCCGAACGGCCCGGCGCTGCACTCTCTGGTGCTGCGCGGGGCGTCGCTGATCGTGTGCGTCGATTGCGGCACGGCGGCTGCCGAGGCGCTGGGGTTCATTGCCGGCGATGCCGACATCGTGGTGCTGGATCACCACAAGGCGGAAGGGCCGCCGCCCGCGATTGTCGCGACCGTGAACCCAAACCGGCTGGACTGCTCGTCCGGCCTGTCATTGCTGTGCGCAGCGGCGGTCGCGTTCATGGCCGCGGTGGCGACGGTGCGGACCTTGCGTCGCCAAGGCTTCTTCAATGCGCGCAAGGAGCCGGACCTGATGGGCCTGCTCGACCTTGTTGCGCTGGCAACGGTCTGTGACGTGATGCCGCTGACCGGCGTGAACCGCGCCTTGGTGTGCCAAGGGCTGAAAGTGATGGCGCGGCGGGCGAGGCCTGGTGTGGCCGCACTGCTGGATGTGGTGCAGTCGCGCGACCGGCCGACCGCGGGCACGTGCAGTTTCGCGCTGGGCCCGCGTATCAATGCGGCGGGGCGGATCTCCGAGGCCGATCTGGGGCTGCGGCTGTTGCTGTGCGAGGACCCGGTGGAGGCGGCGTCGTTGGCCGCGACGCTCGATGCGGTGAACCGCCAGCGCCAGGAAGTGGAAGCCGCCATCCTGGAAGCGGCGATGGCTGCGGCCGAGACGCAGGCCGGGGAAGGGCATGCGGCGCTGATGATCAGCGGACCGGCGTGGCATCCGGGCGTCGTCGGTATTGTGGCGGGGCGCATCAAGGAGCGCTTCAACCGGCCGGCATGTGTGGCGGGGATCGCTGACGATTTGGCGAAAGGGTCGGGGCGATCGGTCGCGGGCCATGACCTGGGTGCGGTGGTGATCGCGGCGCGCCAGGCGGGCATTCTGAAGACCGGCGGTGGGCACCCCATGGCGGCAGGGTTCTCGCTGCTGCCATCGCGCCTGGATGATTTTCATGCCTTTCTCAATGAACGGCTGGTGGACGCCGCGTCGTTGCCTACCGCGGCCGATTTGTCGGTGGAAGGGACGCTTGCGGTGCCAGGCGCCACGACGGAACTGGCGCACCATCTGGCGCGACTGGCGCCGTTTGGAGCGGGAAACGAAGAACCTGTCCTAGTGCTGCAACGTGCGCGTGTGGTGCGCGCGGATCGGGTTGGGCGCGAGGGAACTGCGATTCGCGCGTTCGTGGAGGGCGAGGGCGGCGGCCAGAGGTTGAAGGCGCTGCTGTTCCGTGCGCGTGACGGGGCACTGGCAGAGACGTTGTTGTGCCGCGACGGGTTGCCGCTGCACCTGGCCGGCCATTTGCGTGCGGAGGAATGGAACGGGGCGGTCAATCCCGGGTTCATCATCACCGACGCGGCGGCGGCTTGACCCCTTTGGGGGGGTCCGCTACCCACCCCTGCCCTGACTGTAGTCCCGTTCGTCTAGAGGCCCAGGACACCAGCCTTTCACGTTGGTAACACGGGTTCGAATCCCGTACGGGACGCCA
>DATJJM010000323.1:0-21951 GCA_035492535.1 Acetobacteraceae bacterium | reverse complement strand
CCGAACCCGGGGCCCGCACCCTGCGCATTCACCGAGATCTCGCTGGTCACCGGACCGCCCGTGCGCGCCGCCTTCAGCGCGATCTCGGCCAGGCTCAGCGGCTCAAACGCGCCGGCATTCGTGCCTGCCGGATGCGCCTGGCCATCGCGCCAGTCCACCGCATCGGGCGTGATGTCCCAGATCATCGCCGCGCGCTGCTTGAGCTGCTCCACCACCTTCTCGGCCGCCATGGTCGCCGCCATGCCGGTCGCGAAGGTCACGCGGCTGCCGCCGGTCACGTGGGTGAAGCCGATCGAGGCGGTATCGCCCACGATCGTCCGCACCTTGTCCGCCGGGATCTGCAGCGTTTCCGCCACCATCATCCCGATCGAGGCGCGCGACCCGCCGATGTCCGGGCTGCCCGACACGGCCACCACCGTGCCGTCCTCCGCCACGTGCACCGCGGCGCTCGACTCGCCGCCGATGTTGAACCAGAAGCCGCAGGCGATGCCCCTGCCCTGCCCAGGCTTCAGCGGCGACTTCCAGTGCGCCGTGTTCTTTGCCGCCTCGAGCGTGGCGAGGAACCCGATGTTCTGATGGGTCGGGCCGTAGTGCGTCTTGGTCCCGTTGCGTGCGCCGTTCTTCTCGCGCAGCTCGATCGGATCCATCTTGAGCTTGCGCGCCAGGTCATCCAGCGCGCTCTCCACCGCGAAGGAGGCGATCGGAGCCCCCGGCGCCCGATAGGCAGCCACCTTCGGTCGGTTGCTGACCACGTCGTAGCCTGTGACCTCGATATTCGGCAGGTCGTACATGGCAAATCCGCACATGCAGCCCGGCTGAATCGGCGAACCGGGGAACGCGCCGGCCTGGTACTTCAGTACATGCTGCGCCGCGACGATGGTGCCGTCCTTCTTCGCGCCGATCTTCACGTCCATCGTGGCGCCCGAGGTCGGACCGGACGCGCGGAACACTTCCTCCCGCGTCATCTGCATCTTCACCGGCCGGCCGCACTTCTTCGACAGCGCGAGCGCCAGCGGCTCCAGGTACACCAGCGTTTTGCCGCCGAACCCGCCGCCGATTTCCGCCGGCGTGCAGCGGATGTTGGACAGGTCCATGCCCAGCAGCTTGGCGGTGTAGGAGCGGACCATGAAGTGGCCCTGGCTGGAACTATAGACAATCGACTGCCCATCCGCGCCGTAGGAGCACAGGCAGGCATGCGGCTCGATATAGGCCTGATGCACCGGCTCAGTCGTATAGTGCCCCTCGACGATGACGTCGGCTGCCTTGAAGCCTTCCGCCACGTTGCCCTTATTGAAGTACACGCGCTTGGCGATGTTCGAAGGCTTCGTCGGCTTCGGCTCGACATTTGCGGTGAACAAGTCGTCGTGCAGGACTGGCGCATCATCCGCCATCGCCGCATCGACATCGATCACATACGGCAGTACTTCGTACTTCACGTCGATCAGGTCCAGCGCCTGATCACACAACGCCTGCGAAGTCGCGCACACGGCCGCGACCGCATGCCCCTCATACAGCGCCTTGCCGCGCGCCATGCAGTTGCGCGACAGGTCGCGGAAGTTCATCGGCCCTTCGCCGACGAACGCCTCTTCCGACGGAATGTCCGGCAAGTCGGCGGCGGTGATCACCGCCTTCACCCCCGGCAGCGCCAGCGCCTTCGACGCATCAATGGAAACGATCCGCGCATGCGCATGCGGCGAACGCTTCACCTTGCCCCACAGCATGCCGGGCATGACCATATCCGCACCGAACATGGCGCGACCGGTCACCTTGTCCACGCCATCCGGACGCACCGGACGGGTGCCAACAACCCTGAGATCAGTGCCTATGTAATTCATCGGGCAGCTCCTCGCATTTCAGCAGCGGCATCCATCACGGCGCGGATGATCTTGTCGTACCCGGTGCAGCGGCAAAGGTTGCCGGCGAGCCAGTAGCGGGCCTCGGTTTCGGTTGGGTTGGGGTTCTCGTCAAGCAGTGCCTTAGCCGCGACGATGAACCCCGGCGTGCAGAACCCGCATTGCAGCGCCGCATGCTCCAGGAACTTCTGCTGCACCGGATGAAGGTGATCGCCCTGTGCGATGCCTTCGATCGTGGTGATGGTCTTGCCCTCGGCCTCGACGCCCAGCATCAGGCACGAGCAGACAATCTTGCCATCGACAAGGATCGTGCACGCACCGCAGTCGCCCGAGGCGCAGCCTTCCTTGCTGCCGGTCAGACCCAGCACATCACGCAGGCAGTCCAGCATGGTCTGCTGCGTCTCGCACAGGAATTCGGCCGGCTCGCCATTGAGTGTGGTGGTTACGTGATGCTTGCTCATATCAGTGCGTCTTTCCTTGTGCTTTGCCCATGGCGCGGTCGAAGGCGATGGCGGCCACGCGGCGTGCCAGCACGCCAGCCACCTTCGTGCGGTATTCGATCGTTCCGCGCTTGTCATTGATCGGCTTGCACGCCGCGCGTGCCGCCGCATCGAGTTTCTTCAACGTTTCCTCATCCAGCGAGTGGCCGATCAGCGCGTCGGCCGCATCCTTCACCAGCAGCACGGTCGGCGCGACCGCGCCCACTGCCACGCGCGCCGCCGTGCAGACGCCCTTCCCGTCGAGCGTCACGTTGATGCCGCAGCCCACCACCGCGATGTCCATTTCGGTGCGCGGAATGAAGCGCAGATACGCATCGCTGGAATTTGCCGGACGCGGCGGGAACTTGAACTCCAGGATGAACTCGTCCTTCGCCAGCGACGTCCGCCCAGGCGCTGTGGGAATCTGTTCCACCGGGACTTCGCGCTTGCCCTTGCTGCCGACGACAACGGCAATCGCACCGGCGGCATACAGCGCCGGCACACTGTCGGCGGCCGGCGACGCGTTACACAAATTGCCGGCCAGCGAGCAGCGGCCCTGGATCTGCTGCGAACCGATCAGATCGAGCGCCTCGACCACGCCGGGCCACGCCTTGTTCATGCCTGGATGCGCCTCAACGACTGCGCCCGGCGTGGCAGCACCGACAACGAACCCGCCATTCTCTTGGCGGATGCCGATGATGCCGGGGATTTTCTTGGTATCGACGATGAGTTCCGGCTTCAGCCGGCCAGACCGCATCTGGACCAGCAGGTCGGTGCCTCCGGAAAGAACCTTTGCCAGGCCTGAAGACCCGGCCAAGAGTTTGACGGCCTCATCAACCGTCGACGGTGCGGCGTAATTGAGCGTTGGCATTCCTGCTCCCGATGTCTGCGCGCGTTGACTCGCCCGGGTCGCGACTTCTCTGGTGTCCGGGCGTCACGGGCCAAGGTTAGGCCATCGGGATGGACGGGTCGAGAGGGGCCTAAGCCAGCGTTGCCCTGCCAGCCTGGCTTTACCGCCCCCAGTCGTGGCCACCACTCTCGGCGAGCGCGGTACGGACCTTGTAGGCCAGCTCGTCGGAGGTGAACGTTTGCCGATGATATGAGTTTCGCTGACGCCGTGCAGCGCGCGGTGTGGGTAGCGCCGGCTTCGTTGTGTGGACGCTGCGCGCAATTCGCCCACCTCAAGACCCAATGAATAGAGGAAACTTTGGTGGTATTCCGGATCGAGGACGCTCTCGGGTTCGACTGCAGCGCGATCGCGGTCTTGCCGGTGCCAGGACTGCCCTCCAGCGAGGGCAGCCGGTTGCGGGCTAGGCCGCCACTGAGAATGTTATCGAGGCCGGAAATGCCGGTGGCAGCGCGGTAAAGTGGTCGGGAGTTGACGGCATAGGGTTGGTATTACAACGCAAATATCAGGTACGACGCAATCATGTCGTCCCGTCGATTAAGGATGGCGCTCTTTGATACCACCTCACATTGAGGTCAGCGTCGGGGCGCTCGTCAGTGCGATTGCGTTACGCTGTCCCACCATGGGCAGACACCCTGGAGACGCTGATAGTTGCCCTCGATCACCTGCACTGGCTCGCGCATCCCGTCGCGTGCCGCCTTCAGGCGCATGTCACGCGCCTTTGCGCGCTGGTCATCGGGCAGCCACGTGCGGTCATGGCCCCACAGGCTTGGGCCCACCGTGACCTCGCTCGCCTGCCATGAACCCGGTGTCACCTCCCTGCCGCCCCAACCGTACTCCAGCATGAAGCCCGACGGCGACTTCAAATAATAGGAAGTGACCGCGTCGTTCGGATGCCGCCCCAGCGTGGTCGCGATCCGCTCTGGCTCGCCCAGTGCGATGTCGTAACCTTGGCCGACATCATCCAATGAATACAATTCCACCATCAGATGATGCAGGTCCTGCTTGCCGGTCTCGATCAGCGCTACGGTGTGGTGGCGAGGATTCACGTGCATGAAGTAGGCTCGGAAAGGCGTCAGGATGTAGTCGCTGACACCGAAGCCCAGCACGTCATGATAGAAGCCGAACAAGTCGTCGATGTTCTTCACATGGAATACCGCATGGCCCATGCCAAGCGGTCCCGTACGGAATCCGGAAATATTGCGCCCGGGACGGAACGCATCGTCCGCCACTGCCGCGCCCCAAAACGCCTCCAGCCGGTTCCCGCCCGGATCAGCAAAGCTGATCAGCGCACGCACGCAGCGTTGATCAGCCAGCGCGGCGGACTCCCGCCGCACCGCGACGCCGCCCGCCTCCAGCCGTGCCGCCAGCGCATCGAGCGCCGCCGCATCGGCAACCTCGAAACCGAAGTAGCGTTCGCCATTTGCCAGGGAGCGATCGACAACCAGCCGCTGCTTGCGATCGTCCATGCGGAAAGCACGGCATGCGTTGCCGCGCTCCACCATCTGCATGCCGAGCCAGTTGGTCGCGAAATCGGTCCAGTCCGTCAGGTCCGACGCGCCGATCCCGACATAGCCGAGCGCCTGGATTTCCATGGCCCATCCTCCGTGTTTGGCACGACAGTAAAGCGAGCCGCGCGAAAGGACAAAGGCCCGGGAACGCCCCGGGCCTTCATGCGGTTCGGACCTGTGCGACGATCAGGTGCTATGCGGCTGCGGATCGTCGTCGCAGGCGGCGGCGGGCTGGGCGATCAAGGCAGCCGTGGCCAGCACGGCACCGGACACACCAATCAGCACGACCAAAGCGAGGGAAATGCGCTTCATCATGGGGACCTCCATGTGTCTGCGGCACGCAGGCTAGCAAGTTTCCCCCCTGACGCCAATCCGTTGCGCTGCTTGCCCTCGACGGAGCGCGGCGTTACTTCGCCCCCAGGTCGCAGCGTGGAGTGAAGCGGATGCGCGTCAAGGACGTGAAGAAGGTCGTGCTTGCCTATTCAGGCGGCCTGGACACCAGCGTGATCCTGCGGTGGCTCCAGGTGACCTACCGCTGCGAAGTTGTCACCTTCACGGCCGATCTCGGCCAGGGCGAGGAACTGGGGCCGGCGCGCCAGAAGGCCGAGATGGCCGGGGTAAAGGAAATCTTCATGGACGACCTGCGCGAGACATTCGTGAAGGACTTTGTCTTTCCGATGTTCCGCGCCAACGCGCTCTACGAAGGCCAGTACCTCCTTGGCACCTCGATCGCGCGTCCGCTGATTGCACAGCGTCAGATCGAAATCGCCGAACAGGTCGGTGCCGACGCCGTCGCCCACGGCGCCACCGGCAAGGGCAACGATCAGGTCCGCTTCGAGCTCAGCTATTACGCGCTGAAACCCGACATCAAGATCATCGCCCCCTGGCGCGAATGGGACCTCACCAGCCGCACCAAGCTGTTGGAGTTTGCCGAGCAGAACCAGATCCCGATCGCCAAGGACAAGCGCGGCGAGGCACCGTTCAGCGTCGATGCCAACCTGCTGCATTCGTCCTCTGAGGGGAAGATCCTCGAAGACCCAGCCCTGGAGCCCGACCCGATCGTCTATCAGCGCACCGTCAGCCCCGAGGAAGCACCCGACAAGCCGACAGTGATTGCCATTGACTTCGAGCGCGGCGATCCGGTCGCAATCGATGGTGTTGCGCTCTCGCCTGCGTCGCTGCTGACCAGGCTGAACGAGCTTGGGAAGGTCAATGGCATCGGCCGCCTCGACCTCGTGGAGAACCGCTTTGTCGGGATGAAGAACCGTGGCGTCTATGAAACGCCTGGCGGCACCATCCTGCATGTGGCGCACCGTGGCATCGAGAGCCTCACGCTGGATCGCGAGGCAGCGCATCTCAAGGACAGCCTGATGCCGCGCTACGCTGAGCTGATCTACAACGGTTTCTGGTTCAGTCCGGAACGACGCATGCTCCAGGCCCTGATCGACACGAGCCAGCACAGCGTGTCCGGACGGGTGCGTCTGAAGCTGTACAAGGGCAACGTGACGGTGATCGGGCGGGAAAGCCCGAACAGCCTCTATTCGCAGAATGTTGTGACCTTTGAGGACGATGCTGGTGCCTACGATCAGTTTGACGCTCAAGGCTTCATCAAGCTGAACGCATTGCGTCTGCGTCTCGGCGCTCAGGCCGGGCGACGGGGTGGCGCTCTGTAACGCCTAGCGCCGCCAGGCGGCGGCCAGCGCGCCAGCGCCGATCAGCAACCCACCGCCGGTGCGGTTGACCAGCCGCTGCACGCGCGACCGGCGGATAGTTCGACGCGCCGCCGATGCCAGCAGCGAATAGGTAAGCGCACCCAGCGTCGCCATTGTCAGGAATGTTGCCTCGAAGATCACCAGCTGGGGCAGCACCGGGCTGGCGTGGTCGAGGAACTGTGGCAGGAAGGCGATGAAGAAAACGATGCTCTTGGGATTGAGCGCTGTCACCGCATAAGCATGCAGGAGGATACGCCCAGGCCGCGCCACCGGAGCTACCACACCGGGCGCATCGTCAGTGACCGGCGCGAGCCAGAGCCGGACGCCGAGATATATCAGATAAGCCGCACCAACCCATTTCAGTGCGGTGAACAATATGGCCGAGGTCGCCAGTACGGCGCCCAGGCCCACAAGCGAGGTGGTCATCGAGGTGAAGTCGCCGAGCGTGACACCGGCCACGGTGGCCCAGGCGGCGCGGCGCCCATGTCCAAGCGCATGGGAAATGACGAGAAGGACAGTCGGTCCAGGGATCGCCAGCAACACGGCGGCCGCCGCCGCGAAGGCAAGCCAATGATCGAACGCCATGATATTCGTCTCCCTCTGGCTGGCGCGGATCAATCCATCGGCGACAAAACTGTGCAAGGCCCGCTGTAACGGGGGCGATGGATTAGCGTCCAAGCTCCATCATCAGGATGTGGAGGCCACATGCTTCGGAGGAATCTGCTGCTCGCCGGTGCCGCAAGCCTGGTTGCAAGCGGCGCGCATGCGGCCGCCAATCCTGTCGTACTTGAGTTGTTCACATCACAGGGTTGTTCGTCCTGTCCGCCCGCCGATGCGCTGCTCGGGGTGCTTGCCCAACGACCGGGGATCATCGCCTTGGCATGGCATGTGGATTATTGGAACCGTCTCGGCTGGCGTGACCAATTTGCCAGCAAGGAGGCAACGGCACGCCAGGAGTCTTACGCCCGCCAACTCGGCTCGGAGGTGTTCACGCCCGCCCTGGTCATTAATGGCACGAGTGTCGTCGTCGGCTCCGACCGGTCCGCCGTGGAGCGCGCGATCCTCGCAACCGCGCCTTTCCCGGTCCCCGTCACACTCAACCGCACAGCGGAAGGCTTCATCGTGGAGGTCAGCGCCGGTCGCGGACCGCTGCGCGCACTCAGCATCCTGTACGACACCCAACACGAAACCGACGTAGGCGCCGGCGAGAACCAGGGTGAGCGGCTGCGGGAATACCGGATCGTCCGTCATGCCGACGTTCTTGCTGAATGGCCTGGGGGCACACGCCAATTTACCGTCTCGCCAATGGGAAGCGGCCAAGGCCGCGTCATTCTGGTGCAGTCAGCCGACCTTCGAGTGGTCGGCGCCGCCCTTAGCGCGCCAGGCTAAGGACAGATGACGCAACCGCCGGCCACTCGGTGATCGCCAGCCAGCCTGCCAGTAACACGGTGATCCAGATCACGGGGCCTCGGTACAACTTGCCTGGGGTCAACCGGCGGAATGCGCGGAGGGTCATATTGCTCAATCTGCTCATCGTATCGAGTCCGTTGCGCCTAGATCAGCCAGCCAGTCACATCTGTTATTTCGCGAATGCGGCAGATTTTTGCACGTAATTTGTGCCCCATTGGCCAAAGTGGGATACTGCACTGACCCATACGCATAGGTCGTGTTGTAAACGCGGCACATAATGTGGCTCGAACGGGTGAACGAGGGGCGACGCGGTGAGCGAGAACACTATCGGAGCGCGTGCAGCGAGTGCTCCAGTTACAACTGAAACGACTACTTTCGCGATCCTCGTATCGCTGTCCGTGTGCCACCTGCTCAACGACATGAATCAGTCGTTGGTGCCGGCGTTGTATCCGGTGCTGAAGGACAACTACCATCTCGACTTCGGCCAGATCGGCCTCATTACGCTCGCCTTCCAGCTCACCGCCTCGATGCTGCAACCCGTTGTCGGCCTGGTGACGGACCGGCGACCGCAGCCGTATTCGCTACCGATCGGGATGGGCAGCAGCCTGATCGGATTACTGCTTCTCTCTGTGGCCAACAGCTACGTTACCATCCTCTGTGCCGCCGCCTTGGTGGGCCTGGGTTCATCCGTCTTCCATCCGGAATCATCGCGCGTGGCACGTATGGCCTCTGGCGGCAGGCATGGCTTTGCCCAGTCCCTGTTCCAGGTGGGTGGCAGCACCGGCTCTGCCATCGGCCCTCTGCTCGCCGCCTTCATTGTCGTGCCCCGCGGCCAGGGCAGCGTCGCATGGTTCTCCGCGGCTGCCCTGCTGGCGATCTTCATGCTGGCGAATGTCAGCCTTTGGTACAGCCGGAACATGAGACCGCGCACGACCGGCGGCGCCAGCGCCAAGGGCGCCGCCTACGCCGTATTGTCCCGTAAGCGAGTGCTGTTCGCCATCACAATCCTGGTCGCGCTGCTGTTCTCGAAGAACGTCTACACGTCGTCGCTCAGCTCGTATTACACCTTCTACCTGATTCATAAGTTCGGCATTTCGGTGCAGAGTGCGCAGATCCATCTGTTCATATTCCTTGGCGCCGTGGCAGCCGGCACCTTCGCCGGCGGCCCAGTCGGCGACCGGTTCGGGCGCAAGCCCGTGATCTGGTTCTCGATCCTCGGTGCTTTCCCGTTCGCGCTGATGCTGCCCTACGCGAGCCTGTTCTGGACGGGCATCCTGACAGTTGCCATCGGCCTGATCCTGTCGTCGGCCTTCACGGCCATCCTGGTGTATGCGCAGGACCTGATGCCAGGACGCGTCGGCATGGTCGCCGGCATGTTTTTCGGCTTCTCGTTCGGACTGGGTGGTCTCGGTGCGGCGGCGCTCGGCCAGATCGCCGACTGGACCAGCATCGACACAGTCTACCGGCTATGTTCGTTCCTGCCACTGATCGGCTTGCTCACGGCGTTCCTGCCAAACATCGAGCGGTCGCGAAAGCCGGCCTAGGCTGTCGCCGGAACCAGCGCCGCAGCGGCGCCTGCGGCTGGTCGCATCGCATAGCGACGCGCTAGCCACGCACAAACTATCAGTTGCAGCGGGTGGTAGATCATGATGGGCAGGACGATGAACCCCAGCAAGGGGCCGGAGAACAGCACGCTTGCGATCGGGATTCCGCTCACGAGCGACTTCTGCGAGCCACAGATCACTGTGGCCACCTCATCGGCGTGACTAAACCTGCTGGCCCGGGCAACACCGGTCGTGACCAGGAGGCCCATTGCCAGCAGCGCTGCGACCACCAAGCCCAGCGTCGCCAGCATGCCGGGCGGCAACTGGTGCCAGATCCCGTGCACCACCGCCGCACTGAACGCGGTGTAGACGACGATCAGGATCGAGCCGCGGTCCGTCACCGAGAGCAGCCGCTTATTCCGCGCAGCCCAGGGACCAATCCATGGCCGCATCAGATGGCCGATGGCGAACGGCATCAGAAGCTGCAGGACCACCAGCCACATGCCGGACAGATCAACAGCGCCATATCCACGCACATGCGATATTGCGCCGAACAGCGTCGGCGTCAGCAGGATACCGGCAAGGCTGGACGCTGTTGCGGCGCACACCGCGCCCGCCACATTCCCCTGTGCGATCGAGGTCAGCGCGATCGAGGACTGCATTGTCGAGGGCAGCGCGCACAGGAACAGCACGCCGAGCAGGAGGTGGGGCTCAGCAGATGCGGCAGCAGTCCGGCTAGCACGCACCCCAGCAACGGGAACAGCGGAAATGTCGTGCCTGCAATCACGGCGTGCAGCCGGTAGTTGGTCAGGCCAGCGACCACCGCCTCACGCGACAGCCGCGCGCCCTGCAAAAAAAACAGGGAGGCGATCGCGACGGTCCCTGCGACACGAAAAATTTGGGAGCTCGTCCCCTGACATGGCAGCAGCGTAGCGACGATAATGGTTCCGATCAGTGCGATAACGAATGCATCCGGGCGCAGACGTCCAACCCGGGCTAACGACGGCATGTCAGTCTCCCTGATTTTCTTGGAGCGCAGCCGTTACCCGCGGTGCTGATTCTCCGCAGTGGATTGCGACACAGCGGTCAGCCGTGGCCGACCAGCCTCGCGAGAATGTGCGGAGTGGCAGGGCAGAGCTGATCGCTCACCCGCGTCGCCTGCTGGTCCGCATTATCGAGCACCAACGCGCCGGCGAGCGCGGCGGCACACTTGTTATCGATGCCGTTCGGTCCGCGGCAGAGGAACAAGGCCTTCGACAGCACCTCGGGCGCCACGGCGGTCTGGCGGGGTGCCGGTTGGGCAGTCAGCGGCAGGATCGCAGCCCACAGCGCGACAAGTCCGGCAGCCAGAGCACTCGCTATCAGAAACTGTCGCATCGCACCCTCCATGGGCCTAACCCAGGTCCCGCGGGGCGGGACGTTCTTCAGCCCAAATAGCGGTGTTCCAATCATGGCCCGTATGAACCGCTTCACAGGGCCAAGACCAATGTCCCGGGATTTAGCGCCGGCCTCGTCGTCGCCACCGAACCGATGGCCACCAGACCGGGCACCGCACGGTCGGCAGCGAGATGCGTCGTGAAGGAATGACGTGCGGCTGAGGAGGTCATGTTGTCTCTCCACCAGGCTTTGTTGTTCGGCGAGGCCACCGCCTTGTGCCGTGACTGCACCCTAGGCGTGGCAGAACACCAGCCGATACAGGAGAGACGGTCCGCCCGTCTTGCCCGAAAATGCTGTACTGGAACGGAGAAAAATGGCCGCCAGAATTCCCAGGGCCGGGAAGATGCGGCTACTCCGCCGCCTGAGCGTAGGCCTCCAACGGCGCGCAGGTGCAGACGAGGTTACGGTCCCCGTAAACGTTGTCCACCCGTTTCACCGGCGGCCAGTATTTGGCGGCTGCCACCCACGGCAGAGGCGTCGCCGCCAGCTCACGCGAATAACCATGCGTCCATACATTCGCCATGATTTCGGCAGCGGTATGAGGCGCATGCTTCAGCGGGTTGTCCGCCTTGTCCATCTTACCAGTCGCGATCGCGGCAATCTCCGCACGGATCGCGATCATTGCCTCACAGAACCGGTCGAGTTCGGCTTTGCTCTCGCTCTCCGTCGGTTCGATCATCAGCGTGCCAGCCACTGGCCAGGACATCGTGGGCGCATGGAACCCGAAATCCATCAGCCGCTTGGCAATGTCTTCCACCATCACGCCGGCTTCTCCCTGGAATTCGCGGCAGTCGATGATGCACTCATGTGCCACCATCCCATTGGGGTCGGTGTAGAGCACCGGATAATGGCCGCGCAGCCGGTTGGCGATGTAGTTGGCGCTCAGGATGGCGACCTCGGTCGCTCGCTTCAGTCCCGCCGCCCCCATCATCCGTATGTACGCATACGAGATCGGCAATATCATTGCGCTGCCGAACGGGCCGGCCGACACGGGCCCGAATCCAGTCGCCGGGCCCGCATCCTCGCGCAATGGGTGGTTCGGCAGGAACGGTGCCAGATGCGCCGCCACGCCGATCGGACCCACGCCAGGCCCGCCACCGCCATGCGGGATACAGAACGTCTTGTGCAGGTTCAGGTGGCAGACATCGGCGCCAATCACCGCGGGATTGGTAAGGCCAACCTGCGCGTTGAGGTTCGCACCATCCATGTAAACCTGGCCACCGCGCTCGTGCACAGTGGCGCAGATCTCTCGGATCGCCGCCTCGAACACGCCATGGGTGCTCGGATATGTCACCATCAGCGCGGCAAGGTTCGCTGCGTGTTTGTCGGCCTTTGCGCGCAGATCTGCGACGTCGATGTTGCCATCGCGGTCGCAGCCCACAACCACGACCTGAAGTCCCGCCATCGCGGCACTCGCCGGATTGGTCCCGTGCGCACTCGAAGGGATCAGGCAGATATTACGATGCCCCTCGCCACGCGAGGCGTGATAGGCGTGGATTGCCAGCAGGCCGGAATACTCACCCTGTGACCCCGCATTCGGCTGCAGGGTGACAGCGGCAAAGCCGGTCATCCGCTGAAGCCAATCGGTCAGCCGAGCGATCAGCTCCAAATAGCCCTCCGTCTGATCGGCTGGCGCAAATGGATGGATATCCGTGAAGCCTGGCAGCGTAATCGGGATCATCTCGGCGGAGGCATTCAATTTCATCGTGCACGAGCCGAGCGGAATCATGCTGCGGTTCAGTGCGATGTCTTTCCCTTCCAGGCGCTTCAAATAACGCAGCATCTCGTGCTCGGCGTGATGCTGATGGAAGACTGCTTGCTCCAGGAACGGCGTGTTGCGAACAAGTTCGGCGGGAACCGACCTCATGAGGTCTTGAGTGCTGTCGGCGCGTCCACCAACAGCTGCAAGAAGCCGCAGCAGGTCCTGGTGCGTCACAGTCTCATCCAGCGCGATCCCAACCTGCGTCGCGCTGATCCGCCGCAGATTGAAGCCGGCCGCCAGCGCCGTCCGCATCAGCGTATCGGCGTCCAGAGTCTCGATTGCAACTGTATCGAAGAACACATCATGCACCAACTGATGGCCACACTGCCGAGCTGCCTGCGCCACCATCCGTGCCTGCAAATTCACCCGTCGGGCGATGCGCTTCAGGCCCTCCGGCCCATGCCACACAGCGTAACAGCCAGCGATCACCGCCAGCAGCACCTGCGACGTGCAGATGTTAGAAGTCGCCTTCTCACGCCTGATATGCTGTTCGCGCGTCTGCAATGCCAGCCGCATCGCCGGCTGCCCCGACGCATCCAGCGACACGCCGACCAGCCGCCCAGGCATGTGCCGCTTGTAGGCGTCACGCGTCGCCATATACCCGGCGTGCGGCCCGCCAAATCCCATCGGCACGCCAAAACGCTGCGAAGACCCCACCACCACATCCGCGCCCATCTCGCCCGGAGGCGTCAGCAGTGCCAGCGCCAGCGGATCGGCGCACACGATCACCAGCGCATCCACCTCGTGCGCGGCGCTGATCTCCGGCGACAGCTCACGGATCGCACCTGTGGTCCCCGGATATTGCAGCACTACGGCGAACGGCTGGGCTGCGGCGATCGCCGCCACATCACACGGCTCGAAGTCAACCAGCGTGATGCCGATCGGTCCTGCCCGTGTCGCGAGCACCGCGCGCGTCTGCGGATGCAGGTCTGTCGCGACAGCAAGCACGTCGGACTTCGTCTTGCTGATGGCATGTGCCATCGCCATCGCCTCCGCCGCCGCCGTAGCTTCATCCAGCAGCGAAGCATTGGCGATCTCCATCGCCGTCAGCTCGCAGATCATCGTCTGGAAGTTGAGCAGCGCCTCCAGCCGGCCCTGCGCGATCTCCGCCTGATACGGTGTATATGCTGTGTACCATCCGGGATTTTCCAGCACATTCCGCTGGACCACCGGCGGCGTATGGGTGCCGTGATATCCCATGCCGATAAGTGACTTCGCCCCGCCATTCTTCGCCGCCAAGGCGCGCAGCTCCGCCATCACGGCCGCCTCATCGATCGGTGGCGGCAGTTCCAGCGTCTGGTTGGTTCGGATCGCCGGCGGCACGGTCTTCGCCGCCAGATCATCGAGCGTCGCCGCACCGATCGTGTGCAGCATTGCGGCAATATCGGACTCGGAAGGCCCGATATGCCGCGCCACAAAACTATCCGCCGCTTCGAGTTCGGCGAGCTCGGCCCAAACATCCATCAGTCGAGGGTCTCCAGGTATTCGTCGTAGGCGGTTTCATCCATCAGCGCCTCGAACGCATCGGTGTCGTCGATCTCGATGCGGAAGAACCACCCCTCGCCTTGCGCGTCGCTGTTCACGATCGAAGGGTCATCGATGATGGTCTGATTGGTCTCGACGATCTTGCCGGTCAGCGGAGCATAGATGTCCGAGGCGGCCTTCACGCTTTCAACGACAGCGCATGCTTCCTCAGCCGCCACGTCGCGGCCGATCTCCGGCAGTTCGACGAACACCACGTCGCCGAGCTGTTCCTGCGCGTGATCGGTGATGCCGACTGTGGCGATGTCGCCATCCAGCCGGATCCATTCATGTTCCTTGGTGTAACGGACATCCGAGGGAGGTTTGGCCATCGGGACGCTCCTTTGTCAGTGGGCGTAGCGGTGGGGGACGAACGGCAGGGGCACGACTCGTGCCGGCAGTGGTTTGCCGCGCACGATCAGATGCAATGTGGTGCCATCAGCCACAAGATCCTTGCGCACATACCCCATGGCGATCGGTGCATGCAGCGAGGGCGAGAAACTGCCGGATGTGATGATCCCGGCCGCGGTGCCATCACCGGCGACGATATCGGCCTGCGCGCGGGCAGGCGCGCGGCCATCGGGACGGATGCCGACTCGATGCCGCACCGCGCCGTGTTCCAGCTGATCGCGAATCGCGGCCGCTCCCGGAAAATCCCAGCTCGAGCGCCGGCGTTTGGCGATCACCCAGGTCAGGCCGGCCTCCACCGGCGTTGTCAGCTCGTCGATGTCATTACCGTAGAGACAAAGTCCCGCCTCCAGCCTCAGCGAGTCACGCGCCCCAAGGCCTGCCGGCGCGACCTCAGATTCTGCGACCAACCTGTCCGCCAGCGCCTCCGCGCCGTCGGCCGGCACCGAGATCTCGAACCCGTCCTCGCCCGTGTAGCCCGACCGCGACACCAGGCACGGGATACCTGCCAGCGCCACGTTCAGGACGCCCATGAACGGCTGACCCGCCGTCTCCCGCGCTAACCGCCCTATCACCGTCGCGGCGGCCGGCCCCTGCAACGCCAGCAGCGCGCGATCGTCATGAGGTTGGAGCTGCACGCCCGCCGGCAGATTGGCGGCGATATGCGTGAAATCGTCCTCCTTGCGGGACGCATTCACAACGAGAAAAAACCTGTCGCCGCCGAGATTGGCGACCATCAGATCGTCCTTGATCCCGCCGGCCTCATTGGTCAGCAGCGTGTAGCGCTGGCGCCCAGGCTTCAGCGCGGCGATATCGCCCGGCACAAGGCGCTCGAACGCTGCGGCCGCCGTGGGTCCGGACAGCGTCGCCTGCCCCATATGCGAGACATCGAACAGCGCCGCCTTGGAACGGCAATGCAGGTGCTCTGCAATCAGGCCCTGGTATTGCACCGGCATGCTGTAGCCGGCGAACTCCACCATCCGCGCGCCTCGCGCGCGATGCCACGCATCCAGCGGCGTGGTCTTCAGGGGCTTAGGCGTCGGGTCGTCCGGCAGCGCATTCTCGATCACTGGTCCGCTCCGCAAAGGTCACCCGCCGGCGATCAGTGCCGACGGAACTGACCCCCCTCTGTCGCGGTACCTGAAAGATTCAAGACGCCGGGCGTCCCTTACCTCGTCGGTGCGGCAGGCGTGTGGCACGCCTGCCGGCTTTCCAGAGATCCCTGATCCCGCCGCGGTCCTTTTGCCTGAGCGTTTCCGGGGGCCGGTTGCGCCTTCGGCGGCGGGCACACCGCCCGCTCTCTCCCGCGCCGGGTGGCTGGGACGACGTGCAGCATGCCGGAAAGAGGGATAAGGAGCAATGAGCGAATGCGCAGGCTCACCTTGACCCAGGTCAATGCAACGCCGCCGGGGTCGGCGACTTATGGTCCCGATCAGCCGGAGGGACGTCCTCATGACAAGCAAACTCGCACGTCAGCTGGTGCTGTCCACAATCCTGGCAGGGTTCGTGCCTCTGGTGGCTGTCGCACAACCACCTGCCGGCCCTGGGCCCGGAATGATGGCCGGTGGCATGGGACCCGGCATGTTGGGGGGATACTGGAACACCGCCAGCTATCTGGAGGGCCTGAAGAAACGCCTCGACATCACCGCCGGCCAGGAGCCCGCGTGGAAAGACTATTCCGACACGGTCACCAGCGTCGGCCAACAGATGCAAAGCCAGCACCAGACGATGTTCGAAGCTATGGCCACCGCCTCGTGGCAGGAACGCCGCAACCTGATGAACGCGATGTTCCAGACGCGGCAACAGGCGTCAGATTCCGCGCGTCAGGCAGCAACCAAACTGGTGTCGGCACTCGATCCGGCGCAGAAGGAACGTGCGCAGCAAATCCTACCGGGGCTGACGTACAGCCACGGAATGATGATGCGCTGAATGGGACAGCCGATTGGAAGCCGACGCTAAAGCCGAACACGCCGGGCTTTCGGCCGGCGAAGCAGCAGAGCGGCTGCGTCTTGAAGGGCCGAACGAACTGCCAAGGCGGGGGCGGCGCAACCTG
The DNA here is from genome assembly GCA_035492535.1 of Acetobacteraceae bacterium. Classification (GTDB taxonomy): domain Bacteria; phylum Pseudomonadota; class Alphaproteobacteria; order Acetobacterales; family Acetobacteraceae; genus JAMXLO01. The sequence goes on along the minus strand of DATJJM010000323.1, from coordinate 5,354 downwards.
TCGCGCATCCTGCGTGACGTGTTGGCCGAGCCGATGTTCGCTCTGTTGCTGGGCGCTGGCATAATCTACCTGCTGCTCGGCGACCATCTCGAAGCTCTACTGCTGTTGATTTTTGCCTCCCTATCCGTTGCGATCGCTGTCATTCAGGAAGCACGCAGCGAGCACGTCCTGGAGGCCTTGCGGGACCTCACGAGTCCCCGAGCCCTGGTGATCCGAGATGGCCAACGGCAGCGCATAGCCGGACGGGGGGTCGTCCGTGGCGACCTTCTCATCGTGTCCGAGGGAGACCGCGTTGCCGCCGATGCCGTACTGATAGAAGTGCGCGAACTTCAGGTCGATGAATCGCTGCTGACTGGCGAATCAGTCCCGGTGCACAAGCGCCGAGGTCTGGACATTGAGTCTGACATGCATCCCGGCGGCGACGACAGCCCGTGTGTTTACTCGGGCACACTTGTGGTACGCGGACAGGGACTCGCGATTGTCCGAAGCACGGGGCCACACAGCGAGATCGGTCGGATTGGTCAAACCCTCGAAGCCATCGAAACCGCACCAGCCAATCTCAGCCGACAGACCGCTGCTATCGTTCGCATTGCAGCCGGCATCGGCCTGGTCTGCTGTATCCTGGTCATCCTGCTCTTCGGCCTGCTACGTGGCTCCTGGATCGATGCATTGCTGGCCGGCATTGCCCTCGGCATGTCGATGCTTCCCGAGGAATTTCCCCTGGTGCTCACCGTGTTCATGGTCATGGGCGCGTGGCGCATGTCGCAGGGACGCGTCCTGACGCGCCGCGCGGCGGCAATCGAAATTCTCGGCGAAGCCACCGTATTGTGCACCGACAAAACCGGCACGCTGACCGAAAATCGTATGGCGGTCGCCGTGTTACAAGCGACAGGCGATCCGCGGTTCGAGATACATGGAAGCGACGTGCCCACACACCTTCACCATATGGTGCAAGTCGCAGCCTTGGCGAGCGCCAACAACGCCTATGATCCGATGGACCAAGCCTTGCAATCGCTCGCCAAGGCGAGCGACTGCGAGAGGACGCACGGGGAGCTTGTGAGGGTCTATGGCGTGCAGCCGGGTCGACTCGCTTATATCCAGGCATGGCGAGACCCCCCAGATGGTATGTTTATCGCCGCAAAGGGTGCACCGGAGGCAATCGCTCAACTTTGTGGGCTTGAAGAAGTATCGCGAATCCAGCTGCTTCGTGAAGCCGATCGATTGGCCGAGGATGGAATGCGCGTGCTGGCTGTCGCAGAAGCGACTGCCGCAGGCGAACCGGCCAAAGACCCTTTCGTTTTCAATTTCCATCTGCTGGGTCTGGTCGGCCTCGCTGATCGGCTCCGCGATTCGGTGCCGGCTGCGGTAGCCCAATGTCGGGCAGCCGGCATTCGCGTCGTCATGATAACGGGCGATTACCCGGTCACCGCGCGCGCAATCGCGCGGCAGGCCGGCATTGATTGCGACCGTGTGCTGGACGGCGCAACGGTCGCGCAGATGGACGATGCTGAATTCCAGGCCGCTGCCAAACAGGCCTCGGTATTCGCACGCATCATGCCAAACGAAAAACTGCGGATCGTGCGAGCTTTGCGCGCGACTGGCGCGATCGTCGCCATGACGGGAGATGGGGTCAACGATGCACCATCACTCCGTGCAGCGGACATCGGTATCGCGATGGGTGGCCGGGGCACGGACGTGGCGCGCGAGGCTGCCTCATTGGTGCTGCTCGATGACGATTTTGGCTCGATCGTGCAGACGATCCGTCTCGGCCGACGTATTTATGACAACCTGCGAAAGGCGATGGGCTACATCATTGCCGTGCATGTGCCCATAGCCGGATTGGCGTTGCTGCCGTTGATCACGGGCCTGCCATTGATCCTCGGACCAGTGCATATTGCGTTTCTGGAGATGGTCATCGATCCAGTGTGCTCGATGGTATTTGAGGCGGAGGCTGAGGAGGCCAATATCATGCGCCGGTCGCCACGCGCCGCCGGAACGCCGTTGCTGTCACTACCACTCGTCACTTGGGGATTGGTGCAAGGCACAACTGCATTCGCATTCTTGGCGAGTCTCTATGCAATCGCTGTCCACTCCGGACTGCCGGATGGCGACGTGCGCGCCCTGACATTCGTATCGTTGGTGCTCGTGGACCTGGGCCTGGTCCTCGTGAACCGCAACTTCAGCGCATCGTTGCGTGATCTGATGGGGCAGAGAAATCGTGCCCTCATCTGGATCTCGGGCGTTGCTGTGGCACTGTTGGGCCTAGTTGTTGGCACCCCGCTGGGGCGCGAGTTGTTTCGTTTTGGCCCGTTGCACGCGGACGACATTTCATTGGTGGCGTTTTTGGTAATAGCCACGGTGGCCACCCTGGAGGCAGCGAAGCGCTTATGGCGCGAGCGCCTCGGACGTTGAGCCGGCACATTCCGCATGGAAGTATTAGCCAGCGCGATATCGGATGCCATCCGGGCACACGCACTTCTCGCGCCACCAATTGTCTTCATCCTGGCATTTGGCGAGTCGCTCGCCTTTGTTTCGCTTCTGCTGCCAGCAACTATTCTGCTGGTGGGAGCAAGTGGCATGATCAGTGCGGCCGGGCTTCCCTTCTGGCCAATCTGGATCGCCGCGGCAGTAGGTGCGGTGCTCGGCGACTGGGTGTCTTACTGGCTTGGTCTGCATTATGAGGAGGCGATCGCCGGCATGTGGCCTCTGTCACGTCATCCTGACCTGTTACCCAGAGGCCATAGATTCTTCGAAAAATGGGGCGTCGCCGGCGTCTTCCTTGGCCGCTTCTTCGGGCCGCTCCGATGTATCGTCCCGCTGGTCGCGGGCGTCTGTGGCATGCCGTGGCTTGCATTCCAAGCTGCCAATATTTCCTCAGGCGTGATCTGGGCCACTCTTGTGCTCGCGCCGGGGCACCTCGCCATCAGGTGGTTCACCTTTTGAGCCAGGCCATTCCGCTGCGATAGTTGTGCTTTCGCGAATCCGAGGAATGCTGATGCTCCATGTGCACTTTGATTCACGCCGCAGCGCCGCGCCCGTCTTCCACATGCCGCCAAGGCTGTGCGCCGAGGCGCTGGCACGGCATCCGCATATCGCCTCGCACGTCAGGATTACCACCGGGTGGGACCTTGAAACCGCCGAGGAGACATTCCTCACGGCCGACGTTTTCGTCGGATTCCATCTCCCAACTGAGTTGTTGAAGACCCACAGAGGTCCGCTGAAAGTCATCCACCTGACTGGTGCCGGCCTGGAGCATCTTCGCCCCCTCGACTGGATGCCACCAGGAGTGACACTCACCAACAACCGCGGCATACATCGGCAAAAGGCTGGCGAATTCATCTTGATGGCGCTGCTGCTGCTGAACAACCGCATCCCCAGCCTGATGAACGCGCAATCGGAGCATCGCTGGACGCAGATGTTCACATCTCAGGCCAAGGGAAAGACGGTGCTGATCGTCGGCGCCGGGAATCTGGGTTCCGCAGGCGCACGGGAAGCACGCAAGCTAGGCTTCCAGGTGATCGGCGTCACCCGCAGCGGGCGACCGAACGGAGACTGCGACGGATCCTACGCCACTGACCAACTGCATGCGCTGCTGCCGCATGCCGATTTCGTTGTTGTTGCCGTTCCTTCAACAGCAAGCACCGATGGCATGTTCGGCAATTCCGAATACTCATTGATGAAGCACGGTGCGGGTTTCGTGAATTTTGGCCGCGCGAAGGTTTGCGACTATGAAGCGCTGAGCCGCCATTTGCGTGCGGGGCGCATTTCCGGCGCGGTGCTCGACGTTTTCGATCCGGAGCCACTTCCCGCCGACTCGCCCCTATGGGATGTGCCGAATCTGGTGATCACACCGCATTGTTCCTCCGACGATGCGACCGCCTACATGCCCATGACACTGGACCTGGTATTCGATAATGTCGATCGCCTCCTAAGGGGACAGGAACTGTTGAACGTGGTCGATCTGAACCTTGAATATTGATTGCGTCGCGCTTGCGGCAGGGCGCGATCACCTCACGCGGTACAGCACCACCCGCTCTCGCTCTTCCGCCTGTGACCTGGCGCGCACGTTCATCAGATCCTTCCAGCCAATATAGCCGACCAGCCGCCCGTCCCCGCGTACAATGACCGGGATATGCGCTACATTCGCCTGCGTCATACGGGCAACCACCTCATCGAGATATTCGTCAGGATAAGCCACCACGGGTAGCGTGCCCGCCAGCAAATCCGCCAGAGTCCTGCTCCGACGCTCGCCCGCACGACGCCAGCGCAACACCGCCGGCGGATCGATGATCCCCAGCACGCGCCGAGCCTCATCGACCACCGGAAAACTGGGATGCCGCGTGTCCGGATGAGTCATGAATCTCGCCGCCTGATGCAGCGTCGTGCTGTCCAGCAGGGTCTCCACCTCGGTCGTCATGATGTCTCGCGAGCGTGTCAGCGCGAATGGATCCACACGGTACTCGCGTGACAGGTGATGGCCGCGCCGCGCCACCTTCTCGGTCAGGATTGACCGCCGCATGAGCAGCACGGTGACCAGATGTGCCGTCATGCAGGCCGTGATCAGCGGCAACAACACGTGTGTGTTGCCGGTGATTTCGGCCGCAAAGAACGTAGCGGTGAGCGGTGAACGCATCGTGCCACCCATCGTCGCCGCCATCGCCAACAGCGCCCAGAAACCTGGACTAGCTGCGGGCAGTACATGCTCCAAGGCAGCGCCCATGCCACCGCCCATGATCAGCAGAGGCGCCAACACACCGCCCGACGTGCCGGATCCAAGCGCCGCCGCCCAGGTGATCGCCTTAACCGCTACCAACAGCAGCGATAATTCCGGCGGCATCCCACCTTGCAGCATCAACGCGATATTATCGTAGCCAACACCCAGCGCGCGCGGATCGATCAGTCCGCCGATACCAACGATAAGACCACCTATTGCCGGCCACCACATCCAATGGATCGGCAACTTCAGGAATGCATCTTCACTGAAATATACGAACCGGGTGAGCAGACCCGACAGCACACCCGATAGCAATCCCACGAGTACCCAGCACAGTGCCGCTACCAGTGAGACGTCCATCCCGCCAGCGAACGGAAACAGCGGCGAAGCCAGGCCGAGCCATGTCCTCTCCAGCTCCGCGACGATCGAGGCGACCGCGACAGGCACGAAACTGCGCGGCGTCCATTCGAACAGTAACAGCTCCACCGCCAGCATCACAGCCGCGATCGGCGTTCCGAACACGGTGGTCATGCCCGCCGATGCCCCTGCCACCAGCAGTGTCTTGCGCTCGGCGTCCGTAACGGGGAGCAGCTGCGCTATCAGCGAGCCGATCGCCCCGCCGGTCATTATGATCGGGCCT
>DATJJM010000322.1:0-4497 GCA_035492535.1 Acetobacteraceae bacterium | reverse complement strand
TTCGCCTTGAGCTGCTGGTTGAGCTGCTCCATTGCGCTATCGAACATCCCTTCCAGTGTCTTTCCAGCCTTGAACGCGCTGATGCCGAACTTCATCATCTCCAGCAGCATCGGGGCGAGCTCGGGAGTCTGGTTCGCCGCCGGAACCGCCTGTTGAAGGAAGCCGCTCATCGTCGTCAGGAACTGGATGCGGTCCTGCTTCTGCGCGTCCTCGTCGATCTGCACTAGCGAATCTGCGTCAACCTCGATGCGGAAGCTTCGCAATACCGATTGCTGGGCCGATTGAACACGCTGGATGGTTGCAGCCCATTCCATGTCATCGATCGGACGGCCAATCAGCATTGAAAGAGCCGGCCGCAGCATGGCCTGATCATCCGGCAGCAATTGCGAGGCCGACGCCATCAGCAGGATCGTGGACGGCTGGAACTTGTTGCAGATAACCTGCGATTTCAGGCGCAGAAGCTCGGTCGCGTACATCGCCACCGCATCCTGCGTATCCCGGAGACGGACGGCTCCGAACCGCGCCTTGATACCTTGGGCGGCCGCAGTCTCAGCAGCATCCGTATCGCCGCGCATGATGTCGCTGATGCCGGTGATATCGTGGATCTGCTGCACAACCTCTTCGCGCGCCTCGAACAATGCCTGCATGGCGCTGAAAATCGGCGTCAGGTCAACGATGTCAATCGCACCCTTCAGGCCGGCTTTCTCGGCGAATGCTGCCCAGCCCTTGACCGGGATCAGGTCGTTATTGCCCGTCTCAGTGAACAGGCGCTGCAATTCCTTGAACTCGGCGTTATAGACGCCGCGCACCTTGAGCGCCTTGATCAGCCCGTCAATCCGGTCGCTGATCGTGTCGAGCTCATTAGCCTGGTCCTGATACTGGATGAAGTCGGGAACAGGAACCAGTGTGTCGCTGGTCATCGTGCCGAACAGGGGCTTCGGACATGGGAAGAAGCCTTCCAGTTCGAGCGGATCAGGCTTCTCGTCGAGCAGTTCGCGAAGGGACTTGTGCAGCCATACAGCCTTCTGCGTGGTCTTGTCCCAGATTTCGTAGATGCATGCCTGCTTGTGGCGCTGCTGCACGCCCGATTTCATGCGAGACGTGTTGTTGCCGTTCGAATCCTCTTCGCCCGGTGTCTGATCAAGCGGGATGCGCATGGCGGTTTCTTCGCCAAAGCGCTCGCACAGCTTGTCGTAGGAAAGGTACACGCGGCGCCATACGCACGTGACTTCTTCCCACGTGCGCGCAACCGAATGGCCGAAATCGCGCCAGTTGACGTAATCGACCGGTGCGGTTTCGTCGTCGATCTGCTCGAGCGGCTCATCTTCGCTGATCTGGTCCGCGCCAGCACCTTCGATCACTGCCATGTCGTCGCCGGTCTCGCTCGGCGACAATGGCTCCTGAACGCTGGTCTTCGGCTCGTACCGCACCCATGCAACGCCACGACCGCCCAGAAAGCGATCGTTGACGCTGTTTTTCATCGCCTCCCGGTAGTCGGGATAGTGGCGCACCTCAAATTCCAGCGCCCGCTCGAGAAGCAGAGACGCGACGCGTCCCACTGGATCACTGTCGCGGAAACGACGGGAGACGTCGGGCTGAGGTAGACGGCTGAAGGTTGCTGGAACCAGTGTCTGTACGTTGGCCCATAGGATGTTGAACCGCGCGCTCTCGTTTCCATACGTGTATTCCTTCGCATCGTCCCGATACCGCTTGACGATCTTGCCAGTTCGGTCACACCACTTCGTGAACGCCTTGTCATAGGCCACGATGTAGCCCATATAGCGCTCAACCTCGGGCGAACGCTGGACGCGAGCAGCCATTAGCCGATCACCGCGGTGCAGTCGACCGTGCCCGTGATCACGATGTAGTGCCCCTGCTGGCAGGCCAGATACAGCGGCAGGAATACGTTACTACCCGGATTCGTGAGCACGCCCGTCAGCGGCGTCGTGGTGGCCGTGCCGCTGCTGTCGAACACCTGAACCGTGCCGGCCGCGCCGATCGCCAGAATCAGGCCGATGAGCGTCTGCCCAGGGATCTTGTTGACCGTGGTGCTCGCGGTAATCCGTACGCCCTGACCGCTAAAGGTAGCTGCCATTACAGCCTCCGATGGTTTGACACTTGACGCATGTGGTCCGCCCAGACGTCGTTGAGCGTCTCGCGCGTGTCGAGATGCTCCCAGTCCGGTTCCTGTGCTGGCTTGATGTATTCGGCGTCGCTCATCACCTGCGCGCCGTAGCAGAAGCCGTCGGCAGGGTGCGAAGCCCAGTTGTGCAGAGGCTCACGGGAGAACACACCGTTTTCCTCGTCGTACTCGTATTCCCATGCTCTCAGGCCGTCCAGCCCGTGTTCGCACGCCGTCTCGTTGAACGCGCATTTGGGCAGGACAGAACGCGCCGCGCTGATCTGGTCCATCTTCTTGCTTTGCGGCACAACGCTTACCTTGCCGCCGCCGAACGACTCAAGGAATTTCTCGGCCGTCGTGTGCTTGCTCTGGAACGTCTTGGCGCGCGCATCGTGCGGCAGCCATATCTGCCCGAGCTTGGCGCCCATCGCCTCGATGTTCTTGCCGATGATCGGGATCCAGTCGTCAGCGTCGTAACCCGACTCGCCCTCGTACTTCAGCAGGTGGAAGCCGCCCTGCACGCGCTGCCAGTACCACCACGAAGCCGTATCGCGGAATCCGATGTCGCTCGATACCTCGATCGGTGCGCCAAGCGGGTCATACACGATCTCATCGCTAATCCGGCCGGCGCGCTCCGCAGCATTGACCAGACGCGCCAGAATCGCGCCTTGGCTATTGCCGTATGCCCCGTTCCAGATGTGCTCTGCCTTGTCCTCATCCGTCGCGAAGTCGTGCAGCATTTCCCGCCGCAGTACGTCCGGGAACCACGGGTTATCGCGCCAGTTGATCAGCACTGAGACTGCATCGGGCGGCGGATTGCGGCGGAAGAACTGGTCTACCGGGTCAGTCTTGAACCGCGGGTTCCAGCTAAACCACAACTCCGAGCCTTCCTTGCGCAGCGTCGGACGCAGCAGATCCAGCGAGTGCTGCGTGAACGTCTGCGCCTCTTCCACCCAGGCAATGTCGTACGCTTCCAGCGACTTGATGTTCGTCGCGTTATACGACTGCATGCCCTTGAATACGATCAGCGATCCCTGTGGACCGCGTATCTCGTTGTCCAGCACCTCGAACATGCTGCCAACACCGAGCTTCTCGATCTTGTCGACCAGAAGCTGTCGGACCGAATCCTTGATCGAGCTCTGCACCTCGCGGATACACACCACACGCGTTGGGCGCATCAGACATCGGAGGACGATCTGCTCGGCGAAGAAGTGCGACTTAGCGCCACCCCGGCCGCCGTATGCCCCCTTGTACCGCTTGGGGAGCAGCAGCGACTTAAGCTTGCGTGGAACCTGTACCCGTAGGGTCGACAATTTCGAACTCGACCTTATGCACGATCGCGCCGCCGCCCTCTCCGCTCACCTGCAGCGGCAACAGCTTGGGATAGATCGTCCCCCAGAAGACGCGCTCGTTGGCTGGATCTTCCTTGGCCCACGAGACCAATCGGTCAGTTCCACCCAACTGCTCCGCGGCGAGAGAAATAGCCTCCTTCGCCGCCGTTGTCGTTTTGTTGGGCGTTCCTTTTGTTCTTCCGCCCGTCTTTCTCCCGGCCGCCATGTCTACCTCGGTCTAGTTTTGACCATCAGCCGCCAATACTCGCTGCCCAGACGTTGCCGCCCAGGCAGTAGAAATCGGCCGTCTTACCCGCAGGCACGCTTACCGCGGTATTGACCGCGACCGCCGCGAAATTGCCACCGACCGGCGGATAGACCAGCAGCGCATTCGTTGCCTGACCGTTCACCACCACGTAGATGTCGCCTTGCTGAGCGGTGAGAGATGCGGCATTGGCAGGCGGAAGGCGTGCGCCCGAACCTGATGCGACGGTGCCGAAAACGGTGAAATCGCTGACGATCGCGTAAGCGTTCGCCTGTGTGGTGCCCGCGGCCGTCTGGCTCAGCAGCGGCACGCCAGCAGTCGTAGCCTGAGCCTGAGCCGCCGGGACGGCCGAACCCATCAGTTTTGCGAGGGTAGTCATGTCCTGCTCCTATGCGGCGCGCTCGGCGCCCGGTTCGTGAATCTGGAATTGCTCGCCATCCCAATCAGCGAGGATTTCTTCGATGGTCAGGTCGATCAGTGGGATCCATCCCGTGATCTCGTCACTTTGCCCTTGGCCGTCGTTTCCTTGACCCAGCCGGACGAACTCGCCATCCGGTGAAAGACGTTCGGGATCCAGCGTTACCTGGTAGTGCACAACACGTGGCGCCGGATGGCCCAGGCTCTGCAGCATGTCGTGGTTCTTCAGGTCCTGATCGAAGCAGACGATCGCTACCTGCTTGGCTCGGATGGAATGGATCATTTCTCGCGGGCAATAAAAAGCCCCGCGCGGCTTTTAACCGGCGAGGCTTCGATGATCTTTGGCAAATTTTGGAGGCAAC
>DATJJM010000321.1:0-16968 GCA_035492535.1 Acetobacteraceae bacterium | reverse complement strand
GACAGTGCAACCCGGGCGCGACTGGCTGGGCCGAGTATGACGGTGGCGATGTGGCCAAGGGATCGTTGGTCGCACCCCACTCGACAATGGAGCGCGCGGCGAAACGCCCCTTTGGCGCCCAATCGGGATTGCGCGTGGAATGCGGCGCATCGAAAGTGTCACGCATGCGGCAGATCAAGCTCGGGCTTTCGATGCGCTATGTCGGCTATCACGCGGCGGCGTGGCGGCATCCGCAGGCAGATCCGGGAGCGGCGTCGAAGTTCCAGCATTTCGTGCGCGTGGCGCAGGCGGCCGAAGCGGCGAAGTTCGACATGCTGTTCCTGGCGGACGGGATCGGTATTCGCGCGCGAGACGAGCCACCGGGATCGCTGTGCCGCTCGGCTCAGAATGCGGAGCTGGAACCGCTGACATTGCTGTCGGCGCTGGCGGCGGTGACGCAGCATATCGGCTTGGTGGCGACGGCTTCGACCACCTACAACGAGCCGTTTCATGTGGCGAGAAAGTATGCCTCGCTGGACCATATCAGCGGCGGGCGCGCGGGATGGAACATTGTGACGTCGTGGTCGGACGCCGAGGCACGCAACTTCAATCGCGATCAGCACCTTGGGTATGAAGAGCGGTACGAGCGCGCCGCTGAGTTCGTCGAGGTGGTGAAGGGACTGTGGGATTCGTGGGAAGAGGATGCATTTCCGCACGACAAGGCGAGCGGCATCTTCTTCGATCCGGACAGGCTGCATGTGCTCGCGCATGAGGGGAAGCACTTCCGCGTGCGCGGACCTCTGAGCGTGGCGCGAACGCCGCAAGGGCGCCCGTTGCTGGTGCAGGCGGGCGCTTCGGAGCAGGGGCTGGCGATTGCAGCGTCGCACGCGGACGTGGTGTACAGCGCGCATCAGGATCTGCCGGCGGCAAAGGCTTACTACGCGGACCTGAAGGGACGGCTGTCGGCACATGGGAGGGAGCCGGACGAGCTGCTGATCATGCCGGGCGTAACGCCGTTCGTGGGGCGCACTCGGCAGGAGGCGCGGGACAAGTTCGAGCTGCTGAACGAGTTGGTCGATCCGGTGTTGGGGCTTTCGTATCTGTATGGGCAGATGGGCGATCTGTCCGCGTACCCGGTCGATGGGCCTGTGCCGGAGCCGAATAGTCCGGAACTGCGGAGTTTGGCGGCCAACCTGCTGCGACTGGCGCGGCGGGACAATCTGACGATCCGGCAGCTGTACACCGTGGCGGCAGCCGGGTTCGGGCTGCGCGTGGCAGTGGGCACCGCGGCCGATCTGGTGGACGAGATGGAGGCCTGGGTGCAGGAAGACGCGGCGGATGGCTTCAACATCTGCCCGCCGGTCCTGCCGATTGCGTTGGATGACTTTGCCGAGCTGGTGATACCGGAGCTGCGGCGGAGGGACATGTTTCGAGAGGCGTATGAAGGGCGGACGCTGCGAGGGAATTTGGGGTTGAGGGTACCGAGGAACAGGTACGCGGGCCCCGGCTAGCGCCCCTCACGCGAAGTTGGGCATGACGTCGGCGGCGAGCAGGACGTGGGTTTCGGCATCGTTCTTGAATGCCCTGCTGATCAGAAGCTGGACGCCGGCGTCCTCGTAGCGGCCGATCAGGTCGGTGGGTGACCCGCGGGATGGTGCCGGCAAAGCCATAGCAGTTCGCTGGCAGCGCGAGGCGTCCGTGTTTGGCGGCGAGCGAGGCCTCGTCGTGGCCAGCCGTACTGGCGGTATTCCGGCTCATTGCGTTCTGGCCCGATGGGGTGACCGGGAGCCGCAGATTCCGCCCCGTGGCCGCTCGTTCCCGCCAGTGCTAAAGCCTGCGGATGAATCGTCGCAGCGATCCCGCGAAGTGCCGCGATCCGGAGGCAATTGCGCCGAAGCCGGCGAAGCTCGCGGCGCGGCGAGAGCGCGAGGCCGAGGCCTTGCGGGCCAACCTGCGCAAGCGCAAGGATCAGGCGCGGGCGCGCGAAAAGCCGAAGCAGGAGTGAGCGGTGTCTGAACAGGCGCGTCGGCGCATGACCTTCGATGAGTGCATCGCCTGGGCGATGGAGCCGGAGCGACCCGTGCATCACGAACGAGGGGAGAACGGCATTGTCCCTCCCCGAATCGTGCGCGATGGGCCGATAGTGCAGAACCCGCCTGGAAGCACCCTGACCAATTGCGGCCTGCCTGGAGGCGCCTGAATGCCTGTGATGTCCGATCGCTGGATCCGCCGCATGGCGCAGGAGCACGGCATGATCGAGCCGTTCGTCGAGGCGCAGAAGCGCGAGGGCGTCATCAGCTATGGGCTCTCGTCGTATGGCTACGACGCGCGCATCGCCGACGAATTCAAGCTGTTCACTAATATCGATTCGGCGGTGATCGATCCGAAGGATTTCGCGCCGAGCAGCTTTGTCGATCGGACGACGGATACCTGCATCATTCCGCCAAACAGCTTCGCACTGGGACACACGGTGGAGTATTTCCGCATACCGCGCGACGTGCTGGTGATCTGCCTGGGCAAGTCCACTTATGCGCGCTGCGGCATCATCGTGAACGTGACGCCGCTGGAGCCGGAGTGGGAGGGTCAGGTCACGATCGAGATTTCCAACACCACGCCTCTGCCGGCGAAGATCCACGCGCATGAGGGGATCTGCCAGTTCCTGTTCCTGCAAGGCAACGAGCCGTGCGAGACGAGCTACGCTGACAAGGCCGGGAAGTATATGCGCCAGCGCGGTGTGGCATTGCCGAAACTATGAGCTGTGAAGGGTCCACACGGAGCACACCGAGGACCACGGGGATCCACGGAGTGATTGAAGGGCGCTTCGCGCGCGGCGCGGATGAAGCATCCTCTGTGGTGCTCGGTGGTCTTCGGTGTCCTCCGTGTGGAAACTTCCTTCCAACGAGGACCCCCTGAATGGACCGTATTCGTATTCGTGGCGGCCGGCCTCTGTCCGGTGAGATCGCTATCGGCGGCGCGAAGAACGCGACGCTGCCGCTGATGGCCGCCGCGCTGCTGACCGACGAAAGGCTGGTGCTGCATAACGTGCCTCGGCTGGAGGATGTGACCACGCTGACCTTGCTGCTGCGCCAGCATGGCATCGCGGTCGAATCGATTGGCAACGATGGGCGCACGCTGTCGCTGGGCGGTGCGATCACCAGTACCGAGGCGCCGTATGACATCGTGCGGAAGATGCGCGCATCGTTCCTGGTGCTGGGGCCATTGCTGGCGCGCGCGGGCGAGGCACGGGTGTCGCTGCCGGGCGGATGCTCGATCGGGGCGCGGCCAATCGACCTGCACCTGAAGGGCTTGGAGCAACTCGGAGCGCAGGTCGAACTGCAAGGCGGCTATATCAACGCGCGGGTCAATGGGCGACTGCGTGGAGCGACGGTGATCTTGCCGTTCGTTTCGGTGGGCGCAACCGAGAATCTATTGATGGCGGCGTCGTTGGCCGACGGACGCACGGTGCTGGTGAACGCGGCACGTGAGCCGGAGATCGGGGACCTTGCTCGTTGCCTGAGCGCGATGGGCGCGCGGATCAAGGGGATCGACAGTGATCGGCTGACAATCGATGGCGTGGCGCGTCTGCACGGTGCCGAGCACAGGGTGATTCCCGATCGCATCGAGACTGGTACCTATGCCTGCGCGACGGCGATCACCGGCGGGGAGGTAATGCTGGCGAATGCGCGGCTGGAGCATCTGGGAGCGACCGTACGCGCATTGCGCGAGGCGGGGGTGGAGATTGTGGAACAGCCGGGCGGACTGCACGTGAAACGCCTGAATGGGCTGCATGGCGCCGATGTGATGACAGAGCCTTATCCCGGGTTCCCGACGGACATGCAGGCGCAGTTCATGGCGCTGATGGCCGTGTCGGACGGTGCGGCCATGGTGACCGAGACGATCTTCGAGAACCGCTTCATGCACGTGCCTGAACTGAACCGCATGGGCGCACGGATCAATGTGCATGGGACGTCGGCGATCGTGCGCGGGGTTCCGGCGCTGTCCGGGGCACCGGTGATGGCGACCGATCTGCGGGCCTCAGTATCGCTGGTGCTGGCCGGGCTGGCGGCGAACGGCGAGACAGTGGTGAACCGGGTCTACCACCTCGATCGCGGGTTCGAGGCAGTGGAACAGAAGCTGGCGGCGTGCGGGGCGGATATCGAGCGGCTGGCCGATTGAGCCCATTATTCCTCGGTTGAGCGGGACGCACGCAGCATCGACCAGATCGTGCCGAGGCGGGCGGCAAGCGCGTCGGAGGCCGACGAGCCGCTCTGTGTCTCGGTCGTCCGTGGCTCGGATCCCGGTACGCGGGGCAGCACCGCGCAAAGGATGCGAAGCTGTCTCGGTAGGTCATCGGGCGGGCTGCGCAACGCGTCGTGCACCGACTTCATCAGCGACGGCCACTCGTCCAGCATCAGCGACAGTTGCTCGATCGCACGACTGAGCACGGGAAGCTCCGCGTGCCATCGGCCGATGGTGCTGGCGATATCGAGGACAGCGTAGTCGAGCATGTTGATCACGACGCCGGCGAGACGCGCGGTGCCTGCCGCAGCGTCCCTTATCGCCATGAGGTGATCGCGCGTTTCCGCCGTTATTGCCTGCGGCTCGTTGGCAATACTCTGACTGAATCCGTCGATCTCATTATGCAGGGCACGCAGCCAGCCGGATTGGATGGTGCCTTCGGTTGTGACAAGACCGACAGGCGCCAGCAGGCGAGCGAATTCGGCGATGCGTCGGTAGAGGTCCTGACGCCGCACGCCGACGGCCACAGCGGCGGCAGCGATGGCCGATTTCGCATCTGCCTGGCGCCACCGGTCTGGATCGACCATGAGGGGCGCAAGATCGGCTCCACTGCTATCCAGAAAGTGCAATATCAGCACTAGTTGGACGTCAGCGAGTGTGGTGCGTTCGGTGCCAAGGCGTTCAGATTCTCGGGCCGCCGCCTCAGGACCGAGGGCACCCGACAACGCGAGGTCGCTGACCACGGCACGGACCTGCGCAGGTGTTGCGGCTTTCGCGTTGCCTACCGCGGTGTGCAGCGCCTTGTCGTTGTCCGTCAACGGGACCACCAGTGACAGGCTGTTCCATGGCACGATGTAGGTACTGCCGTTGTTGGCGAAGTCGCGCAGGATGGCGATCATGCCATCGCGCTCGTCATCGCAGACGCGGGCCATGCGCAAAGCAGGAGCCTCGAACGGTACGGCCGCACCGCGCGGTCGCTCCTGCCTGAACCATTTGCGAACGATGCCGGTGGCAGCTTGAGCGCCCCACATAACGCCGCCTCTGGAGACTGTGTGGTCAGCCACGTTAGCGGCAAAACGTGAACAAGGTGTGCTCGTCTGGCAGCTTTTGTGATCATCGGCCCGGTCCCGCGACATTTCCCCTGGTTGCAGGTGCAACATCTCCCGGATTTCCCACTGCAATACAATAGTACTCTGAATACAGAAAAAACTGCCCAAGGATACTCGATAAGAGCGATGCTATCGCGCGAAGACGGGATGATTGGCGTCATATAGTTCGTTGTGCTCAAGTTTTTCTTAACCGCTGACGTGTAGAACAAAACCTGAAGCCGGCTTGGTTCTGGTCTGAGGTTCCGGTTTCTATTCAGAGGACAGCGGACAATGCTCGATTTTCTGCGCACATGGTTGGCCCTGCGCTCCGACAAGCGTGGTGTGACCGCGATGGAATATGGCCTGATTGCCGCGCTCATTGCGGTGGCGATCATTGGTGCCGTGACGACGGTTGGCTCCAACCTGTCGACGACCTTCAATAGCATCTCCGCGCAGCTGTGACGCTGCTGAGGCGCGCCGGCAATCCAGGCCGCGTTCGGTATGGACGCTGTCCGAGTGGCGGTACGGCGATGGTGTGCAGGTGCTGAACCCGCTGATCGCGGATCCAGTACGTGGCCCATACGATCGCCGGCTCGCCATAGTCTGACGCCTCGATACATCGTGCCCGCAAAATAGCAGGGGCTGAAATGACAATACTGCTTCATGTCCTAGAGGCATGCAGGTCTCGTCCGGTCCGGACGACGCATGGCTGCCTGTGGTTCGTCGGGTGACGAGCGATGCTGGCACGCACCGCCTTGTTCATACTGATGGCGATCGGTTTGGCCGGGTTTGGCGCCGTCGCATGGATCAGCCTGAACCCGACGCCACGTGAACATACAAATATAGATCCGGCAAATAACAAGCTGCCGCTGCTGATAGCAGCGCGGCCGTTACGGGCTGGGACCTTGGTGAAGCCGGACGATATCGCAGCCGAACCGCGATCGCCGCAGGAGATCCCTGCTGGCGGGCACGTCGATTCGGAAGCGGTTCGCGGTGAGCTGTTGGGTGCGATGATCCGGCGCAACCTTGCCAAGGGAGAGCCGCTTCTCACGGGTGACGTATTGAACCCGGGTGATCGCGGTTTCCTGGCGGCGGTGCTGGGCGCGGGCATGCGCGCGGTGACCGTCGGAGTCGATGCGGTATCGGGTCTTTCAGGGCTGGTATGGCCCGGCGATCGGGTTGATCTGATCCTGACGCAATCGCAGGAGGGTGTGGGCATACCGGCGTCGCACCGTGTGTCCGGCGAAACCGTGCTGCATGACGTTCGGGTCCTGGCAATCGATCGGCAATTGATCCAGGGCGCCACATCGGAAAGTCCCCAAGCCCAGACGGTGCGCACCGTCACGCTGGAAGTGACACCGCCTGACGCCGAGCGAGTCGTCGTGGCAGAGCGGCTCGGTCATCTGTCACTTGCGGTGGTGGCGGTCGCGCCGACGACCAGCCGCGCGGACGCCACTTCAGTTACGCAACAGACCGGAAATTCCGTGACGTGGGGGGGCGACGTCTCCTCGGCGTTGCGCGGCGGACCGAGCAGCGACGGTACGAGCGTGCGGCTGTTCCAAGGTCCTTCCGACAGCAAGGAGATCAAGTTCTGATGAAACATCTGCTTGCAGCCTCCGCACTGCTGCTCGGCCTGCACCAGGCGGCATGGAGTGCCCCTGGGGCTGAGAATGCGAGTGGTCCGGTCGCGAATGCCCCGCCCGCCGGACTGGTCAAAATGCCGGTGCAGAGGAATATCATCACGGTCGATGCAGGCAGCGGGCGGGTGATCCAGCTCGCGCAGGGCGCCTCCAGCGTGTTCGCGGCAGAGCCGAAGATCGCCGAGGTGCGACCGGCCAGCGCAACCAGCCTGTTCATATTCGGAGTCGCCCCAGGACGCACGACCGTGGCTGCGCTCGACGCGAGCGGCAAGCCGATCGCACAATACGACGTTGTCGTGCAGCCGTCGCACTATGGCGCAGGCGAGGCAGAAGCGACGATCGCGCGCGTGCTGCCTGGCGCGTCGGTGCATGTGGAAACGTTGCAGAACGGACTGAGCGTCGCCGGGAAGGTGAAGACGCCGGCCGACGCCGATCGCGTGATGCAGATCGTGCGCGGGTATGCGCCGACGGGGCAGTCAGTGGACAACAGGCTGTCGGTGCAAAGCGCCGTGCAGGTGAACCTGCGCGTCCGTATCGCGGAGATGAGCCGGAACCTGATCCGTCAGTTAGGGGTCAACTGGGCCAACCTGGTCGAACTGGGGAGGTACGCCCAAATCGGCATGCTCACCAATAACCCGCTGGTCAACCTGACGCGGCCACCGAATCTGCTGACAGCCGGATACAACTTCAACACGCCGGGGCATGTAGTCGATATCAACGCGTTGATCGACACGCTGTCTCAGGACGAGCTGATCCACGTTCTCGCGCAGCCGAATCTCACGGCAATCAGCGGCGAGGCCGCCAGTTTCCTGGTGGGCGGCGAGTTCCCGATCCCGGTTGCGCAGCAGAACAACGAAGTCACCATCGAGTTCAAGCAGTACGGCGTAAGCCTCGCGTTTGTACCGACAGTCGGATCCGACGGACAGATCGCGATGAAGGTGCGCACCGAGGTCAGCCAGCTCACCAATCAGGGCGCTGTTCAGCTGTCGTCCGGCAATTCGACTATTCAGGTGCCGGCGCTGACGGTGCGCCGTGCGGAGACCGCGGTGGAACTCGGCAGCGGCGAGAGCTTTGCGATTGCCGGGCTGCTCCAGGATGCGGTGAATGTCACCGGCAACGGCGTGCCGATCCTGGGCGATATACCGATCCTGGGCGCGCTGTTCCGCTCGGACAACTTCCAGCGGAACGAGACAGAGCTTGTCATCGTCGTGACGCCGTATCTGGTGCGCCCCGTCGCGCACCCGTCGATGCTGCACCTGCCGACAGATGGGTATCAGCCGCCGTCGGACCTGGAGCGGATCCTGCTGCTGCGGCAGACCGCGCGGCAGCACGGGACGGAAGCGGCAAACCTGCCGCCAACGCAAATCCCGGGCAATGCCGGATTCATCGTGCAGTAAGGAGGCGCGCACATGTCGATGCGATTGCTGTTGGGCGTCTTCGCGCTGTCGCTGCTGGCCGGATGCGATGCCACAGATCCTTATATGCGAGATGGCACGTGGCGTCCGAGCAATGCGAATGAGGCCAATCTACGTGTCATGGTGGCATCGCCGTCAGATCTGGTCCAGGGCGTGCCGAGCCAAGGCGATGGCCAGCAGGCGGCAGCGGCACTCGACCGCTACCGCAATGACAAGGTGCGGCTGTTGCCCGACAGCGCGGTCGCCAAGATCACACCAATGTCCAGCGGGACGCAGCAAGGCAGCCAGTGATGCCGCCCGATGTGCCACTCGCTGACGTTCCGCCCGAGCAAGCGCCAGCGCGCCCCACTCGCAAGGACATCATGGCCTTCGTGACGGATGCCGAGACCGAGGTGGTGCTGCGCGATGGACTGAGCGATGCGGCACCACGCGGCATCGAGTTCCATCGTTCGAATGTCCGCGGTGCGATCGAGGTGCTGCAGGACACCCCGACGCCGCGGGTTCTGGTGATCGACGTGACGGGCGAAGCGCGGCCGTTGACTGCGTTGGAATCACTGTCGGATGTCGTCGAGCCGGATGTGCATGTGCTGCTGATCGGCGAATACAACGACGTGAATTTCTATCGGCATGCGACACGCATCCTTGGTGTGAAGGAATATCTGTTCAAGCCGATTACGCGGGACATGGTGGCCAGGCATTTCGGGCCGGTCATTCTCAACCGGTCGCGGCGACCGGAATCGCTGCAAGGCGGGCGCGTGGTAACAGTCACGGGCGTGCGCGGTGGTGTCGGAGCCAGCACAATCGCAGTGAACCTCGCGTGGCATCTGGGCAAGCGAGCCAATCGCCATACCGTCCTGGTGGATGGCGATCTGTATCGTGGAAGTTGCGCGCTGATGCTGAATGCGAAGTCCGGGCCAGGGCTGCGCACGGCGCTGGAAACTCCGCAGCGGATCGACGAACTGTTCATCGAGCGCACGGCGCAACCGGTGACCGACCGGTTGCACGTGTTGTCAGCCGAAGAGAACCTGACCGATCAGGTCAACTACGCGACCGGGGCGGCCGCGCGGCTGATCGAGACGCTGCGCCGTCGCTACAACTTTGTGGTCATCGATGCGCCCTACAGCGGGCTGGAATTGCATCGCGACCTGCTGATGCTGGGGCATCAGCGCATCCTGGTCCTGGAACCGACGCTGGTTGGCGTGCGCGATGCATTGCGTTTGCTGGGCCTGCCGAATGGACCGCTGCAGGTGCACCGTGGGTTGCTGGTGCTGAACCGCCTCAATCGCGCCGGCATGCTGACGCGGCAGCAGACCGAAGAGGCGCTGAAGATGAAGGTCGATGTCGCGATTCCTGACCTGCCCAAGTTCGTGGAGGACGCGGCGAATTTCGGCGAGCCGGCGGCGCTGAACAACCGGTTCAACAAGGGGATCATCGCGCTGGCCGGACAGGCGACTGCGGCGTTTCCGGTCGAGAGCTCTCCTGAGCCGCGCACGGCGGCGACGCGTGGTTGGAGGCGCCTGTGGCCACACACCGCATGATGGGAGTTACACCGGGGCTGAGCGAGGAACCGCCCGTCTGGTTCGGACGCCGACAAGTACCCGAGCGGCCAGCTGCGACCGTCGAAACCGAAGCGCCTTCCCCAGCCCGCCTTCCGCCGAGCGCTGCGATTGTCGAGTTGCGCGCCTTGTGCCTTGCTGAAATGGATCCGACCTCGCTGGCGAAGCTGACGCCAGAAGAATTGACACAGGAAGTCGAGCGTACGCTGGCGGAGATCGCGACGCAGCGACGCATCCAGCTCAATGGGCGCGAGCAACGCGCGCTGGCACGCGAGCTGGTGAACGACATGCTGGGGCTCGGGCCGCTGGAGCCACTGCTCGAGGACGACGCGATCACCGACATCATGGTCAACGGGCCGGAGAAGGTATTCTTCGAGCGCCGCGGCAAGCTGGAGCTGTCGAGCGTGCGGTTCCGCGATGCCGGACATGTCGCGCATGTATGCCAACGAATCGCGGTCCGTGTCGGCCGGCGGATCGACGAAAGCACACCGATGGTCGATGCGCGTCTGAAGGACGGCTCACGCGTCAACATCGTGTTTCCTCCGTTGGCGCTGGATGGGCCGTACATCTCAATCCGCAAGTTCTCACGCAACCGGATCGACTTCGCCAGGCTGGTGGAATTCGGCTCGCTCAGTCCGCAGGCGGCGCATCTGCTCGAGATGGCGGCGCATGCGCGGCTGAACGTCATCGTTTCCGGCGGCACTGGATCGGGCAAGACAACGCTGCTCAATGCGCTGTCCCGGCTGATCGATATCGGCGAGCGCATCGTCACCATCGAGGATGCGGCCGAGCTGCAATTGCAGCAGCCACACGTGGTGCGCCTGGAGACGCGCATCGCCAGCCTGGAGGGGCGCGGCGAGGTGACCCAGCGCGACCTGGTGCGCAACGCACTGCGCATGCGGCCAGATCGCATCATCCTGGGTGAGGTCCGTGGCTCGGAAGCATTCGATATGCTCCAAGCGATGAACACAGGGCATGACGGCAGCATGTCCACCATCCACGCCAACAGCGCCCGCGACGCGCTGACGCGCATCGAGAATATGGTGCAGATGGGGAACATGGGACTGCCGGCGCGCTCCATTCTGACGCAGATCGTCGGCGCGGTGGACCTGATCGTGCAGATCGAGCGCCAGCGCGATGGCGTGCGGCGCGTGGTGCAGATCACCGACGTGTGCGGCATGGAAGGCGATGTCGCGACGCTCAACGACGTTTTCCGCTTCGAGGTAGAGGGCGAGAGCCTGAGCGGCAAGATCATTGGCCGCTATCGCTGCGCACGTGCGCGGCCGAGCTTCCATGAACGTCTGGTGTATGCCGGCGTCGATCGCGCATGGGCAGCGACGATGGATGAGGCGTGCAAATGACAGCGGCCGTCATGCTGCGACTGGCCTGCGGTTCGCTGTTGCTGGTGGTTATCAGTGCCGCGGCGGTTCCGCTGATCTTTATGGAACAGCGTCGGCGGAAGCTGAACGATCGCATCTCGCAGCACGCCACACCGTATGCGCGTGCGACGCTCGCCGAGGTACGCGAGAAGCCGAGCGGCACCGCCGCGGTGGGTGGCGGCCGAGCGCTGCTGCAATGGCTGACACGCCTGGTGGCGTTTGATCCGGCTCACAGTGCACAATATCCGTTGGCCTGGTGGATCGTGTGGCCGGCCGCCCTGCTGTTCGCGCGGATCCTGATCGCTCTGGCACAGACGATCTTCGGTTCGTCGATTCTGCTGGCATTGCCGGTGGTATGGTTGCTGTCGGTCCGGCAATTCTATCGTTGGTGCGAGCAACGCCGGCTGCGCACGCTGTTCGAGCAATTCCCGGACGCGCTGGCAATGCTGGTTCGTGCCGTGCGCGTGGGCATCCCGGTCACCGAGGGGATGCGCAGTATCGCGACCGACTGCCCTGATCCGACCGGCCGCGAATTTGCACAGGTGGTGGACCAGATCTCGCTGGGGGTAACGCTGGAGCAGGCGCTGCGCGGGTTGGCCGAGCGGAATCAGTTGCCGGAATATGGCTTCTTCGCCACCGCGCTCGCGTTGCAAAGCGAGACGGGAGGCACGGTGAGTGATACGCTGGAGCGCCTGTCGGATGTGATCCGCAAGCGCGTTTCGTTGCGTGAGCACGCGCGTGCCTTGGCTGCAGAGGCGCGCACCAGCATCATGATCCTGGCCGCTTTGCCGGTATTCACCGGTGCCGCGCTGGCGGTGCTCAATCCGGATTACATCAGCACGTTGTTCATCGATCCGCAGGGGCAACGCATCTTCACCATCGCACTGGGATCGCTGAGCGTCGGTATCATCACCATGCGCACCATCGTGTCACGGAGTCTGTCATGAATCGACAGGCGCTCCTGTTGATGGGCCTTACCGCGGTTGTGTTCATGATGGCCGGCTTGATCTTGAACCGCCGGCTTCGCCGCGATGCCTTTCTGGCGACCCGCGTACATGCCGTGCAGCGGACAGTCGGCATCGAGGCAGTGCTGGCGCCATCCGATGTATCGCATCCGCGTTGGTTGCGCGTGGTAGCACGTGTCGGCGAGGTGATCACGCGCGGCGGGCTGCTATCGGCCGACATGCTGGACGACTTGGAATTGCGGTTGAACTCGGCGGGTTTTCGTGGACGGAACATGCTCGCGCCGTTCATCGGCGCCAAGTTGCTGTGCCTGGTTGGCCTGCCGTTGCTGGGCTGGCTGGTAGTGGACCGGGTCGGATGGCCGTTCGCGATGCGCCTGCTCGTGATCGCGGGCGCCGGTCTCGCTGGGCTGCTGTTACCGGACTATATCGTGCGTCAGCTGTATCGGCGGCATCTGACGGCGGTCGAGCAGGGCTTGCCGGATGCGCTCGACATGCTGGTGATCTGCACCGAAGCGGGGCTGGGACTGGAACTGGCGATCGATCGGGTCGGCCGAGAGCTTGGCGTCGCACATCCAGATGTCGCCGACGAACTGCTGAACACGGCACGCGAGATGCGGGTGAATGCAGACCGACGTGCGACGCTGATGAACATGGCGGCGCGCGCCGGCTTGCCGTCACTGCGGCGGCTCGCAGTGACGCTGGTTCAGACGTTGCAATACGGCACGCCGTTGAGCCAGGCACTGCGCACGCTCTCAAGCGAGATGCGGCAGGAAGCGCTGACACGGTTCGAGGCCCGCGCCGGGCGTCTGCCGGCGCTGCTCACCGTGCCGATGATCGTCTTCATTCTACCTTGCGTGTTCATGATCGTTGGCGGTCCCGCCATCGTTCACCTCATGCAGGTGATGCTTCAATAGGGAGCACGACCATGAAATGGCCAATTCTGATAGCCTCGTGCGCATTGCTGGCCGGATGTGTGGCATCCGGCGGGAGCAAGCTGGTGGGCGCGGGGAATGATCTGCGCGTCGCCGATGCCGCGATGGCGAGCGGGCTGCCGCAGACCGCACTCAGCGTCACGCGCGACATTCTGCAAGCCGATCCACGCAACGTGCGTGCACTGTTGAAGCAGGGTGATGCGCTGCTTGCCATGGGACAGGCGGACGCGGCGGTGGAATGCTACCGCCGCGCGGTTGCCGTCGACCCCCGGTCGGCGGGCGGATTGCGTGGCTTGGGCCGTTCCTTGCTTGCCTCGGGGGACGTGCGTGAGGCGGAAGCGATGTTCCGCCGCGCAAGCGAAGCAGCGCCGGACGATGCTGCCTCGCTGAACGATCTCGGCATCGCGCTCGATCTGCAAGAGAAGCATGACGATGCGCAGGCGCAGTATCACGCAGCGTTGGCACGCCAGCCAGCCATGACGGCAGCGCAGGTCAATCTCGGCCTCTCGCTGGCACTTGGCGGGGCGGCGGATCGTGCCCTCGCCATTCTCAGGCCGCTCGCGGTCGATCCTGATGCGGACAGCCGAGTACGAGGAAACCTGGCGGTGGCGCTGGCGATGGCAGGCGATCAGCAAGCAGCACGTAATCTGCTGGCGACGGATATGCCACAGGACAGGATTGAAGTCGCGCTGGCAGGTTATGCCGCGCTGAGGATGCCGGCCAAATGAAGTCACGCGGCCAGCGGGGGGCGACGTCGGTCGAGTTTGCCATCATCGGCTTGGTATTCATGTCATTGCTGATGCTGGCGCTGGATGTCGGCTGGCAGCTGGTGGTCGACTCGGCGCTGGGCGTCGGCGCCCGGGCGGCCGCGCGGTTTGGTACGACGGGTGTGGCCGTTGCGCCGGGGATCACGCCGGCGCCATCCAGTCGCACCGACTCAATCTTCGATCTGGTGATCCTGAATTCGGGCAACCTGTTGCGGGCAGACCGTCTGCAAATCGCCGCGACGAGCTATGCGAGTTTCGCGGCGATCGGCGGCGGCGGGACGGCGGGGCCGGGCAACGCGGGACAGGTGGTCAGATACACGTTCTCATATACTCAACCCTATCTGACGCCGATCGCCATGACGATCACCGGTGCGTCGCAGGTTGTGCATACGCTGCAACTGGTCGTGCAGAATGAACCGTTCCCGGAGAACTGACCTGGGGCGGCGCGGTGTCGCCGCCATCGAATTCGCGCTGGTCGCGCCGTTCATCCTTCTGCTGATGCTGGGTGGCGCCGACCTGACCGTCTATCTGCGGACCGCAATGCGGGTGGACGAGACGGCGACTGAAGTCGCACAGGTGGTTACGCAGTATGACAACCTGTACCAGAGCGATTTCACGGCGCTATTCAACGACGCGCAGACCATCGCTGGCACGACGCCAGTCACCGGGCTGTTGGGGGCAACGATCATCTCGGGCATTGTGATAAGCAATGGGATCCAGACGATTGCCTGGCAGTATCGCAGTCCATCGGCGACATTCAGCAGCCAATTCGGCAGCGCGGGCAGCGTACCGACATTGCCCAACAACTATACGCTGCCGACGGGCGGCGTGTTGATCGCAGTCGAGGTCGCCACTTCGACGTCTCCGTGGGTGTTCAGTGCCAGGCTGATGCCGGCGTCCAGCATCCAATCGGTCCGGTCATTCGCCTTGTTCCAGCCGCGGCTGGCCTCGCTGGCGACGGTGACCGCGGGGAACCGGCCATGATGCGCTGGCTGCGGCAGAGATGCGGCTCGGTGACGATGATGACTGGGCTGATGGCGATTCCGTTGGTGGCGATGATCGGCCTGGCGATCGATCTGACGCGGGTGTGGCTGGTTCGATCACGATTGCAGATGTCGCTGGATGCTGCCGTGCTGGTGGCGGCACGCGATTTGGCCACGGGCGGCACCAGCGCGGATGGGCTGAACCTGTTCTGGGCGAACTGGGGGCGGATTTCGAAAGCGAGCACAGAGGGCTTCATGGGGGCCACGGCGACGACGCCGGTCGTCGCCAATCCCGCACCGGGTGGTCCATCCGGCAGTGTGCGCCTGACCAGCACGGCGACAGTCTCACCCACACTGCTTGGCGTATTGAATGTCGGATTGGTGACGGTCAGCGCCGCATCGACCGCACAGAGTGCCGCCTACGGGCTGGAGCTCGCGCTGGTTCTGGACAACACGGGGTCGATGGCGGGTTCGTCGATCACCTCGCTGATCAGTTCATCCAATCAGTTGCTCGGCATCCTGTATGGCCCCGCGGACACGCAGCCCAACCTGTGGGTGTCGGTGGTACCGTTCTCCGCGACGGTCAATGTTGGGACGACGCACACGAACTGGCTGGTCGGTGGGGCGATCAATCAGGCGCCCTACTCGCCCTCGACGTGGATGGGCTGCGTCATGGCGCGGACCGCGAAGACGGGTGCGTCTGACGGCGACGATTTCAATGATAAGAAGCCTGCGGATGCGCCGTTCCAGCCATTTTTGTATCCCTCGACTTTTCATTTGTATCCGTCACCTGCTGGGATCCAATACACGACGGGAACTGGCAA
Organism: Acetobacteraceae bacterium; assembly: GCA_035492535.1. Lineage (GTDB taxonomy): Bacteria > Pseudomonadota > Alphaproteobacteria > Acetobacterales > Acetobacteraceae > JAMXLO01. Next base: position 1,201 of record DATJJM010000321.1, on the reverse strand, counting down.
GAACAAGCAGACGCTCACTTACTGGTATCCTGGCGACAATGACTGGCAGTCGTCGACCTGGACGAAGGCAGGCAACGAACCGGACGCGAGCAATAATTCAGTTGGGCCGAACCTTGGCTGCCCATCGCTGACCATTCTGCCCGAAACGGCGAGCAAGGCTGCGGTGGCCACGGTGCTCAACAAGATGGTGCCGGTGTATCGCGGTGGCACGATCATCAGTCTCGGCTTGCAGGCGGGATGGTGGACGATCAGCCCGACCTGGCGAGGGCTGTGGGGCGACCCGGCAATGCCTCTGGCGTACAACACGCCCTACATGAGAAAGGCCATCGTGCTGATGACTGATGGCAACAACGACTGGTACGACTGGCCGGATGGCGTGCCTGGCAAGACACCGCCGGCGGCACCGCCCGCCGGTGTCCCGGCATGGACTGCTGACGGGGATGCAGACCTCACCGCCTATGGCCGCTTGCTGACGAATACGCGCGGGGTGGCACCATCGAACATAACGGCGACACTGAATGGCTGGATGTCGCAGATGTGTACTACCATCAAGGCGAATGGAATCACCATCTACACGATCCTGTTCAACAACGGTGACAGTGCGACGCAGACGTTGTTCCGGAACTGTGCGTCCACGCCAGCAGACTATTTCCTTAGTCCCACCACCGCGGCTCTTCAGACTGCGTTCCGGCAGATCGGGAAGGACCTATCGACCTTGCGGCTGTCGCAGTAGCACTGCGGGCTTGGCCCAGCCCGGGCGGACGTTCTAGTCTGCGGCAGACAAGAAAAACGGGGGCTGACATGCGCAAGGGACTTTGGATGCCTCGCGGTCCGGGGCTGCTGTCGCGTCGTGAAGCGCTGGCGCTCGGGATGGCAGGTGCGGCGTTCGCGGCGGTTCCCAGGCGCGCGACGGCACAATCTGCCGCCAAACCGCCGCCGTCCAAGCCAACAGGTCAAGTCGTCGTCGGGCTGTCGCAGGAACCGACGGTGTTCAATCCGCTGATGCCGCACATCGAGGTGGATCAGGGCGTCCACTGGAACGTATTCAGCCCGCTGTGGAGCGTGAACGCGCAGGGCCAGTTCGTGCCGCAACTCGCCACGGACGTGCCGACGATCGGCAATGGCGGTATTTCGGAGGACGGGCTGGAGTGGCGGGTGAAGCTGCGGTCCGGCGTGCTCTGGCACGACGGGACGCCGTTCA
>DATJJM010000320.1:0-2655 GCA_035492535.1 Acetobacteraceae bacterium | reverse complement strand
GTGGTGATGACGGTGCTGCATGCGGGCGGCAAGTTCGACGCGAATTCGTACAAGGTGTCCGGCGGTCTGCACGGCGTGGGCGTGTCGGTGGTCAACGCACTGAGCGACCACCTGTGGCTGACGATCTATCGGGACGGATTCGAGCACCTGCAGGAATACGCCCTGGGCGAGCCGCTGTTCCCGCTGAAAGTGGTTGGCCCGTCGAACAAGCGCGGTACGCTGGTGCGCTTCCTGCCCAGCCCCGCGACGTTCACCAGCAACATCGACTTTCACTACGAGATCCTGGCCAAGCGCTTGCGCGAACTGGCCTTCCTCAACTCGGGCGTCACCATCGAGCTGAAGGACGAACGCGGCGACGGTCGCCAGGACACATTCGCCTATGACGGCGGCATCCGCTCGTTCGTGCAGCACCTGGCTCAGCTGAAGACCGCGCTGCACCCGAACGTGATCAGCCTGACCGCGGAACAGGACGGCATCGTGGTGGAAGTGGCGATGCAGTGGACCGACTCCTACCAGGAGACGATGTTCTGTTTCACCAACAACATCCCGCAGCGCGACGGCGGCACCCACCTCACCGGTTTCCGTGCTGCGCTGACCCGCTCGTTGCAGAGTTACATCGAGAAATCCGGGCTGGCCAAGAACGCCAAGGTGACGTTGTCCGGCGACGACATGCGCGAAGGCATGATTGCGGTGCTGTCGGTAAAGGTGCCTGACCCGAAGTTTTCCTCGCAGACCAAGGACAAGCTGGTCTCGTCCGAGGTCAAGACGGTGGTGGAGCAGGTCGTCAACGAGAAGCTCGGCGAGTTCCTGCTGGAGCACCCGAACGAAGCCAAGGCGATCGCCTCCAAGGTGGTCGACGCCGCCCGTGCCCGCGAAGCCGCCCGCAAGGCGCGCGAGATGACCCGGCGCAAGGGTGCGCTGGACATCGCCGGCCTGCCCGGCAAGCTGGCCGACTGCCAGGAGAAGGATCCGGCGCTGTGCGAACTGTTCCTGGTCGAGGGTGACTCCGCCGGCGGCTCGGCCAAGCAGGGCCGCAACCGCAAGACCCAGGCCGTGCTGCCGCTGAAAGGCAAGATCCTCAACGTCGAAAAAGCGCGTTTCGACCGCATGCTGGCCTCGGCCGAAGTCGGCACACTGATCACCGCGCTCGGCACCGGTATCGGCAAGGACGAGTACAACCCGGACAAGCTGCGCTACCACCGCATCATCCTGATGACCGACGCGGACGTCGACGGCTCGCACATCCGCACCCTGTTGCTGACCTTCTTCTACCGGCAGATGCCCGAGCTGATCGAGCGCGGTCACATCTACATCGGTCTGCCGCCGCTGTACAAGGTCAAGCAGGGCAAGCAGGAGCTGTACATCAAGGACGACACCGCACTGAACGACTACCTGATCTCGAGCGCGGTGGACAATGCCGCGCTGACCTACAGCCCGGAGGCGCCGCCGGTCACCGGCGAGGCGTTGGAGAAGCTGCTGCGGGGCTACCAGCACGCACTGGACCAGATCGCCAAGTTGGCCCACCGCTTCGATGCCGCCGTGTTGAACGCCTTGCTCGAACATGCGCCGATGACACCGGCGCTGTGGTCCGACCCGGTCGCCATGCAGATCTGGCTGGATGGCGCCACCCAGCGCCTGGCCGCCAGCGGCTTGGGCAAGCCGCACTACCGCATGTCGCTGCGCCCGGGCCACGACGAGCAGCCGGCCGCGATCGAGGTCGTGAAGGAACAGCACGGGCTCAGCCACACTTGGCTGCTGCCGCAGCCGTTCTTCGGCAGCGCCGAGTTCCGCCCGCTGCTGGCGATCAGCCAGCAGATCGCCGGCATGATCCAGCCCGACGCCGTGGTGCGGCGGGGCAATGCCTCGCGCGGCGTGCTCAGCTTCCTGGAGGCGCGCAACTGGCTGCTCGACGAAGCCAAGAAGGGCCGCAGCATCCAGCGCTTCAAAGGCCTGGGCGAAATGAATCCGGAGCAGCTATGGGACACCACGGTGAATCCGGAAACCCGACGCATGCTGCAGGTCGGCGTCGAGGATGCGATCGCGGCGGACCAGATGTTCTCCATGCTGATGGGCGAGGCGGTCGAACCACGCCGCGACTTCATCGAGGCGAACGCGCTGAAGGTCGCCAACCTGGATATCTGAGCCATCTCTGCCGGCGCCATCGCACCCGATGCGGGCGCCGGCGTGCGGCTTGCCGGTATGCCCGGCATCGGCGGGCGTGTTCATTGGAACAGGGTGAGCGCCCGGGATGATGGCCGATGAAATGCGAATAATCGCTCCGTGGGCCAGGGAAGGTTGCCAAGCAATTGATTTTTAACAAGCTTTGATGCGGCGCTGCAACTTGTTATCCCTTGCCGGGTCGAGTTACGCTTCGCAATCCCCCGCGTCATTACGACACGCCCAGAACAGATGAGGATCACCATGAAGCATGCCCGAGGGTTAACCGTGCTGGCGAGCATCGCCCTGCTGTTTGGCGTGGCCAGCAGCCCGGCGATGGCGCGCAAGAGCGACGACGCCAAACCCAAGAAGGAAGTGCTGTATCCGAACGCGACCCGTGTCGAGCCGAAGCTCGACCTGACCAGCGAGAAGGATCAGAAGAACCTCAACGAAGGCCTGGATGCGGTCAACGCAGGCGACAAGGCCAAGGCCCAGCAG
>DATJJM010000319.1:0-9090 GCA_035492535.1 Acetobacteraceae bacterium | reverse complement strand
CCAGCCGGCAGCACTTTACGCGGGCAGCATCGTGTTCGGATTATCGGTGGGCAACGTGATCACGCTGCCTGCGCTGATCGTGCAGAGGGAATTCGCGGCGCAATCGTTCGGATTGGTGATCGGGCTGATCTCGATGGTCGGTTACACGCTGCTGGCCTTTGGACCGACGCTGCTCGGTGTGGCCCACGATGCGACCGGCGGCTACGGAGCAGCCCTGGCATTGTGCATTGTTCTGCAATTGGCGGGGGCAGTGATTATCCTGATCAGGCCGCGCCGAGGTGGTGTCGTTCTTAGGGGTTGAGGCTGGTGCGCGTGGCGGGCACACTCGTCGCGTCGTGGCGCACCGAACCGAAGCAACAACCCCATGCGTCTGAGCGCCGCGCAACGCCAGACATGGCTGCTGCTGGCGGCGTGCTTTGTCACGTTCAGTGTCGGCGCCGCGTGCATGCACTCTTACACCGTGTTCCTGATTGCCTTCATCGAGGCCTTCGGCTGGACGCGTGCAGAAAGCTCCATCGCCTATTCGGTTTCGCAGATGATCACCGGCGCGACCTCGCCGCTGGTGGGTGTGATGGTGGATCGGTTGGGACCAAGGCGGCTCGTGCTGATCGGCGGCCTCTTGCTGTCGATCGGATTGCTTGCGAGCTCATACGCCAACGCGCTGTGGCAGGTCATCCTGCTGTATGGCGTGGTGATGACGCTTGGCGCCAACTGCCTTGGGCTTGTGGTGTTCGTGCCGATCCTGTCGCGCCGGTTCGTGCGCCATCGTGGCACGGCGGTAGCGGTCGTGCAGTCGGCCAATGGCTTCGCCCGTGCTTTCTCCGCTCCTGTGTCACAGATGCTGATTGACGGACTGGGCTGGCGCGGCGCCTACCTGGCGCAGGGAGGCTTCATGGCGGCAGCCTTCCTGCCGCTGGCGGCGATGTTTCGGACCTCCGGGGCCGGTGATCCCATGACGGCCGGCCAAGCCGGTCTGCGATCCGGCTGGACACTGCGCCTGGCAGCGCGCACACCGCACTTCTGGCTGCTGTTCCTGGTCTATGTGTTCACCGGCCTGGGCAGCTTCCTGGTGGCGCTGCATCAGCTTGCTTTCGCCGTGACCGTCGGGTTTGACAAGCTCTATGCCGCCGAGGTCCTCGGCCTGGGCGCCTTCCTGTCACTGCCGGGCGTGATCGTCACCGGTTGGGTGTCGGACTACATCGGGCGTGAACTCTCGGCCGTCGTGACGTATGGCACCTCCATCTTCGGCGTTGCGTGCGCGATGCTGATCACGTCGCCCGACCAGCATCTGTTGCTGTGGCTGCACTCATGCTTCTTCGGCTTGACCTGGGGCGCCCGCGGGCCTGCGATCACGGCGAAGACGGCCGATCTGTTTCCGGGACCACGGCTCGGCACCATCCTTGGTGCGATCACCATCGGCACCGGCGTCGGTTCCGCGGCGGGATCGTGGCTCGCTGGTTGGACTTTCGATATGACCGGCAGCTACCGTGTAGCCTTCGGGCTTTCGATCTTCTTTTATGTTTGCGGCAGCGTGGCATTCTGGCTGCTGCGCCGGCCCCCGTCGCTTATGGTTGTGGACTGATCGGAAAGACGCGCTTTATCGCTGGCGCCCGCGGCGGCTGGTCGCTACAAATTGTCGATCAGAGGAGTGAATTGCCCGTGATGCGTCTTGTTTTCGCTCTGATCACCTTCGCCTGTCTGGCCGCATGCGGGACGCGACCGTCAGGGTCCGAGGCCGAACTGGTCCGTCATGACGACGGTTGGCGGCAGCGTCAGGCGCAACTGGATGCGGACGCGATCATGCAGGGCATGCAACGAGCCCGCGACCAGGCCTCGCAGCTGGCCCGTTCTTCGCGCTAACCTTTTCTTTACGGCGACGAGGTCCACTACCGGCCTGCCATTGGAGGCCGGAAGGCTCGGGACCGTACTGTGCAAGCTTTGCTCAATCCACGCCGTGACTTCTGGCGTGGCCGACGTGTTCTTGTTGTTGGCCACACTGGCTTCAAGGGAGGCTGGCTGAGCCTCTGGCTGCACCGGATGGGGGCGAGCGTCACCGGCCTGTCGCTTCCGCCGCCCACCGAGCCGAGCCTGTTCGCGCTGGCGGGTCTGGATGCGCTGATCGAGACGCAGATCGGCGATATCCGCGACTTCCCGACCGTGGTCGCGGCGCTGGCACGCTGGCGACCGGAGGTGGTGTTTCATCTCGCGGCACAGGCACTGGTGCGCCGCTCGTATCGCGAACCCATCGAGACATTCGCGACCAATGTCATGGGCACTGTGCATGTGCTGGAGGCGATTCGTGCGACGCCTTCGGTCCGCTGCACGATCGTGGTGACCAGCGACAAATGCTACGAGAACCGCGAGTGGCCATGGGCGTATCGCGAGATCGATCCGGTTGGCGGCGACGAGCCATACAGTGCCTCGAAGGGCTGCGCGGAACTGGTGGCCGCTTCGTACCGACATGCGTTCTTCCCGGCAATCGCCACGGCGCGTGCCGGCAATGTCGTTGGTGGGGGCGATTGGGCAGAGGATCGGCTGCTGCCGGACTGCATCCGTGCGCTGACCGCGAATGAGGCGATCGCGATCCGCAACCCCCATGCGGTTCGGCCATGGCAGCACGTTCTGGAGCCGTTGTGCGGCTATCTGATACTCGCGGAACGGTTGGCCGAGAACCCGGCCAGGTTCGGGGACGCATGGAATTTCGGCCCACCGGGCGACCATGCGCGGCCTGTTGGCTGGGTTGCGTCGAAAGTCGTTGAGCATTGGCGTGAACGCGCGACCTGGGACGTGGTCTCGGGCGACGGGCCGCATGAGGCCGAGGCGCTGATTGTCGACGCGTCGAAAGCGCGCGCCCGCCTCGGCTGGCAGCCGCGACTGACGCTGCCGGAAGCACTGCGATGGACGGTGGAATGGTACCGCCGGCAAGCTGCCGGCGAACCGGCACTGGCGCTGACCGATTCGCAGATCGCGGAATACATCGCGATGAGCGGTGCCTGATGACGTGCCGGTTCTGCGGAGCGGCGCTCCGCCGGATCTTTCTCGATCTCGGACGGGCACCGCTGTCGAACGCCTATCTCACTCCTGAGCAGCTTCGGTTGCCGGAGGTGCATTATCCGCTCTGTGCCTACGTATGTGATGACTGCCTGCTGGTGCAGGTCCCGGCGGTGACGTTGCCCGAAAACATCTTCGGCGATTATCTCTACTTCTCTTCCTACTCCGATGCCTGGCTGCGACATTCAGATGCATATGCCGCACGCATGGCAGATGAACTGCGGCTCGATGGGCGGTCGCTGGTCGTCGAGGTTGCGAGCAATGATGGCTATCTGCTGCAATATTTCAGGCAGCGAGGCGTCGAGGTGCTGGGGATCGAGCCGGCGGCGAACGTTGCCGCCGTCGCAGAGGGCAAGGGGATTCCGACGGAGGTTGCCTTCTTTGGTGTCGAAACGGCGCGACGGCTGGCACGCCACGGCAAAGCCGCCGATCTGATCTGCGCGAACAATGTGCTGGCGCACGTGCCGGACCTGAACGATTTCGTTGAGGCACTTCCCGTGCTGCTGAAGCCATCCGGCATTGTGACCGTGGAGTTCCCGCATCTCCTGCGGCTGATGGCGGACGGGCAGTTCGATACGATCTATCACGAGCATTTCTCATATTTCTCGCTGCTTGTCGTCGATCGGGTTTTCGCACATCACGGGCTGTGCGTGTTCGACGTCGATTGCCTGTCCACGCACGGCGGTTCGTTGCGCGTGCATGCGTGCCATGCCAAGGCGATGAGGCCCCACACCGCGCGGTTCAAGGCGGTTGTCGCGGAGGAGCGCGGCGCCGGCCTGGATCGAATCGAAACTTATGAGCGGTTTGGCGAAACGGTGATCGACGCGAAGTGCGCATTGCTCGAGTTCCTGATTGCGGCACGGCGGAGCGGAAAGCTGGTGGCTGGCTACGGCGCGCCGGCCAAAGGCAATACGCTGCTGAATTACTGTGGCGTTGGGCCGGAGCTGCTGGCGTTTACGGTCGATCGCAGTCCGCACAAGCAGGGCCGATATCTGCCAGGCTCCCAGATCCCCGTGTTTGCACCTGAACGCATCTTCCAGGAACGGCCGGATTATGTGCTGATCCTGCCATGGAACCTGCGCGATGAGGTGATCGAGCAGATGCAGGGCGTGCGCGACTGGGGCGGCCAGTTCGTCGTGCCGATCCCGCGCGTGGAAGTGCTGTGATGCACCGCTGACGATGCAGGGGGCGGTGGAGGTGTGGTGGGCTAACCTGGTGACGGCGGCTATTGTGGGTTTGTTGATAGTCGCGGCTTTGGCGGATGTTGCAGCCCGCATCATTCCAAATGGCGTTGCCATCGGGATAGCTGTGCTTGGGCTGACTGCGCGCGTCGCTGATGGTGGCTTGCCTGGCGCCGCTGCATCGATTGCTGCTGCTGTCCTTGCGCTCGTGGTGCTGGTGCTTCTGCACGCGCGCGGCCTGATGGGAGGCGGCGATGTGAAACTGGCGGCGGCCATGGTGCTTGGTCTGCCGCTCGACTGGATCTACCGCTTCGTCATTGTGACTGCGCTGGCCGGGGGGCTTATTGCGCTGGTGCACCTCGTGCTGCGGGCCCTGATCCGTACGGCACCGCATGCGCCGCCGCGGGGGGCTTCGTTGCTGCGGCGTGCGCTCACCGCCGAGCGGTGGCGCATTGCGCGACGAGGGTCGCTGCCATACGGGGTCGCAATTGCATGCGGCGGAATCTGGACCATCCTGGCGAGCCGGGGAGGCTGACCGGCGGGCGGTTTGTCGTGCTGTGCATCAGGGGGATGTGACGCGGTACAGGGTGAAGCCGCCATTCGTGGCGGAGGCGACCTCGCTCAGCCATGGTGGCGGCTTGTTGCGGGCCAGTTGATCCCACAGCGTATCCGGCGGCAGGTCTCCGAGCAGAAGAGTGCGCCTGGTGCCGCGACAGAACAGGACCAGTGACGCACCGGTTGCCAGGACGGCCGGTGGTACTTGCTGCGTGTCCATGCTCCGCCACGCGGCACGAAGCCGCAGGTACCCGGGCGAGCCTCGGTGGTATAGCGAGCCGACCGTCCGTACAGCGGTCCAGTAGAGCAGTTCCGGGGTGATGTTCACGTCTGCCAGCACGACCTGGCCAGCATAGGGACGCAGCAGAGAGGCGGCGTGAGCCACCTCGCAACCGTTGGCGGTTTCGTGCGCCGGCGTCGCGGCGCCGACGAGGAGATAGGCGGCGATGGGGCCCGTGTAGAGGAACAACAGGAGCGAGAGCCGCGCGAGGGCGGCCCACACGGGGGGCCTGTCGGCGAGGCGCCGGCTGATCATCGTGACAGCGACCGGCACGGCGGCGGCGCCTGCGCAGGCCTGATAGGTGCCAAACCGACGGTGCAGCAGGGCGAGCGCCAGCAACGCAACGATGGCAGCGGCCGTATAGGCAAACAGGCAGGAGCGGCGCGACACGGCGAGCGCCGCGGCAACCACCATCCCGAACACGCCAATCGACAGGGTGAGCGCCGCGTCCTGGAATGACCGGATGGGCTGCATCTCGGAAATGCCAGCGAAGGCGTTCGGGTTGATGCCGTTCATGACTCCCTCGGGACCGCCCAGAATCGCGGGAAACGAGGCGAGCCAGGTGACGGCTGCAAGCATGACAAGAGTGAGACCGGCAGAGGCGCGCCACGGTGCAGGAACGTGCAAGCGGTCAAGAAGACAGAGGCCCAATCCGGCGCCGGCGGCGAGGGCTGCGAATGCGAGCCAGGCGATCGACAGCCGGTCGATCTCGGCATCGAAGGGATTGGCGGCCGGAGGATCGGCCGCGAGCGCAAGCGTGGTTACCACGGCGAGACTGGTGGTGGCAGCCACGAGGCCTGTGCCCCAACTAGGCTCGCTCGGCTTGAGCAACCAACCAAAACCGACAGCGCCGAACGCCAGGAGCGAGATCGGCATGACCTCGGGCGTGAGCCACAGGCCAAAGGCGGCCCAGACGCCCAGGCCGATTCCGGCGGGCTGTCCCTGGATGCCCACCCTGCCGGCCCAGCCCGCACACATGACGGTGGTAAGAGCCGCCAGGACATGATGATGCACGACCCCGGGCACGGCGTATCCGACGACAGGTACCGAAAGCATCACGGCAACTGCGGCGCTCCACCGGAACACCGGGTCCGTCAGTGGAGCGGTGGCCCAGGCGACCGCCGCTCCCAGTGCACCGGCAGCCAGCGGACCGAGCGAGATGCCTGCCCAGCGTATCGCCTCGGTCTGGCCCATGAAAATCGTGAGCGGCGTCGCGAGGAGCACCAACAAGCTATCCAGGAGGTGGGACCAATGCAGGACTGTCCCGGCCCCCGAACTATCGCGTGCGACGACGTCGATTGCCGAACGGGTCGCCAGAATGTCGCGCAGCCGGACGAATCGCATGTAGCTGTCCGGATTGATCAGCTCGCCGCCGGCGACCGCGCGCACGTGGTCGGCGCCGATGGCAACGTCCAAGGCCAGCGCGAGCAGCCCACAAAGTACGGCTTGGCGAAGCGAGAACGCGAGGATTGGGGTACTGATCGGAATGTCGCTGGGGCGGGTCATGGAGCAGGCACGACTGCGACGAAGACCTTAACCCCAGCTTAAATTGCGGGCGGCGCCGGCATCGCCAGTCCTCTGTGCGTGGCGCTATAATCCGTGCACAGGAGGTGGCGGATGCCTTCAGGCACGGGGAATGCGGTCGCGTATTTCGTCGACCGTCATGTCAGTGAAGGTGGCGGCGCATCGCTGATGTGCCGTGATCCCTGGCGCTCGCTGACCTACGAAGCACTGGACGCGGCCACAAGGCGATTTGCCGGCGCGCTGCGTGAGGCTGGTATTGCGCGCGAACAGCGCGTGGTGCTGCTGTTGCTCGACACTGTCGACTTTCCGATTGCGTTCTGGGGGGCGATCCGCGCCGGCGTCGTGCCGGTGCCAATCAATACCCTGCTGACGCATGAGATGGTTGGCTACATCCTGGCGGACGCGCGTGCCGTCGCTGTTGTGATCTCGGCGCCGCTGGTGGAACCGTTGCTGCCCACATTGCACAGCGTGCCAGAGCTGCGACGCATCATCGTGGCGACTCCGGATGGGGGAACTGTGGCGCCGGTTGACGATTCACGGACGTTAGGGTTCGACGCATACCTTGCGGTGGGCGATCCGGCCACGGCGACCACTGATGCGCCGGCGGATGAGGTGGCATTCTGGCTCTATTCGTCGGGATCGACGGGTGCGCCCAAGGGCGTCCGCCATGTGCATGGCAGCCTGCGTGCGACGGCGGACAGCTACGGCGCGCAGGTGCTGCAAATCCGGTCGGATGACGTGATGTTCTCGGCGGCAAAGGCTTTCCATGCCTATGGGTTGGGGAATTCGCTGACGTTTCCCATGTCGGTCGGAGCGTCCGCCGTGTTGTTGCCCGATCGGCCGACGCCGGATGCCGTGTTCGATATGATGCAGCGCCATCAGCCGACGATATTCGCCGGCGTGCCGACACTCTATGCGGCGATGCTGGCCAATGCGCGCATCGGACCGAAGGCTGGCTCGGAACACCTGCGTCGTTGCATTTCCGCCGGCGAGGCATTGCCGGAGGATATCGGGCGCCGCTGGTCCGATATGGTGGGCGTAGACATCCTCGATGGCATCGGTTCAACCGAGATGCTGCACATCTTCCTGTCGAACCGCGCCGATGACATTCGCTACGGCACATCGGGCAAGCCGGTGCCGGGCTACGAAGCGACGGTCCTGGACGAGCGGGGCGGCCGCGTGCCGAATGGTGAGGAAGGCGAACTGGTGGTTCGTGGCCCGTCCTCGGCGGAGGGTTACTGGAACCAGCGTGACAAGACCCGGCGCACCTTCCGAGGCGAGTGGACGCATACCGGCGATACCTATGTCCGCGACCACGATGGCTATTTCCGCTTCCGCGGCCGATCCGATGAGATGTTGAAAGTGAGTGGCGTGTGGGTGTCGCCGTTCGAAGTGGAGGAGGCATTGGTGTCGCATCCTGCGGTGCTGGAGTCCGCAGTCATTGGTGCGCAGGACCAGGATGGTCTGACCAAGCCGAAGGCCTTTGTTGTGCTGCAGGACGCGGCACGGCAACAGGATGCCGAGACGGTGAAGGAACTGCTCAAGACGCACGTGAAGGAGCGGATTGGGGTGTGGAAATATCCTCGCTGGATCGAATTCGTTGATGGACTGCCGAAGACGGCGACCGGAAAGATCCAGCGGTTCCGTCTGCGATGATGATCGGCGATCGCTCACTCGAGGCCAAATGGTGGGGCCCGGGTCCCGATGAGGCGCCGACGCTGGTGCTGCTGCATGAGGGACTGGGCTGCGTCGCGCTGTGGCGGGACTTCCCCGAGGCGCTGGTGGAGGCCACCGGCTGCGGCGTGTTTGCCTATTCGCGCTTCGGTTATGGTGGATCGGATCCCGTGCCGCTGCCGCGGCCGATGACGTATATGCACGATGAGGCGCTGTCCGTTTTGCCGCTCGTGCTCGATGCTGCCGGCGTGCGGCGCGCGATCCTGATCGGACACTCGGATGGCGGATCGATTGCGGCAATCCATGCCGGTGCGGTTCATGATCCGCGGGTGCTCGGCGTTGTGATGCTTGCGGCACATTTCTTCGTCGAGGACCTCAATATCGCGAGCATTCGTGCCATCAGGCAGACCTACGAGGAGAGCGACCTGAGGGTGCGGCTGGCGCGCTATCACCGGGACGTCGATGTGGCGTTCCGTGGATGGAACGACGCCTGGCTGGATCCGGGCTTCCGCGCCTTCGACATCACCGACCAGGTGGCGTGCATCCGGGTGCCGGTTCTGGCGCTGCAAGGCGGTGAGGATCCGTATGGCTCCGATGCGCAACTGCGTATGCTGGAACGCGCAGCGCGCTGCGACGTGGAGACGCGGCTGATCGGCGGGGCGCGCCACTCGCCGCATCTTGAGGCGCGGCAGGCAACGATGGATGCAATCGTGCCGTTCGTTCGCCATGTGCTGATGGAAGCAACTGCATGATCGACTTTCAGACCGATCCCAGTCGGTATCGCCACTGGCGCCTGTCATTCGATGGCCCGATCGCGACGTTGAC
>DATJJM010000318.1:0-2739 GCA_035492535.1 Acetobacteraceae bacterium | reverse complement strand
CTGGTGGTCCGGCCGGAGGGGCTGTTCCCGGCCAGCAAGCGATGACGGCTCAACTCAACGCCCGCAGCATCGTGGTGGCGCTCGTCGTCGCCGGCCTAGCGCTGCTGCCGCTCTATTCGTCGATCAGCGGCAACGTTTTCGTGCTGACGCTGTTCACACGCATCGTGATCTTCGCGCTGGCGGCGGTCAGCCTTAATCTCATCATGGGCTATGGCGGCATGATGAGCTTTGGCCATGCTGCCTATCTCGGCATCGGTGGATACGCAGTCGGCATCCTCGCGTTTGAAGGCATCGGCTCGGGCTTCATCCAGTGGCCGGTGGCGTTGGCGGCTTCGGCATTATTTGCGCTGGTCATCGGCGCGCTGTCGCTGCGCACACGCGGCGTTTACTTCATCATGATCACGCTCGCCTTCGCGCAGATGGCCTACTATGTCGCGTCCGGGCTCGCCCGTTACGGCGGCGATGACGGACTGACCATCTACAAGCGCAGCGACTTTGCCGGATTGGTCAACCTCTCCAGCCGTGTCCAGTTCTACTATGTCTGCCTCGGCTGCCTGTTCGCAGGCATCTATCTGGTCTGGCGCATCATCAATTCGCGCTTTGGACTCGTCGTCCAGGGCGTGCGCTCGAACGAACAGCGCATGCAGGCGATCGGATTTCATGCCAACCGCTACCGGCTGGTCTGCTTCGTGATCGCAGGCACCATGTGCGGCCTCGCCGGTGCGCTGCTGGCCACCAATACCGATTTCGTCAGCCCGTCGATCATGTACTGGACCCGGTCAGGCGACCTGATGGTCATGGTGATCCTCGGCGGAATGGGGTCGCTGTTCGGGCCGGTGATCGGAACCATCGTATTTCTGGTTCTGGAAGAGTCGCTGTCGCAGATCACCGAATTCTGGGCTCTGATCATGGGGCCGCTCCTGCTGCTGATCGTGTTGTTCGGCCGTGGCGGCATCGATGGCTGGCTGGGGAGGCTGCGCCGTGGCTGATGCCCTCCTCAGCGTCAAGAACCTGTGCCGGCGCTTCGGTGGCATCGTCGCGACCGACGACCTGTCGCTCGACGTCGTCAGAGGCGAACTGCATGCGATCATCGGCCCGAACGGCGCCGGCAAGACCACGCTCATCAGTCAATTGACCGGGCAACTGCTTCCCAACACCGGCACCATTCACTTCGCAGGTCAGGACGTCACCCGCCTGCCCGCCTATCGCCGCAGCGCGCTCGGGCTTGCCCGCTCGTTCCAGATCACGTCGCTGCTGAAGGATTTCACCGCGATCGACAACGTGGCGTTGGCCGCGCAGGCCCACGACGGACACTCGTTCCGCTTCTGGGGCAAGGCCCGCGCGGAACCCCACCTGCGCAAGGCTGCGATGGCTGCACTGGAGCGGGTCGGTCTCGGCCAGCGTGCGGACATCGTGGTGTCGGAATTGAGCCACGGCGAGCAGCGCGAACTCGAGCTTGCGGTCGCGCTGGCTGCGAAGCCACAGATGCTGGTGCTCGACGAACCGATGGCCGGTCTCGGCGTCACAGAGTCCGCACGCATGGTGAAGCTGCTGCAGGAATTGCGGCGCGAGGTCACGATCATGCTGGTCGAGCACGATATGGATGCGGTGTTCGCACTGGCCGACCGCATCACCGTTCTGGTCTACGGTCGTGTCATCGCCTGTGACGTTCCGGCCGCGATCCGGCAGAACGCGGAAGTGCGCCGCGCCTATCTCGGCGATCAGCAGGTGGCTACCCATGGCTGATAGCGCGCCCCTCCTCGATGTCGAAAACATCGAGACTTGTTATGGCCTCAGCCAGGTGCTGTTCGGCCTGTCACTGTCGGTCCGCAGCGGGGAAATGGTGACGCTCATGGGCCGGAACGGCATGGGCAAGACCACCACCATCCGCTCCATCATGGGGCTGACGCCGGCGCGTGCAGGATCGATCCGGTTTGCAGGCGGCGAGATCCGCGGCCTGCCCGCCTTCCGGATCGCAAAACTGGGAATCGGACTGGTGCCGGAAGGCCGCCAGATCTTTCCGAACCTCACCGTGCGCGAAAATCTCGTCGCGGCTTCCGCCAATCGCCTCGGCGCCGCCGATCCATGGACCCTCGACAAGGTTCATGCGCTGTTTCCACGGTTGGCCGAACGCAGCGGCAATATGGGCGTCACGCTGTCCGGCGGCGAACAGCAGATGCTCGCGATCGGCCGCGCGTTGATGATCAACCCGCGCCTGCTGATCCTTGACGAAGCGACCGAAGGCCTCGCGCCGCTGATCCGCGACGAGATCTGGAACTGCCTGACGCTGTTGAAAGCACAAGGCCAGTCCGTTCTCGTCATCGACAAGAACGTCGAAAACCTTACGCGCATCGCCGACCGTCACTACATCATCGAACGCGGGCGGGTAGTCTGGACCGGCACGTCGCAAGACCTGATTGCTGCGCCCGATCTTCAGCACCGTTACCTCGGCATCTGACCGGAACGACCTGCCGGACGACCGGTCCGGCGTCTCCTGCTTCCAGTCATCATCCACCACGCAAAACTTCGGGTTTTCCGCCAGACGAAAGATTCTACGCGTGTCCAGCATCCGGACATGCCGTGACCGATAGCCATGCCGCCTGCCTCGGTTGCCATAGCCGAAGATTCCCATAACAATGACAAGAATATCGGGGCGCATTCCCGCGATCGCACCGACAATAAAGGCCGGAGGCTACGTTCATGAATGTCCAGTCACCCGTTGCAGTCCCCGGCAAGTGG
>DATJJM010000317.1:0-14314 GCA_035492535.1 Acetobacteraceae bacterium | reverse complement strand
GGCGTGGCGCGGATCGCCATGTGCGTGCCGACGCCAGATGGCGTGTTGAACCCGCTGGTGCTGGCGGCGGCGCGACGCGCGGGGGTGTCGGAGATCTATCGCGTCGGCGGCGCGCAGGCCGTGGCGGCGCTAGCCTATGGTACCGCGAGCATCGCGCCGGTGGACCGGATCGTGGGCCCTGGCAACGCCTATGTCGCGGAGGCGAAGCGGCAGGTTTTTGGGCGCGTCGGCATCGATGCGATCGCGGGTCCGTCGGAAGTGGTCGTGCTGGCCGATGCACAGAACGAGCCTCGGCAGGTCGCGGTCGATCTGCTGGCGCAGGCGGAACACGATGAGGCTGCGCAGGCGATCCTGATCACCGACGATGGTGGCTTCGCCGATCGGGTGGCGGCGGCGGTGGAGGACGAACTCGCAAGCCTGCCACGTGCCGCCATCGCGGGAGCGAGCTGGCAGCAGCATGGCGCCATCATCGTGGTGCGCGACTGGGATGAGGCGGTGGGGCTGGTGAACCGCCTGGCGCCCGAGCATCTGGAATTGATGCTGCGCGACCCGGCGGCGGTGTTCGCCAAGGTGCGGCATGCGGGCGCCGTGTTCCTCGGTGCGTTCTGCCCGGAAGCCGTGGGCGACTACGTGGCCGGACCGAACCATGTGCTGCCGACGGGACGGACGGCGCGTTTCGCTTCGGGGCTATCCGCGTTCGACTTCCTGAAGCGCACGACGTGGGTGCAGGCGGATGCGGACTCGCTGGCCCGCGTCGGACCGGCGGCGGTCGCACTGGCCGAGGCCGAGGGACTGGGTGCCCATGCGCGTTCCATCGCGCTCCGCCTGGGCAATGCCGGGTAGGTTCTCAGGACTGACTTCTTGCCGCGCTGCCCTCGGGGAAATGCTCGACCGCGCCGTCGATGTGCAGCCAGTCCTGTTTGGACCGCTCGAATATCGATCTGGCGGGAGCCGGGTAGGCGCGGTCTGACAGGGCGCCGACGGCGACACCGATCATGCCGGGCAGATTTTCGGCCGTCCAATAAACGGTGGAGCCGCAGTCCGGGCAGAAATAATTGTGGATCATTCCGCCGCTCTCGGCAGGCCGGGTGAATTGCTTCGGATCGCCCGAGATGGTGACCATCCCCGCAGGGTAGAAGGCGCCGACACCGAACGGAGCGCCGGTTCGCCTCTGACACGCGAGACAGTGACAGGCGGCGACAAGCCTGGGCGCTCCCTGAAGAACCAGCGTGAGAGCGCCGCAACTGCATTGTGCGTCAGCCATTGGACCAGGCTCCTGCCATCTTCGCGTGTTGAGAAACGCCCGTGTCAACTTGACCTTACCCGGCCCCGCGCTCATGTTCCGGCCCGAAATCAACCCGTTTCATGAGGCCGGATGTCGAAAGAAGACATGATCGAATTCAGCGGCACGGTAATGGAGCTGCTGCCCAATGCCATGTTCCGCGTCAAGCTCGACAATGAGCACACTATCCTTGCCCACACGTCGGGAAAGATGCGGAAGAACCGTATCCGGGTCCTGGCGGGCGACCGGGTCAACGTCGAAATGACGCCCTACGATCTGAGCAAGGGCCGGATTACCTTCCGCTTCAAGTGAACCCCGCCCCGCTGGTCCTGGCCTCGGCCAGTCCCCGGCGCCTGGCCCTCCTGGCACAGATCGGCATCGTGCCGGACCGCATTATTTCCCCAGACATCGATGAGACGCCACTGAGCGACGAGCTGCCGCGTGATTACGCACGGCGGCTGGCACGAGCGAAGGCCGATGCCGTCGCTGCGACGGACGCGTTCGTGCTGGCCGCCGATACCGTGGTGGCGGCCGGGCGGCGCATCCTGCCGAAAGCCGAGACCGAGGCGGAAGCGCGGCGCTGCCTGGCACTGCTGTCGGGACGACGGCACCGGGTGATCACCGCGGTTGTGCTGCGCTCGCCGGATGCCCGACGCGGTGAACGGATCGTGCAGAGCGTGGTGGCGTTCGCGCGACTGACCTCGCGGCAGATCGACGACTACCTGGCCAGCGAGGAATGGCGCGGCAAGGCAGGCGGCTACGCGGTCCAGGGGCGTGCGGCGGCGTTCGTCGCGTTCCTGTCGGGGAGCTATTCCAACGTGGTGGGACTGCCGCTGTTCGAGACGGCGCAACTGCTGCGCGGGGTTGGCTGGGCGGTGCCATGAGCACGCGCGTCCTGGCGATATGCAGTCCGGGTGAGGTGCGTGTCGCGGTCGTGCGCGACGGAGAGGTGGTCGATTACGGGCTTTGGCGTCCCGGGGCACCGGACGGCGTCGGCGATGTGCATCGTGGACGGGTGACGGCGCGCATGCCGGCCATGGCCGGAGCCTTCATAGCGCTGACCGGAAGCGAAGGGTTCCTGCCGGACAGCGCCGGCGCTGCCGGATCAGGCGTCGGCGACATGGTGACCGTGCGCGTGACGCGCGCGGCCCAGGGAGGCAAAGGGCCACGGCTGACGCTGGTGGACGGGTTTGCAGGCGACGTTGGGCTGCTGGCGCGAGGGCCCGGCGTGCTGCTGGAGTTCGCCGAGCGAGAGGCGCATGCGCCCGTGGTGATCGATGATGCCGGTCTGGCAGCGAGGCTGAAACCGGTGCTGGGCAAGCGGCTGAGCATCGCGCCGGCAGCGTGGGATGAGGCGATCGAGGAGCAGGTCGCGGCGCTGGCATCGCCCAGCATCGGACTCGCCGGCGGCGCGCGCCTGCACGTGGAGCCGACGCACGCGCTGACGGCGATCGATGTGGATGCGGGCAGCGCGGTGGCGTCGAAGCAGGGAAAGGCGGCGGCGCATTTTGCCGCGAACCTCGCGGTGATCGGGGACGTGGCGCGGCAGATCCGGTTGCGCAATCTGTCGGGTGCCATCCTGGTGGATTTCGCGGGACTGCCGGCGCGGCGGCGGGAAGCGCTGGGTTCGGCGCTTGCGGCGGCGCTGGCGGAGGATCCCTTGCGACCGCGGTTGCTGGGTTTCACCGGACTGGGGCTGGCGGAGATCGTGCGGCCTCGGGTGCATCCGCCGCTGCATGAGATGCTGTCCGGGCCGCATGCGGCTGGATTGGCTGCGCTACGGCAGATCGTTGCCGAGGCGGCGCCGCACCGTGCCGTCTCGCTGCGGGCGGCGCCGGACATCGTGGCAGCGCTCCAAAGCGACGGAGAGGCGTTGGCGGACCTTGCACGGCGGTGCGGCCATCCCTTGATGTTGCGTTCAAACCCTGGGTTCCGAAGTGATGAGTGGGTCATCGAGGCGCGTGATGGCTGAGCGGAAGTGTCCGATCTGCGGCAAGCCGGCTGCGCAAGGGGTGCAGCCGTTCTGTAGCCAGCGTTGCTCGGATGTCGATCTCGGGCGATGGCTGACCGGCGTGTATCGGGTGCCGAGCGTCGAGGACGACGACGCGGTGGATGAGACGGAGGAGACTGACCGGTAGCTCATTCCACCAGCCGGCAAAAACAGGTTCGAGTTGTTTCGTCTGAAATTCACCATGGCAGCGGCCGTTGCCAATCCCCATTGACAGCAGCGAATGTCCGACACCGGCGGTTGTGCTGGAACTCGCTCTGCCAGCGTGCTTAATCCACCTCAATACCAGCGCAGGGGTCTGCATACATGCGTATCGCGATGATTGGCGGCGGCTACGTCGGATTGGTTTCGGCTGCGTGCTTTGCCGAATTCGGCACCGATGTGACAGTGATGGAAGTGGATGCTGCCAAGCTCGCGGCGCTGCGCGAGGGGCGGATGCCGATCTACGAGCCTGGGCTGGAGAAGCTGGTCGCGGAGAATGTCGCGGCCGGGCGGCTTGCCTTCACGGGCGATCTCGCCACCGCGGTGCGCGACGCCGAAGCGGTTTTCATTGCGGTCGGCACGCCGACGCGGCGCGGCGATGGACACGCCGATCTGACGTATGTGTTCGCGGCCGCTGAACAGGTGGCCCGCGCGCTTTCCGGCTACGCGGTGATCGTGACGAAGTCCACGGTGCCCGTCGGCACCAGCCGGCGCATTTCCGAGATCGTGCGGGCGAACCGGCCGGACCTGGAGTTCGACGTGGCATCCAATCCGGAGTTCCTGCGCGAGGGCAACGCCATCGGTGACTTCATGCGCCCGGACCGCGTGGTGATCGGCACGGAGAGCGAGCGCGCCCGGGATGTGCTGCGACAGCTCTATCGGCCGCTGTACCTCATCGAGGCGCCGATCGTGTTCACCGGCATCGAGACGGCGGAACTCACCAAGTACGCCGCCAACGCGTTCCTGGCGATGAAGGTGACGTTCATCAACGAGATGGCGGACCTGTGCGAAAAGGTCGGCGCCGACGTGCATGACGTGGCGCGCGGGATCGGGCTGGATGGACGCATCGGGCGCAAGTTCCTGCATCCGGGGCCTGGGTATGGCGGATCGTGCTTCCCGAAGGACACGCTGGCGCTGATGCGCACGGCGCAGGATTTCGGCGCCCCGTCACGCCTGGTGGAAACCACGGTGCAGGTGAACGATGCGCGCAAATCGGCCATGGCGGTGCGCGTGATCAACGCGTGCGGCGGCTCGGTGCGCGGCAAGACCATCGGCGTGCTCGGGCTGACGTTCAAACCGGAGACCGACGACATGCGTGACGCGCCGTCGATCTCCATCGTGGCGCGGCTGGCGGGTGACGGGGCAAAGGTCCGCGCGTTCGATCCCGAGGGGATGGAGCAGGCGAAACCGGTGCTGCCCGAGGGCGTCGTCTATTGCCGTGATGCGTTCGATGCCGCGCAGGGTGCGGATGCGCTGGTGCTGGTCACCGAGTGGAACGAATTCCGCGCGCTCAGCCCGGCGCGGCTGCGCGATACGATGAGCGGGCGCGTCGTGGTGGACCTGCGCAACGTGTACGATCCGGTGGCGATGCGGCAGGCTGGGCTGGAGTATTACGGCGTCGGGCGGCCGGACGGAGCGGTTTCAGGGTGAGGAGGTCAGGGGAGCGCTGCTCCGCTGAAGCATGTCATGGCGACCGGGCAGCCGATCGCTGTTTTCCATCAGTCGCTTGACGGCGTACGGCTCTGAATACAGCCGGTCGGCAAAGTATGGCGCGGACGCCGCCAGCAGCTTGTCCACCGCATTGTAGTTCTTGGCGAATACCCAGGGCCGCCGCGCCAGATCGCGGTCGTTCAACCAGTCGGGGCTCCAGCCCTTCGTTGTCTCGATTATCTCCCGCGCAAAGTCGGGACCGTACTCCAGCCCCCCCTCGATCACGACGTCAACAT
Source organism: Acetobacteraceae bacterium (assembly GCA_035492535.1). Classification (GTDB taxonomy): domain Bacteria; phylum Pseudomonadota; class Alphaproteobacteria; order Acetobacterales; family Acetobacteraceae; genus JAMXLO01. The sequence continues at coordinate 9,096 of DATJJM010000317.1, read as the reverse complement.
AGGATTGGAGGATGGGAAACGTGGCGCTGGGCGGCTCCAGCCCGACGCCAGGGGGATTGCCCGGGACGTGCGGGACGTAAACCCAGATCTGGCCTGCCTCGGGCAGGCGTTCCCAGGACAGCGCCTCGATATCGGCGCGTGGCAATTCGACGCGCGCGTAGCCGGCTTCCCGTGCATCGAACGCCGCCATATCGTTGCCTTGCACGGGATAGAGCACACCATTGATCGTCATGGTGTTTTCTCCCGCTTCCGGCCGTCGCAGCCCAAGCGCAGTGAAGCCCGACGGCACGCGTTCGTTCCAGGAACGGATATAGCCGAACGCAGCGGAGACACGCACGGGAATGGCGTGGATCGGCGCATTCGCCGTGGCATTGCGCGAGGCGGAGTTGATCAGCGAGCCGTAACCGAAGATGAAATTGACCGGCTGGTCGGAAAGCTTCCGTCCCCAGAATTCCTCGGCACCGACGTTGCCGGCAAGCACGGCAAGGATCGTCGCAACGATCAGCAACCGGAGCACGGACATTGCTGGCCTCATCACCGCATGGCTGCGGCCCACATCGCCGCAATCAAGACGATAACATTACGTTGCCGTCGCCGTGCGCGGAAGCCGGTCCCATGGATAGGATGGTCACGACAGTCCGACGCGGACTTCGCTGCACCTCCCACTTTGTGGGCGAGGTTTACGCCCCGCTAGCCCTGCATCCGCATGATCCGGTCCATCGGCATCATGTTGTGATTGAGGTGACCGATGATCCACATCGAGCCGATGATGACCAGCAGGACGATCAGCACGCCAAAGGCCAGGGCCAGCACGTTGTTTGCGTTGTCGGGACCTGTCGTGATGTGCAGGAAGAACACGAGGTGGATCCCCATCTGGGCAACAGCCAGCACGGCAAGGGCCACGGGGATGCTGGGCTGCCAGACGAGCGTGGTGCGGGCGATGAAGAACGAGACCACCGTCAGCAGTGTCGCGAGGCCGAGGCCGATCAGATAGGTGCTGAGGGCGGCCTCCGGTGCCTCTCCCTCGGGCCTGACATAGCCCGGAGCGGCGTCTTCGTGGCCCGTGTGCGCATCGCTCATGACGCAACTCCCATCAGATAGACGATACTGAACAACCCGACCCAGATGATATCCAGCGCGTGCCAGAACAGGCTGAAGCACAGCATGCGGCGCAGGATGTCGGGCCGGTAGCCCTTGAAGAACACCTGCGCCATCATGGTCAGCAGCCAGAGCAGGCCGCCGGAGACGTGCAGGCCATGGCAGCCGACGAGGGTGAAGAAGGCGCTGAGGAAGGCGCTGCGGGTCGGGCCCGCGCCTTGTGCGACGAGGCCCGCGAACTCGTGAGCCTCGAGGCCGATGAATGCGAGCCCGAGGAGAAACGTCACGGTCATCGCGCCGTAGAACCATGTGCCGCGGTGAGCCTGGGCGCCGATGCTGGCAATGCCGCAGGTGAAGCTGGACAGCAGCAGGCAGGCGGTCTCGATCGCGGTATTGCTGATGTCGAACAGATCGCGCCCGCTGGGACCGCCGGCCGTTTCGTTCACCAGTACCTGGTAGCTGGCGAAGAAGGCCGAGAACATGACGATGTCGCTGAGCAGGAAGATCCAGAAGCCGTAGCCGACGACGATACGCTTCGAGACCAGCGCGTCGCGGACATGTCCGGCGGCAGGATGGGCGGCGTGCACGCCGCCGGCGGTTGCCTCGGCGCCGCTCATGCCGCTGCTCCGCGCGAGATACGCGCGACCTCGATCGCCGGAATGACCTCTTCGGTGCGATCACGCCAGGCGAAGACGACGAACGTGATATAGGCGCCGACGGCGCCGGCGATGGCGAGCCACCAGATGTGCCAGATCAGCGCGAACCCCATGAAGGTGGCGAAGAAGGCGCAGACGAACCCGGTGGCGCTGTTGCGCGGCATCTCTATGTCTGTATAGGCGGCCGGATCGACCAGGCTCGCCTGCTGGCGGGCATGCTCCTTCACCTCGCGGAACATGTCATTAGGCCTGATGCGCGGCAGCACGGCGAAGTTGAATGCCGGGGGTGGCGAGGTTGTCGCCCATTCGAGCGTGCTGCCGTTCCATGGATCACCGGTCAGGTCGCGCAGTTCCGCACGATGACGGATGCTGACGATAAGCTGGACAACCTGGAGAACGATGCCGGTCAGGATGATCAGCGCTCCGAGGCCGGCGATCAGCAGCCAGGGGTGCCATTCCGCCACGTCGTAGTGCTGCATGCGGCGGGTCATCCCCATCAGGCCGAGCACGTAGAGCGGCATGAAGGCAACGTAGAAGCCGATGATCCAGCACCAGAATGCCGCCTTTCCCAGGTTCTCGTGCAGGCGGAAGCCGAATGCCTTGGGGAACCAGTAGTAGTAGCCGGCGAAGGCGCCGAACAGGACGCCGCCGATGATGACGTTGTGGAAGTGGGCCACGAGGAACACGCTGTTGTGCAGGACGAAATCAGCGGGCGGCACGGCGAGCAGAACGCCGGTCATGCCGCCGATGACGAAAGTCACCATGAAGCCCAGGGAAAACATCATGGGCGTGGAGAAGACGACGCGCCCGCCATACATGGTGAAAAGCCAGTTGAAGACCTTCACGCCGGTTGGCACCGCGATGACCATGGAGGCGATGCCGAAGATCGCGTTCACATCGGCGCCGGCGCCCATGGTGAAGAAGTGGTGCAGCCAGACCGAGAAGGCCAGGATGCAGATGACCAGCGTCGCCATCACCATCGAGCGGTAACCGAACAGCGGCTTGCTGGAGAAGGTCGAGACGACCTCGGAGTAGATGCCGAAGGCGGGGAGGATGAGGATGTAGACCTCGGGATGACCCCACACCCAGATGAGGTTCATGAACATCATGATGTTGCCGCCGGCTTCGTTGGTGAAGAAATGGAAGCCGAGGTAGCGATCGAGCAGCAGCATCGCCAAGGTTGCCGTCAGCACCGGGAATGCGGCGACGATGAGCAGGCTGGACGCGAGCGACGTCCAGCAGAACATGGGCATGCGCATATACGTCATGCCGGGGGCGTGCAGCTTCAGGATCGTGGTGACGAAGTTGACGCCGGTCAGCAGAGTGCCGACGCCGGAGATCTGCAATGACCAGAGGTAATAGTCGACTCCGACGCCCGGCGAATACCTGATTTCGGACAGCGGCGGGAACGGCAGCCACCCGGTGCGCGCGAACTCGCCGACCACCAGGGAGACGTTGATCAACAGCGCGCCGGTCGCGGTGAGCCAGAAGCTGACCGAGTTCAGCGTCGGGAAGGCGACGTCGCGGATGCCAAGCTGCAACGGCATGACGAAATTCATCAAGCCGATGACGAAGGGCATCGCGACGAAGAAGATCATCAGCGTGCCGTGGGCGGAAAAGATCTGGTCGTAATGCTCGGGCGGCAGATAGCCGTCGGAGCGGAAGGCGAGCGCCTGCTGCGAGCGCATCATGAGCGCATCGACGAAGCCGCGCAGCAGCATCACCATGGCGAGCAGCGTATACATGATGCCGATACGCTTGTGATCGACGCTGGTGATCCATTCGCGCCAGAGGTAGGGCAGCCAGCCCTTCAGCGCGATATAGGCCAGGACTGCGAGGATGATGACAATGACGAGCCCCCCCGCACACAGCGGGATGGGCTGATCGAATGGAATGGCCTGCCAGGTCAGTTTACCGAACATGCTATTGGCTCGTCCTTGGCGACACTGTTGCGTCGGGGCGCCCGGTTTCGGGTCCCGGCCCGGGTGGCAGTTTTTGAGTTGCGATCTGCTGAAACAGGGTGGGCTCGACGGCGCCATAGGTCATCGGCGCAGGGAGCACGCCCTGTTTCGCCAGCGCGCCATAATTCGCGGCATCCAGGGTCTTGCCAGCACTCTGGGTGGACTTGACCCATGCGGCGAACTGGTCGGGTGGCATGGCGTGGACATCGAAATGCATATCGGAGAAGCCATCACCGCTGAAGTGGCTCGCTTCGCCGTAGAAGGTCCCCGGCTCATCGGCAATCAGGTTGAGGCGCGTGACCATGCCGTTCATCGTGTAGATCATGCTGCCGAGCTGCGGCACGAAGAACGCTGTCATCACGCTGCCGGACGACAGCGAGAAGTGGATGGGCACGCCGGCGGGCAGCATGAGCTGATTGACGGTCGCGACGTGCTGGTCGGGATAGATGAACAGCCATTTCCAGTCGAGCGAGACGCCCTGGATTTCGAGCGGTGTCTTGTTGCCTGGCAACGGTGCGGCTGGATCGAGCTGATGAGACCCGATCCACGCCACGCCACCCAGCAGCATGATGACAAGAAGCGGGATGCCCCAGACGACCATTTCGATGCGGCCTGAATAGAAGAATCCCGGCCGGTAGACCGCCCGCGTATTGGACGCGCGGAACCACCAGGCGAAGAACACGGTGGCCACGATGGTCGGAACGACGATCGCCAGCATGATGATGACGGAGTCGATCAGGATCGTCACATCCGAGACGCCGACGAAGCCCTTCGGGTCGAGCACCGCCCAATGGCACGCGGTGAGCAGCAACGGCACAGCCAGTGCCGCCAGCCGCATTGTTCTTGACAGTGCGGAACGGGTGAGCCCCGCGTTGGGCCTCCTGGACACTGCTGTTCTCCCCTCCGTCGGCGGTTGACGCTCCTTGTGTGTCCGCAACACCAGACCGGCACAGTGTCCTATGGTTGCAGATTACCGCGATTGCACAATCCCCCCAGATGATTGTGACACCGGTGTGTCCGAATCGCGCAGATCGAACGGAGTGGTCCGGCTCGGGGTTCAGTAAGCATCCGTCAATTATTCTGGTCGATTCTGTGAGCATGGACGTCACTGTCTGCATATGCACGCATAACCGGCCGTCCTATCTGAGGGATTGTCTCGAGGGGCTGCGCCGGCAGACCGCGGGTCCCGATCATTTCAGCATCCTGGTGGTCGACAGCGCATCGCATCGTGACGAAGCGGCACAGATCGCGCTGTTGGTGGCTGCTATCCCCAACGCACGGATGGTGCGTGTGGAGCGTCCCGGCGTCAGCCTTGCGCGCAACGTGGGCGCGGCGGCCACGGACACCGACTATATCGCCTACATCGATGACGATGCGGTACCCGAGCCCGACTGGATCGAACGGATCCTGCACGTCATCCGGGAGGGCCGGCCGGCGCTGATCGGCGGACGCATCCTCCCGCTGTGGGAGGCACCACTGCCTGCGTGGTGGCCCGCAAGTCTTCGCGGCTCGTTGTCGATCATCGAGGCCGAGGGACGAGGGGAATATCGCGGCTCCGGCCTGCCGAAGGACCTGGAGCCCTATGGCGCAAACATGGTTGTGCATCTCCCTGCCCTGCGCGCGGTTGGAGGGTTCGTGGAAAGCAGCGGCCGGGTTGGCGATATGCTCCTGTCCGACGAGGAAGTGCAGTTGGCCTGGCGCCTTCAGGCGGCAGGGTACTCGGCGCGCTATGACTCGCGCATTGTCGTGCAGCATCAGATCCAGGCGGCTCGGCTGACCCCGTCCTGGCTGCTGTCGCGTCTTTACTGGCAGGGTGTGTCCACTGTGCTGACGCGGCGGCGGCTTGGCCTTTCGCTCGAAGTATGGCGCGAACTGCCGCGCCGGCTGGCGGTCGCGGCTGTTCTGGCCCCTGCCGGCCTGGTTTCGCGCCACAGCCCATGGCTGCTGGCTTGCCGGTGGCGTCTCGCGTATGCGGCGGGTTTCGTGCGCGCCGCCCTTGGGCCGAAGCGACCGGCGTGAAGCTTTACTGCTGGCGGGGCGTGACACGGAATTTCGGCGACGAGCTGAACCTGCTGCTTTGGCCGCGCCTGCTGCCCGGTCTGTTCGATGACGACGAATCCACCCTGTTCCTCGGCATCGGCTCCGTGCTCGATGCGCGCCATCCGCCAGGGGCGATCAAGCTTGTCGCAGGCGCGGGGTATGGCGGCTACCAGGCACCTGCGACGCTCGACGGGACCTGGCGCATTCACTGGGTCCGCGGGCCACACACGGCGAGGCTGCTCGGGTTACCGGTATCGCGCGGGGCCGGTGATTCGGCGATGCTGCTGCCGGCGGCTGGCTGGCGGGCAGAGGCGACTGGGGACGGCATTGCCTTCATGCCGCATTTCGAAAGCCTGTTGCATGGCGCATGGCATGAGGCAGCGGCCCAGGCCGGGATGGTCCTGATCGATCCGCGCGGCGATCCTGGCGGGATCATCGCGGCGATCGGCCGCTGTCGCCTTTTGCTGACCGAGGCCATGCATGGCGCGATCGTGGCAGACGCGCTGCGGGTGCCCTGGGTGGCGCTGCGTCCCCTGGCCGCGGTGCATCGCGCCAAATGGCAGGACTGGGCAGGCGCACTGGACCTGACCATCAGCTTCCGGGCCGTCGCCGCCTCGTCCCTCTCGGAGTGGCTGTTTGCTTCGAGGTTGGCGATGTCGGGCTGGGGCCAAGGTCTGTTGTGCCACGCACAGCCGGCATTGGACCGCTGCCGGTTCACCGATGCCGCAGCCAACGCCCTGATGCGTGCCGCAAGCGCGACGCCGCAGCTTTCCGACGATAGCGCGCTCGACCGCTGCCAGGCCCGCATGCAGGAGCATCTACACGCGCTGCGGCGCGACCCGTACCATGTGACGACATAAGTTGGGTGACGACATAAGTTGGGTGACGACGTAGGTTGGGTGACGACGTAGGTTGGTTCTGCCTTGCGCCGGCGGAGCAATTCCGCCTACCAAAGCCGATCGGCCGTGCGGCGACTGCAATGCCGCAAGGCAGGCTCTCCGCCAGTCTCGTTCTTTCGGAGCCCTCGGCCACCTATGACCCAGCGACACGATTTACCGAACCCGGACCTTCTGGAGCGCATACCGCTCAATGCAGGCTCTGTGCTGGACGTGGGATGTTCGACCGGGGCGTTGCTTTCGATCTACCGGCGTTACAACCCGCGCGCGCGGCTGCTTGGCATCGACAACGACCCGGAATGCGCATCGCTGGCGAGGACGCGGCTGGACGACGTGGCGCAGGTAGATGTCGAGATCGATCCGTTGCCGTTCGAACTGGAGCGTCCGCTCGATTGCATCATCTATGGCGATGTACTGGAGCACCTGCGCGATCCATGGGCGGTTCTGCGGCGGCACGCGGAGGCGCTGAGCGACGATGGCGTCATCCTCGTGTGCGTGCCGAACATGGAGCACTGGAGCTTTGCCGAACGCCTGCTGCGCGGCACGTGGGACTATGAAGCGGCCGGCCTGTTCGACGAGACGCATCTGCGCTGGTTCAGCCTGGACACGCTGCGGAAGGGCATGGAGGCGATCGGGCTGTATCCGTGTGACGTGAGGCCGCGCATTTTCGACGCGAAGAATGCCGAAGCGTTCGCCAACAAGCTTGCGCCGGGCCTCAAGGCGCTTGGCATCGATCCGCAGAACTACGCGGAGCGCTCGGCGCCGCTGCAATTCGTGTGGCGGGTTCGCAAGCAGCCGCGTCCGCCAATCCTCAACATCGTCTCGAACATGCTGCAGCCCGTCGGCGGCGTGTCGCATGTCCGTATCGTCTATCCGCTACAGACGCTGAATACCGATCCCGCGGTGATGACGCGCGTCGCGACGGGTGGCGAGATGGTTGTGCCGGGCGGCGACGCGCCGCGCATCTATGTGCTGCACCGGCCGACACTGATCGGCGACTTCGGAGCGAAGCGGCTACGGGATCTGCTGGCGGAAGGCTGGGTCATCGTCACGGAGTTCGACGACCACCCCGACCACTTCGGCATGCTGGATGCGAGCGACCAATATGCATTCCGCGGCGTACACGCGGTGCAGACCAGCACGCCGGTGCTTGCCTCGATCCTGCGCGGCCTGAACCCGGAGGTCGCGCTGTTCGCCAACACCATCCGCAACCTGCCGGATGTGCGGAATTTCGTTGAACCCAATGTCGTGACCTTGTTCTTCGGCGCGCTGAACCGCGAGAAGGACTGGGCGCCGTTCATCCCCGTGCTCAACGCGGTGGCGGAGAAGGCGGGTGAGCGGCTGCGGTTTTCCGTGGTGCACGACCAGCAGTTCTTCGAGGCGCTGCACACGCCGCACAAGCAGTTCACGCCGACCTGCGACCATGACACCTATATGAACCTGCTTGGCCAGAGCGAGATCTCGTTCATGCCGCTCGGCGATACGCCATTCAATCGCGCCAAGTCGGACCTGAAGTTCATCGAGGCAGGTGCCTGCCGCGTGGCGTCCCTGGCGAGCCCCGTGGTTTATGCCGACAGTATCGAGGATGGCCGCACCGGCGTGCTGTTCCGCTCGCCGGAAGAACTGCGCGATCGGCTGCTGCGCCTGGTGGCGATGCCGGACCTTGCGCGCAGCCTTGGAGATGCGGCACGGCACTACGTGGCCAGCGAGCGCATGATGGCGTACCAGGTGAATGCACGGATCGCCTGGTACCGGTCGCTCTGGGCACGTCGCGAGGAGCTGACCAATGCGCTCTATGCGCGCATGATGAATTTGCCGGAACTGAGTCTGGCGAAGCCGGCGCAAGACGCGTACGAGTTGCGCCCGTTGCCATAAGGAGGAGACGACCATGGCGGATGCCACACGCTGGGAAAGCCCGGCGCCGATACGCTATCCCGATCCGAACCTTGTCGTTCTGGACAAGCGGTTCGAGGCCATTGCGCTTGGCCACGCGGCGATCGAGCGGATCGCCGGGGGCTGCCGGTTCACCGAAGGACCGGTGTGGTTCGGTGATACACGCCAACTGCTGTGGAGCGACATCCCGAATGACCGGATCATGCGCTACGACGAGGAGACGGGCGCGGTCAGCGTGTTCCGGCGTCCCTCGCATTATGCCAACGGCAACACGCGCGATCGGCAAGGCCGCCTGATCACGTGCGAGATGGGCAGCCAGCGGCTGACGCGCACGGAATATGACGGGACGGTCACCGTGCTGGCCGAGACGTTCGATGGGAAGCGCCTGGCTGGACCGAACGACGTGGTGGTGAAGTCGGACGGCTCGATCTGGTTCAGCGACAACGGCGCCGGCATCCGGGGGAATTACCTCGGACACAAGGGAACAGCGGAGCTGCCGTTCCGCGTGTACCGCATCGATGGCCGGAGCGGCGAGATGACGGTGGCGATCGA